>CANEVR010000051.1 GCA_947442505.1 Flavobacteriales bacterium | reverse complement strand
TGCACGCGGCGTTAAGTTTTTCAAAGAATGCGAGTTTAATAAACCTGTTAAAGATGGACAGATCCAGCTTCAGGTAGATTTGGCCAAAGGAATCAATGCAGAAGAATTTGAGTTGATCAAAGAGCAGACATACAAATTTATAGTTCACACCCGTGACCAATTAATAAGTAAATACGCTTCCGCTGTTTCAGTAGCCAACAACAATTACTCCAGCATTCTAACCTTATCCATCAATGACGGATTAGCCGAGAATGCGCAACAATTCTTGGACACCCTCACCAAAGAGTACATTCATCAGACGATAGAAAATCAAATTGAAATCAACGAAAACACCTTGCGTTTCATTGATAAACAAATCAGCCAAATGACCCACATTATTGATTCATTGGAGCTCATTCTTGACTCTTACTCAGATGACAATGAAGTTGTGGATTTATCACAAAAAGAACAAAGTGCCTTCAATCAACTCTCCAAAGCGCAAGAAGCGCTGGCTGAAATTGAGATTCAGGTCAGCAGCATCGAAAAAATACAATCCTCCTTTGGAGACATTAATTCATCGGATTTGATACCATCCGTATTTGCCAACACCTATGAGGATGGCAATCTCCAAAACATGATCACCAAAGTTCTAGAGTTAAAACAACGCAGACATAACTTTTTGATGGATGTAACACCGCAGGACTCCCGGATTGTTAGGATAGACAATGAATTGAACGGCTTAACCAAAAACATTAATCAGCATATCTCTGATCTAAAGAAAATGTTATTGGTCAAAAAAACAGACTTTTACACCCAAATCTCCGCATTGGAAAAGGTGCTAAAAAACATTCCTAAAAGCAAAAGAGAAATGTTGGGCATTGAGCGGAAATTAACGGTGAATGAAAATCTATACAATTTCCTTTTGGAAAAGCGTGCGAGTACAATTATCGCCCGAGCGGGAATTGTACCGGAAACCAATGTTGTAGAAAAGGCGCGCTCTTTGGGTGTTATTGGTCCAGATCGACAGAAGTACATCTACATCAGTTTTGGGGTTGGTTTTGTTTTGTCCTTGATTGTCGGATTCTTGAGAACAATGTTTTTTGAAAGAATTGAAAATACCAAAGAGCTCAAAGTAGCAACAAGACTTCCTGTTATTGGTGGGGTACCCTTTTATGATCAAGCCAATGATTTTCCCATTTCAATCGTTAAGGCACCCAGAAGCAACATCAGTGAATCATTCCGATCCATCAGAACCAATTTGCAATTTATTCTTGGTGGAGAGGGAAGCAAAGTCATTCTGGTCAGTTCGCTGCATCCCGGAGAAGGTAAAACCTTTGTCACCGTAAACATTGCTGCAACCCTAGCCAAAGCAGATAAGAAAGTGATTATCCTTGACTTTGACTTGCACAAGCCAAGAATTCACAAGGTCTTTGGATTATCAAAAATGGATGGAGTCTCCAACTATTTGGTGGGACAAAAACATTGGAAGGAAACTCTCATTCACCACGAAATTAAAAACCTAGACTTCGTTCTCTCTGGTCCCATTCCGCCTAACGCTTCTGAATTGGTATTGTCTAAAAAAATTGATGTTCTTTTAGAAGAGCTCAAAACGGAATACGACTACATATTAATTGATACACCGCCACTTGCTTTGATCAGTGACGCCTTGGTATTGATGAACAAAGTGAACCTCAGCTTTTGTGTTTTGAATACACAAAAAGCCACCAAGCAGGGTGTGCGCTTTTTGGAGGAAACCTTTACCCAAAATGACATTTCACACGTCTCATTGCTTCTGAATAACATCAAACAAAACCGTTGGAGATATTATTACGCCAAATACGCTTACAAATACGGATATGGATACGTCTACGGTTATGGATATGGTTACGGCGATGGATACAGATATGGTTATTCAGAATATGCAGACAACGAAGACGAAAAAAGAACATAACATTAAGAAACACAACCATGATAAACAGAAAAGAATTTAGAAAATTTGCTACATCGTCCCACAATATCACGGGGACCGCAGTAGACGATGTGATCTCTCACATGTATGGACCTGAGATGATGACACGCACCGTGATTGAAGAAAGAAACATGCCCTTCCGTGAGGTAGACGTGTTTTCTCGTTTGATGGCGGATCGCATTATTTTCTTGGGAACTGAGATTGATGACTATATCGCTAATATCATTCAGGCTCAATTGTTATTTCTAGAAAACACGGATCACAACAAAGACATTCAAATCTACATCAACTCCCCAGGTGGTAGTGTTTATGCTGGTTTAGGCATTTATGATACCATGCAATACATCAAGCCTGATGTTGCTACCATTTGCACCGGTATGGCTGCATCCATGGGTGCTGTTTTGCTTTGTTCTGGACAAGCGGGCAAGCGCACGGGTCTAAAACACAGTCGTGTAATGATTCACCAACCATTGGGAGGTGCCAGAGGTCAAGCTTCCGATATTGAAATTACAGCTAGAGAGATTCAAAAATTGAAAAAAGAATTATACGATATCATAGCCATCCATAGTGGAAAGTCTTACGACCAAGTATGGGCCGACAGTGACCGTGATTATTGGATGATTGCTCAAGAAGCCAAGGAATACGGAATGATTGATGAAGTTCTTGAAAGGAAAAACGGATAATTCAAACATTCATTGCTTTTAAAGGGTCACCACAAGTGGCCCTTTTTTATCTTCGCTCAGATGCCCACTTTTGCTGACATCATATTGCCCCTTGCCATTCCCAATGCGCTCACGTATGAAGTGCCCGAAGAATTTGCGCCCTATCTCCTTCCTGGAATGCGGGTGGTAGTTCCATTAGGTAAAAACAAAAGGTATGTTGGGATCGTCATAGCCATGCATGAAGAGGTACCATCAGCGTATGATCCAAAATGTATCGAATCGCTGATTGATGAATACCCCATTGTAACTGAAAAGCAAATAAAACTTTGGTTTTGGGTAGCAGATTATTACCTGTGTCATATAGGGGAAGTCATGCAATCGGCGCTGCCTCCGGGTTTAAAATTTGATGAAGAAACCACCTATGTCATCGCGGATGATGTTGAATTAAACAACAATATTTCTCCACTTGAACAAGAGATCATCGAAGAATTGGCTGCCAATGGAAGCCAATCATGGGAGGAGTTGAATAAAAAGATAAAAAGCACACATTTTTCCGCGGCTCTTCAGCAACTGTTGAAAAAAAAACTATTGCTCCCGCAACAGGAAGTGAAGAAAAGATTCAAGCCGAAAACGATTGATGTTGTTCTATTCCAAGATCCCTACCATCAAATAGAAGCGTGCATTCCCATATTGCAAGAACTAGAAAAGGGCGCAAAAAAACAATACCAACTGCTGCAATTCTTGGTCACAAAAGCCAACAATGAAGCTGCATGGGAAGGCAAAAAAAGAGAAATCCTTCAGGAATCCAATTGTCATTTAAGTCAACTCAACGCCTTGGTTGAGAAGGGCATCGTCACCATTAAAAAGAAAAGTGTTGACCGCATATTAGAAGGATTGATTGCGATAAGCAGCTTACCTGAGTTAAGTGACGCGCAGCAAGCAGCCCTGCTCTCCATTCAAGACCAATGGAAACAAAAACCCATTGTATTGCTCAATGGTATCACGGGAAGTGGAAAGACAGCTGTTTACGCACATTTGATTGAAGAACAATTGCAACAAGGTAAGCAGGTACTTTTTTTGCTTCCTGAGATTGCATTGACCACACAAATCGTTCAACGCTTAAAAGCATTATTCGGAATAAGAGCTGGTGTATATCACAGTGGCTATAGCGGAAATGAGCGCGCGGAAATTTGGAGCAAAATCATCACGCATCAACCAGGGGAATACGACATAATCATTGGTGCCAGAAGCGCTATATTTCTTCCATTTGAAAGATTGGGACTTATCATTGTAGACGAAGAGCATGACGCCAGTTACAAACAACAAGACCCTGCTCCGCGCTACCATGGAAGAGATGCTGCAATAGTGCTTTCCCAATTTCACCAATGCCCCATACTACTGGGCAGTGCCACACCATCCCTAGAAAGCTACAAAAATGCGGATGGAGGAAGGTACGGATACGTAGAACTAACAACGAGGTTTGGTCACGCCTCCCTTCCCAAAATAGAGCTTATCAACCTACTTGAGGCGAGGCAAAAGGACAAAATGCGCGACTCTTTTAGTCAGCACTTGATTGATAACATTGGCATTGTATTAAATAACAATCAACAGGTCATTCTCTTTCAAAACAGAAGAGGCTATACACCCCAATGGCAATGTCAAACCTGTGGGCAAATCACCAAATGCACCCGATGTGATGTCAGCCTAACTTACCACAAAAAGGATCATCATTTGGAATGTCACTATTGCGGATACAAGACCATACCGCCCAAGCAATGCGGCACTTGTCATTCGTCAGATCTAAAAATGTTGGGTTCCGGAACAGAAAAAATAGAAGAAGAAATAACCAATATTTTTCCGGATAAGATTGTTCAACGTTTGGATGGAGACACCACCCGAAACAAGAACAGCCAAGCTAAAATTGTGGAAAGAGTAATGGACGGGGAAATAGACATCTTGGTAGGCACTCAAATGGTCACCAAAGGATTGGATTTTGAAAATGTCACATTGGTAGGAGTCATCCACGCGGATAGACTACTGGCTTTTCCTGATTTTCGTGCCATTGAAAGAACATTTCAATTGCTAACACAAGTTGCAGGAAGAGCAGGAAGGAGCAAAGCAGAGGGGAAAGTTTTAATACAAACCACACAACCTGAGCACTGGATCTATCCTTTGGTCATGGATAACAATTACCTAGAATTTTACAAAAAGGAAAGCAATGAAAGATTTCATTTTGGCTATCCCCCCTATGTGCGTTTGGTAAAATTGACATTAAAAAACAAAAAGGAAGAAGAAATAGAAGAAACAGCCCAATACCTTGCTCAGCGTTTGCATGAGATTTTCAAAGAAGGTGTTTTGGGACCAGAAAAGCCTTTTGTTTCTAAAATCAACAACTACCATCTCCGCATTTTCACTATCAAATTGGCCATGAACAAAGAATTGGTGGATAATAAATTGAAGATCTACAAACTGGTCCAGACCATGAAGGTGACTCCACCGCATAACCGCACCAGAGTAAATATCGATGTTGACCCTCAATAGGCGCTTCCATTAGTATCTTTGCTATCCAATTTTGAATATGAAAAATGTAAACTGTTCCTTTTGCGGAAGAAAAGAAGACGAAGTGAAAATGCTCATTGCAGGATTGCATGGGCACATTTGCAACGATTGTGCTCAGCAAGCGCATCGCATCATCGCGGAGGACATCAAAGAGGAAAAAACGGAAAAGCCCGTTGCCTTCAAAAATTACAAGCCAACTGAGATTAAAAAACACTTGGACGATTACATCATTGGACAAGAAGACGCCAAGAAAGTACTGAGCGTTGCTGTCTACAACCACTACAAAAGGTTGTCACAAAAAGCAACAAAGTCTAAGACGGAAGAAATTGAAATTGAAAAATCAAATGTAATCCTCGTAGGAGAAACGGGAACAGGAAAAACGCTATTGGCTAAGACCATTGCTAAAATATTGAACGTACCGTTTGCCATTGCCGATGCCACTGTTTTAACTGAAGCTGGATATGTTGGAGAAGATGTGGAGAGTATACTTTCCAAGTTGCTGCAAAATGCAGACTTTGATGTTCAGCGTGCAGAGCGCGGGATTGTTTTCATTGATGAAATAGACAAGATTGCCAGAAAGAGCGACAACCCAAGTATTACAAGAGATGTGAGTGGAGAAGGCGTTCAGCAAGGTTTGCTTAAATTGCTGGAAGGCAGCACGGTGGGTGTTCCACCCCAAGGCGGTAGAAAGCACCCCGAACAAAAATTGGTACAGATAGACACCAAAAACATCTTATTCATCTGTGGTGGTGCATTTGATGGCATTGATAAAATGATTGCTCGACGCATCAATACCACCGCCATTGGTTTCAGCAAGACCGCACAAGCGAAAGACAGCCAACACTTGTTGAAATACATTACGCCATTGGATTTAAAAACCTTTGGATTGATTCCTGAGTTGATTGGTCGATTCCCCGTTTTAAGTTACCTTGAACCATTGGATGCGGAAGCATTGAGAAGAATCTTGACAGAGCCTAAAAATGCATTGATCAAGCAATACGTCAAGTTGTTTGAGATGGATGGAATACGTATATCATTCGACAAAAAAGCCATTGATTTCATCGTGGAAAAAGCTTTGGAATACAAGCTAGGAGCAAGAGGATTGCGCTCAATCTGTGAGGCCATCATGAATGACATGATGTTTGAATTGCCTTCCAAGCCTGATGAAAAAGAGGTGAAGGTAAACGCGGATTACGCCAAGAAACAATTTGCCAAGTCGGGAATGCTGGACCATGCCGCTTAATCTCTTTGTTTTGTAAGACAACCTTTTAAAATTACCCTACAAAAAAGCCCCGATTTCTCGGGGCTTTTTACTTTGTATTATTCTACAATCTTATTTACTTACTACCATTCTCATGGTTTTCATCTCTCCATTTTGGATCATCTCTACCATGTACACGCCATCGGCCAAGGTTTGACCAAAGTCCAATGTCGTGTTCATCGCTCCTTCAACCATAAAGCGGTTGTTGTAAACCTGACGACTCGTAGCATCTGTTACCTTCAATTGCAATGCACCTTCCAATCCATTGATGCTGAAGTTCACTGTTTGTCCGTTGTTCGGGTTTGGATAAATGCTAGCAGTAACGCCATTCTCTGAGCGCTCATAAACATTGATCTCTTCCTCTATCGTTGGCATTCCAGCTGCACCTATGGTCTTCACACATTGCGTGGTACCATAAGCCGTTTGTGTCGCTCCATCCAAATGTTTCGAAGCAATACGGACATCATAGCGCTGACCATTGGCCAAGGCAGGAACTGAATTCAACGTCAATATTCTTGAACCACCTACTGGTCCTTGAACTTCCAAAGGCAATGCTGACAATGGATAAACCATTGACATCTCCCAAACATAGCGGGTAGTTCCACAAACGGAACGGTTGGTTGCAATGGATGATGTTGTTGACTTAAAGCCTGCAGCGCATCGGTCAGTTGTTCTAACATTCAAATCAGCCTCACTGGCCATTTGGAAAGAGGCAGCCGCATTGGCACGAGCAGTAGCTGGTGTGACGGTACCAAATGCATCCATCAAGTTGTACAATACATCAACAGTAACATAAATCGTTTGTGGACTTCCACTCAAGTTTGCTGGAGCAATTTTACCCAACTGACAAACAGTTGAAGCAACAGTACTTGTTACAGGGATCATATAAGACCAATTTGGATTTCCTGAGATATCAGTGCTCGACCAGCGATTGATTGTATAACCTGCAGAGTTGGGTCTGAATTTAACTTTAAAGTTTTGACAAGCACTTGTGAACGTGTTGGTGCCATTGGTATACAAAGCAATGTCCGTTGTAGAAGCGTTCAAGTTGGACAAAGTCAAACTTACGCTACCTGCAGTATTGTTGTTGTTTCTTACACACAAGTAGTAAACATCACCTACAATCAATTGATCAAAGATCAGGGTCTCGCTACCACCATCTGCAGCAGCACCTGTGCTACCAGGATGAACATCGTTCTCTGATACCATTGGAATCAATTGAACTGTTGCATCAGTAGGCGTTTCATACAAGCTCAAATCATTATCATCCGCAACAGAAGAGCTACCTACTACTGCTATGCGCATGGCATTTGCTGAAGCGGTAAAGCTGAACCATTTGTCCAATCCCAATCCTGGCGACTGAACAGTGTTGGTTCCTGTGGACAAGTTCACTGTTTGTGTGGATTGAGTGCCTGTTCCAAATTGACCGATGTTGGCAACAACTATCGCTGTACTAAATGAACCTTGGGGGCAAGCCAAATCAGCACCTGAACAATCTTCATCGATACTGTTTCCACAAACCTCACTACCTCCTGGGAACGCTGAAGATGCTGCATCATCACAATCCGTGTTGTTGGTCACGTAAGTCGCACCGGGAGATTGACAAGCGTTGGTGGCAGCTCCTGCTCCGTAAGTATCACCATCAACATCGTTGTAATAATTGACAAAGGTCAATCCATTGTCTGCTGTGCCGTTACAGTCGTTGTCTAAACCATCACAGATCTCTGATGCTCCTGGGTTAGTCGATGAAGCTGCATCATCACAATCCGTGTTGTTGGTCACGTAAGTCGCACCGGGAGACTGACAAGCGTTGGTGGCTGTTCCTGCTCCGTAAGTATCACCATCAGCATCGTTGTAATAGTTGACAAAGGTCAATCCGTTGTCTGCTGCTCCATTACAATCGTTATCTAAACCATCGCAGATCTCAGAATTACCGGGATAATTGGCTGCAGCAGCATCATTACAATCCGTGCTATTCGCTACATAACCGTATGGCTGTGTACAATAGCTTAACGTGCTTGAAGAAACACCGTAACCATCTCCATCCACATCTGCGTACCACGTGGAAGGTGTACATGGTGCAAAGGCTATTGAACGAATGGCGGTATTGGTGGCTTGCGTAACCAAAGTTGTTAACGTAGGGTTTGAAGTTCCATTGTCCACAAAGGCAACTACTCTTGTAGTTGAACTAGTTACAGCAACTGCATATACTTTTGGTTGAGCTCCTGCGTAAAAATCAACAACAACACCACGTGCTCCTGTGCTTGCACCCATAGAAATGGTATAAGCCAATGACCAAGAACCAGCATTTTTCACCCATTTTTGAACACCTCCGCTAGCGTTGGTTCTGTCATCTGCTATGTAACAAGTGTTACCATCCAAACTAAACTGAAAAGCATAAGGGCTGGCGCTTGTTCCGGTTGAGATAACATTAACTGCAGTCACTCCCGATGTAGTTGGTGTTCCAGTACCTACAGAATAAATACCTGTCGGACTTGAACCGGTTGAGAAATACAATTGGTCATTCTGTACACTTACCACACGAACGTTTGTTATTGGCGAGTTAGAGACATTGGTTGCAGCACCGGCTCCAAAATAATTCACACCCCCAGTGGAAGTGGCTGTACCACCGCCCCAATAATCAGTCCCGTTTGCACATGCACTTCTAAAGTTGTTACCCAAAAAGAAATTACTGGATGTTGCTACGCGAGCAAATGTACCCGAATTCAAACCGATTGTTCCGATAGCCCTGCTCACGTTGGCTGCAGTATTAACACTGGCCAAACCAGGTGCAGCATCATAACCTGCTATGGCTATTTTAGAAAAATCTTGAGAGCGCGTAATCTGACCCTCTGAAGTAGATGACCCACTCATCACCATGCGATTGCTCCCCGTTGTAGGAACTGCTATCGTTTGAACCAATCCTGTTGATCCTATTTCATCCAAGAACATAGCAGTTGCTCCAGAGGTCAATGCTGCTGCTCCGCTACCAACACGCAAAGCAATGATATTTCCAGCAGTAAAATCGTTGTAGATACAACCTGTGTTGCAAGTGGCGGCAGCATTGTAATTGCTAGCATTGGCATCTGTACAACCGCTAACACCACCTTCATCAACACTACCATTACAGTTGTCATCAATACCATTGCACAAGTTTTCAGAGGCTGATGGCTTCACAGCATTGTTGTTGTCATTGCAATCTCCTCCTGTTAAAACATAACCAGTAGGAACGGAGCAAGATAACTGAGAAACAGAAGAACCAAATCCATCTCCATCATTGTCTTGATAATAGGTTTGTTGGGTATAATCACAAGCCGTAGCGCAAGTTGCAGAGGCTGAATAATTACAAGCAGAAGGATCATTACAACCAGCAACAAAGTTTTCATCAATGCTCGAGTTACAGTTATCATCAATGGTGTTACAAGCCAATTCCGTTGCACCCGGGTTTATAGCACCATTCGCATCGTTACAATCTGTATTGATTTGTTCTACAAAACCTGTCTGAGAGGAATTACAAGTAAACTGTTGTGCACCCGTGCTTGCACCATAACCATCCCCATCAACATCTGGATAAAAAGTACACGTGGCAGCTACACTCGGTGCAAAAGCAACTCCACGAAATGCAGTGTTGGTAATGGGAGTTGCAATGCTAGTTGCCACAGCCGTCAGCGCAGAACCAGAAGAAACAATGTTAGAAGTTGCGCCTGTATTGTCAATTATTTTCCAAAGACCAGTTCCATTGGTAGCATAAATGGTAGCTGTGCTTGTCACAGCATCCCACTTTGCACAAACACCTGTAATGTTGGTCCCTGTCAAAGTGCCTTTCGCACTCCAAGCTGCACCGTCATAAGACATCTTAATCAATGTAGTGTTGTTGGCGATGTACAATAAATCTGCACCTGGAATGGATGAGTTGGCATCCAAAAATTGATAAGCATAGGAATCAGTGGAAGCAATTTGTAGGGTGTTGGCTACTGAAGTTGTTGGTAATCCTGTTCCAACCTTACTCAAACCAATAAGAGTTGCAGTATTAGATGAGCACCACAATTGACCATCTACAATTGAAACTACGCGAACACTGGCATCATTGTTAGAAATTGACGTTGATGCACCTGTAGATCCAAGTGTAACATAACGCACACCACCTGCTGCACCAGCCATCCAAAAACCTGAACCGTCCTGGGTAACAGAGCTTCTGACATTGTTTCCAGTAAATGCATCATTGACAATGGTTGAAGTGTTAACAGATCCATCATTATAAACTGCAATGGCAACACGGGGATAGGTAGCTGATGCCGATGATGAAACGTTGCTCGTTCCAACTGGGGCATTATAACCCACCAATGTCAAACGTTGCTGATCCCCTGACAAATTCAAGGCTCCTTCACTGGTTCCAGAATTACTCATGGTAACCCCATAATTGGAACCACTATTCACAAATGGAATTGGAACAGTTTGAACATAACCTCCCACAGTATTAAACTCACGAATCAAAATGGGAACGCCAGTTCCATTGGCCTGTAAGGCACCGCTTCCAGCTTGCAAAACAACAATGTTGTCCGCTCCGAAAGTACTTGGTGTTGCGTAGGAAATTCCCTGAACATTGACCGTTTGTGACGTCGCTCCTGTGCTGGATAAAGTTACATTACCAGCAACAAATTGTCCTGCGCTCACTCCCGTTAAACGTACGCTGATATTCGTAGCCAAAACGATTCCACTGGCTGGTGTCAAAGAAACAGAAGAAGAGAAATTCGTTCCATCGCTACTCACTTCAAATCCAGTAGGAGCAGTTACCACCAATGGGTCCGTAAGATTGACTCCTGAAGCAATAACTGTTTGACTGGTTGATGGTGTTCCCACCGATGTTAAAAAACCTCCAGGAGTCCCAGAAGCAGATACAGCAGGAAAACTCGGTACACCACGAACGGTGAAGTCGTCAATACGGTAATTACCGCTAGAAGTCGTTCTAGTATAAGTGAATCTAAATCTCAAGTCACTCACATCTCCAGCATTGGGGATGCTGATCCAGTTGCCGCCATTGACGACAGCCCAAGTGCCATTTCTAGCAACATCAGTGTAACTCGCCGAAGTCCAGTTAGCGCCATTATCAACTGAAAACTGAAATGCTACAACACCAGTATAAGAGGCAGATGAAGCTCTTGCTCCCCAAATAACTTGAATATTGGAATACCCTGTTGTATTCACAACACCTGAAATGGTTGCTACGGACACGCCAGTACCCCCGTTATCGTTCAAATTGGCTCCAGCACTAGAAGCAATTGGAGTAGAGTAATTCGAACCGCTATTAGAAGAGGTTGACAACTGCAAATTGACAACATTAGCGCCTGAAGCCACCCAACCGGTTTGAAGACTGGCTGTTGTAACGTTAGTTGAACCGAAATTGGTACTGTAAACGACAGTCTGTCCAAAAATGAATGTTGTTGTGAATGACAACAACAAACCGAAGAATACTTTTTTATTCATAATTAATGTCTTAACATTTATTGAGAGTACAAATTTGACTTCTTTGTGAGAATAACTCAAGCATTCTATGTGAATGATACGTGAATATTTCAGCATACCTAAAACCCTTATGTTACTTAAATGTTATGCTAATGCTTCGCTATAGTGAAGGCCAAGCGATCGCTAGTGGTATTGATTTCTAACCAATAATATCCCGAAAGCCATGCAGCGGTATCAACGGAATTTTGATTCATAATTCCAAATATACCTGTGTCTATTAACCTTCCAGCAATATCTCTTATTTGATACTCGGCGTATCCTTTTACTCCCCGCACATGGAGGACATCATTGACCGGATTGGGATAGATTTCAACACTTGACCCAGGGACAACTCCGGTTCCAACTTCTTGAGCCGTATTAACGCTAAAGTCATCGATTCGATACGTTCCTGCCGTCGTCGCGCCATCTCCTTCAATATGGATGGTCCATTTGAACCTCAGCAAAGATTGATTATTGGCATCGGCAGGCAGTGCAATGGGCGTTCCCAAATTCACCAAAGACCAGATGCTATTCGCATCATTATCATCATACACCAAAGTCAACCAAGACGCTCCACCATCTATTGAGTAGGTTAATGTTGGCAATGTACTTCCCGAAACCAGAAAATTGGATGATACGCGAGAGCCAAAATGCGCAACCAAATTACTTTGACCCGTGGCATTAATAATGGGGGAAATCAATTCATAATCTCCGCTGATATTCTCGTTGTTTCTTATCACAATATTATTCCCACCACTTGCACCTGAATATCCGGAAGAGTTGGTACTATCCGTATGCCAACCTATACCTGGGTCCCCACCAATACTCCAACCGTTGGGAAGAATTGGAGCCAAAACGGAATCAAAATTCTCATGATAAACTTCTATTTGAGCAGTCGCTTCTTTGAGAACAAAAAATGAAAAGAAAAGAACGAATACATACTTCATAACGTTAGAATTTTAGTTGCCATCCAATACGCAATTGATCATCTGTCCATGGGTCCAAACCTTCCAAAGAGGTGTCTGATAGTCTTTTAATAAAGTGCACTTTGATTACAGAGTTAAAACCATCCAAACAAAAATCAATTCCTGTCGAGAGGTTATTCCGTGCATTACCTTTGAGCAAATCTGAAGGGTCAAATTGGTCGTATCGGGCAGCTACCAAGGATTTTATTTTCTTAAAATAATAATTTACCAAAAGATACTGTCCTGATGCATTATAATGATCTGTTGGCTTTCCGTACAACATCGTTTGATCTCTTGGCGTAACATTGTACAGAACATATTCGCCTATCACGGTAAAACCCTTGAACATAAAAGTAAAATCACCCCCGAGAGATCTTTTTTTACCATCTACTGTAAGCAAGGGATAATCTGTTCCTGTGGTTACGGTTTTTTCGGAGAACATTCCGCCAAATCCAACACTTACATTGGGTAATGGAATATGATCTGTATCCATCTCACCATCCCTAGCCTTTGATGGGTAGCTGGCTTCCACTCTTGCAACATAAAGATATTTTCCGTTGTCATCATTGTCTCCTACAATAGAAGCCATTCCCATTCCAGAGTACACACCGCCAAAAAGATTTAATCTTTTGTTCCAAAAGTTCTTTTCCAACGTAATACCCGCATCTCTTCGATTGAATGTTTTGCCTCTGACCATTTCCGGACGTTGCATGAACGGAGATTTTGACATGGGATTGAGCGATGACCGGGAAAATGGCAATTTATCATAGCCTACCCGAATATTGAAATTGTCCTTTCTTGAGCGCCACTCTATTGTACTTTGCATCAACAACTCATCCGAAACCTCCGAATCATAAATTGCCGGAAAATTTAATTGAATTTCATAATGAATATGCTTTTTAGCCATACCGTCAAAACGTATGACGGCAAAATCCATATTGAAACGATTTTTCTTGAAGGTGTCCGTTGATTCTGGATAAAACCGATGATTAAAAAAAGGCAAAATCATGCCTGATGTCTGCAACACTTTGTCTCCTGCAGATTGCGTAAATTGACCGCTAACCCCAGTTTGGAGGAAAAAAACGGACAGTATCAAAAATGCAATTCTCCTCATCTCACTTTTTTGATAGTTGAATAATTCTCTTCATGTCATCGCTACAAACCCACAAGTCTCCATCCTTCCAAACAAAGCCTTCAGGATTGATTAAGGGAATGCTTATCTTACTAACGACCTTACGAAACTCCCAATCCAATTCAAACAAGGTAGCATCCTCATCGGATAGTACATACAACTTGTTATTATAAAAACCAACAGAACTTACCTCCGAAATCCCATCAAGCTGGAATTGTTCTTCAATTTGAAATTTCTCGTCGGTGAGATAAAAAACGCAAGGATCTTTCTCACTGACCAATAAAAACTGATTTGATTTGGGCAGATAAGTCATGGCCTCTATCCCTTCGTTTCGGCCTCCGCCATGCTTGAAAGGAATTTGCTTCATTACTTTCTTTGCAACCGGGTCATAAACCCAAATCCTTTGGTAGGTTTCTTCACTGATGAAAATGTATTTCCCATCAGTTGTTATGGCCTCAAGATCAAAATCATTGACCACGGTTTCATCCCAAGTAATTAAATCCTTTGACTCATAGAGAAACGCTTTATTACCGCAGGCATACCAAATACCATTCAAGTAAAGCAAGTCAGAGGGCTCATTAACACCATTGGGATTCAATTTATTTACTTGAACCCAATCTTGAGCCTGACAAATTGCACCAAAAAGAATACAGTACAATAGGCAGAGATTTTTTAATCCTCTCACTGTTTATGGCAAATTGGGTAACTCCAATGAGGGATTTGCCGAAATGATCCAGTTGGTCGAACCATCTGGATACCTTGCTTGAGAAGTGGCAGCGGATTGTTGCGTGTAAGTAAATTCATCTACGGCAACCCTTGCCGCTCCGGATTCTTTGTAATACAACCCAATGTCTTCTCCTCCTGACGATAATTTGAACGATGCGTGTAATTGGGTTATTGTGGTATCCAAATCATCACACCATACCACCAAAAAACCTTTTGGAGAAATAAAAGTATCTGGCATCACCCACTTATCAAACCAACCTATTGAATCCGTCAATGTCCATTCTCCGTTGGCAAAAAATATCGTGTCATTTGTTGTGTTGTACAATTCTAACCAATCACTGGTAGACCCAATAGAATCTAGCTCATTGCCATGAACAGAACCAACTGTTACAAACTCGTTAACCCTAATCGTACCAGGTAAAATATTGTTGGCACCGCCAATTGGGGCAGTTTCACTTGGTTCTTCAAATTCTCTATCTGGTTTACATGAGATTAAAACTGAAATAAACAAAATACAATAAAATATTTTTTTCATAAGAGCAAAAATGAATGTCTGGGCAAGTAAAATGATTAGATTAACTTTAACATATTAAAAAGAATTGAAGCCTTAATCAGATTACATGTTAAATCAATTTAATATAAATGACATCGCAATATGAACATTGAGGTATGATACTATTTCTTCTCGAAGAACATAACAATTGCGTAAAGTCTTCTTTGCATTTCTACAATTGATTTGTAACATGAAAAGTTTTTTTATCATACTTGGTTTTGTCTTTGCTGGTTGCACCTCGGTTTTAGCCCAAAGTACAATTGTTAACGAAAATATTGATCTAACTGCATTTGAGTCATTACCTCTCGGTTGGCAATCAACCTATAACGGAAATTTTGGCTTCCGCTGTGACTCTACTAACAGTTCTAATGGATATTCCGGCGCAACAGGGTTGAACAATATCATGATTAGAAACTCTGATCTTTCGGGATCTTATACTCTTTTTTCACCTATTCTCAACAGCCTTGGACTCGACAACATCTCAATCATTTGGGGTTCTAGAGTTTCTAACAACTTTTTTTCCACGGGAAGCCAACTGCCAACATTGTCTTTTTCAACGGATGGCAATTCATGGACACCAATCAATTATGTGGACAATGAAAACAATTCTCTTTGGAGCTTGGTCAATTTTGGGATTCCAATAGCACTACCCGCTGCTGCAGATAACGCAGGATTTCTCCAATTCAAATGGGACATCAATATCTTGAACGGAACCAACGGTACCTACCGGATGGATGACATCAAAATTTCAGGACTTACTCCGTTTATGCAAACGGTAACCTTCAATGTTAATATGTCTCAACAACCTATTAATCCAGCAGGGATTTTTCTTCAACACAGCTTAAACAACATGGCCAGTATCAGCATGTCGTCCGCTGGCAATAATGTTTATACAACTTCAGTTACTGCCGACATTGGAGACACCATTTACTTCCGATACATCAATGGTCCTGTTGAGAATCTTGCTGAGACAATTCCCAATAGCTGTGGTACCTTTTACCAAAATTCGCTGACAAGAACGCATATTGTTGGCAGTACAGGAAACTTTATAGATACCGTTTGTTTTGGAGAGTGCTTAAATTGTGTTCCCATTTTTGTTCCCATTTACGGATGTTTAAATCCCAACGCATGCAATTTCAACGCCCTTGCCAATACAGACGATTTCACATGTTTATTCAGTGGGCAAAGTTGCGATGACGAAAACAGCATTACTGAAAATGATGTGATCAACGCAGATTGTTGGTGCAGCGGAACTTTGGCATCAGGCCAGTGTTCAGACTTGTTCATCAGCGAATATGTTGAAGGGTTGGGAAACAATAAAGCCATCGAAATTTACAACCCCACGAACCAAAGCATTGATCTTAGCAATTACGGGTTGGTGCGATACAGCAATGGCAACAGCACAGCAGGAGACATTTCCTTTCTTACCGGAGCCAGCATTGAAGGACATGATACTTATGTTGTAGTAATCGACAAAAGAGATCCATTGGGGACTGGTCTAGAGGCACCCATTTTTCCAGACTTGGAACTGCTTGCTGATACATTTATTAATCCTGTGAGTTCAGGCGGATCATGGCCTATGTACTTCTCCGGTAACGATGCCATCGCTTTGGTTAAAGATGAAGGATTGACTCAGGTGGACCTTTTTGGAAAAATTGGTGAAGGAAGTGGATTCGGAGGTTGGAACGCCTACGGGACTAGTATCATTGGAGCAACTTTGTACATTTCAGAAAATCATACCCTTGTAAAAAAATACAACGTACTAAATGGAGTTCCTATCAATCCGTTAACATTTGATGTACTTCTTGAATATGATTCATTACCCAACAACACCTTCTCTAATTTGGGTTTTCATGACTGTCAATGTAACATTGAACCCATACCAGGATGTACAAGTCCCAACGCCTGCAACTTTAACGCAGAAGCCAACCTGAATGATGGCACCTGTTTGTTTACCAATGCTCCTTGCAATGATTCTGATAATACCACCATCAACGACATCGTTCAGGCTGACTGCAGCTGCGCGGGTACATTATACATATTGGGATGCACCGACCCATTGGCTTGCAACTTTGTATCCAATGCCAATATTGAAGATGGCAGTTGTCTGATTGAGGGGGCAACATGCAATGATGGAAACAACAACACCATTGAAGACATCGTCAATTTCAACTGCGAGTGCTCAGGGGAAATTATCATCGAAGGATGCACCAACCCATTGGCATGCAACTACAACACATTGGCCAATGTTGATGATGGTAATTGCTTGGTAATTGGACTGGCTTGCACAGACAATAACCCCAACACCATAGACGACATTGTACTCACTGATTGTAGCTGTTTGGGAGCGGAAGTAACCACCTGTCCTGGAATGAATTTACAAGCTAATTTAGAAAATCCCGTCTGCGGAAATGACACCACTGGAAATATTTTGATAAACGCAAGCAGTCCATATTCACCATTGAATTTTTTATGGAGCAACGGAAATACCAACGAAGATCTATTGAACGCTAGTCCCGGAGAATATGGTTTATACATCACAGATTCTACGGGATGTATTTCTTCATTCAATTATTCGCTAACACCCGCCAATTCCTCACCAATTATCATTACGCTAGAAAACATTGTTAACAATCAATGTTTCAATTATAGCGACGGCAGCATTGCCATTTCCGTTACTGGCGGAAGCAATTTATACTATTTAGAATGGAACACATTTCCGATTTACACCACAACTCAAATTCAAAATCTCCCCGCTGGTGAATACATTTTAAACGTCACCGATACTGAATCATGCTCAACGAGTGCTAGCTTTAATATTCTCGAACCCAATGGCGACATACCTGTGATCACAGGTTTAGATGAAGTAAATAACTTTGAATCCACAAACTATTCCTGTAATCAAATTGGAGAATACAATTGGACTGTAAATGGTGGTGTTATCATTACTGGTCAAGGCACTTCTAGTATTCAAGTTCAATGGGGAACAAATACCATTGGTCAAATTTATTTATCCGTTACTGACTCTATTGGCTGTAGTGTTTTAGGACAACAACAAGTAATTGTAGGTACCGTTGGAATATCTGATTTTGATTTGACATTTAACCTTTATCCGAATCCAGCTAGTAATATCATACAATTCAGTGAAATAATACCAACTGCTCATATTTCTTTCTATGATCTCAACGGTAGGAAAATATATGAGCAGATAGGATCACAAGATATCCTATGTGCGGATTGGGCATCAGGCATTTACATCATGGAGTTGAGCACAGACAGACATTTCATTCGAAGAAATGTTTCTATCATACACCAATAAAAAAGAGGGCTCTTAGCCCTCTTTTTAATAAATCAATTTGAGCTTTTTTCTACTCACCACCTTCTTATGGTTTTCATCTCTCCGTTATGCATCATCTCAACCATGAATAACGCTGAGGTTGATTAGAGGTTTCTTATCAATCAGTATTTTCCCTATTGTTTCACCCATCGTTGGCGTTGCTCCTTTCCTTCACCTGTAATTGAAATCCAATAAAGTCCTGCTTTCAATGAAGACAAGTTCAAGGAAACCATTGTTTGCTCCTCTCCAGAAGTCTCCCATTGGGTTGTTAAACGCCCTGAGGCATCATAGACAACAATCGATTGAATAGAAGCATCTTCAGAATTCCCAATGATACTCAACTGTCCATCAAGGCTTGGGTTGGGATAAACAATGAACTTACTCTCCATGTCCCATGCTTCCTCAACTGATTCTTCCCAAATGGGGGCTGCAGCGAAACTTCCCTTGAATTTCATGCATTGCTCATCAGTGCCATAATCTCCGTGCACATTGTTGGGGAATACGGGACGAACTTTCACTCGCCACTCTGAGCCAGGTAAAAATCCATAGGCTGCCAATGTGTAAATGTCTCGTGAACCATTGGGTCCATATTGCTCAATAATCACAGGGTTTCCGTTAACCAAATACGGCTGGCCATTTAAATACTGTTGAAAACGCCATTGGTATTTCACAGCTCCACATATCCAACGATCAGCGCGCATCAATGATCCTACATTCCACAACCTTGGACAAAGGTAATTGCTACCCAAATCGATGTCGACACATGGCAGAACATTCAAAGTATTGGTCACACCAGTTGTAAAGGACAATATTTCAGTTGTTCCATTACCCAATGGATAAGCAGAACTCTTAATCACTTGTCCTGTATAAACCGTGTTGTAATTCAAACCGTATCCATCATTGGATAAAAAGGATCCCAATTGTGCTGATGGGCCAGGTGCGCTATACGTTTGACCTCCTCCCGCAGGCGTAAGTAATATGGTTGTACTCACAAATGTACTCAGGTTGGTAGGAACAACATTGATACATCCTGTATTGTACACGTACACATTGGTGTAATTAAATGCAGATGTTCCCACCATTATTCTACTTGCGCACAATGAAAACCCATTTCCACTTTGGGCCCCATTCATATTCATGACACGCAAATAATATTGATTTCCAATCGTCAGATCTGCATAATTCATGTACTCATCCGTAGGATTGGATGTAGCATTCATGAATTTCAACAATTGACCCGTTGAACTTCTCAACTCCAACCCTACATCGTTTCCATTTGGGGTGCAGCGAATGGTCATTCCTGGACCATTGGCTGTAAAATAATACCAAACATCGTTGTTATTGCTCAAGGTATTGGCTCCAAAAACTCCTGTTGGAGAAGCGCCTTGTAGTGTTCCAGTAACGGTTGTACAAATGGATAGCGAAGAAAGTGGGCAGTTGCTAGCAAATGCAGGGTTGTCATTTCCTGGAGCGCAAATTTCATTGATC
Organism: Flavobacteriales bacterium; assembly: GCA_947442505.1. Lineage (GTDB taxonomy): Bacteria > Bacteroidota > Bacteroidia > Flavobacteriales_D > Sanyastnellaceae > CAMCTV01. The sequence continues at coordinate 1,564 of CANEVR010000051.1, read as the reverse complement.
AATCCATCACAATCATCATCGAAATTGGTGGCGCACAATTCCTGTGCTACTGGGGAAATATTGGTATTGGCATCATTACAATCGCCACCTGCAACAATATATCCAGCAGGTAAGTCGCATGCAGAAAACGCAGAGGCATTACCTCCATAACCATCACCATCATTGTCCAAATAGAAATTTTGGAAAATCAAATCTTCATCAACAATTCCGTCACAATCATCATCGGATTGGTTACAAAACTCAACTGCACCAGGATAAATCATTTGATCTGTGGGGTTGCAATCTCCTGAAAGCGTCACATAACCATTGGGCTGAATACAATCTGAAATGGAAGTTCCATTGACACCATAACCATCGAAATCCAAATCCAAATAGTAAGTATATACAGTCAATGCATTGATCGTAGTACCTGCACTTGTTGCTGTGTTAGCCGTTTGACAAGTATTGGTTGCTGTCATCTCCACTGTGATCACATCACCTCCTGCCAATGCCGTGCTGGTGAAAGTAGTTGAGTTGATTCCGATGTTGTTGCCATTTCTCTTCCACTGGTAGCTCGGTGTTCCGCCATTGGTTGGGGTAGCTGTGAAAGTCACGCTTGTTCCACCACCTGGACAGATATCCGTTGTGTTCGCTGCAATGGTTACGCTTGGCGTAACGTTGTTCGTTACCGTTGTCGTGATGCTATTGCCGTTGGCTGTTGCACTGGTTTGACAAGTGTTGTTGGCAGTTAATACAACTGTGACAACATCATTGTTTGCAAGAGATGAATTGGTATAAGTCGCTGCATTGGTTCCAACGTTGGCTCCGTTCAACTTCCACTGGTAAGCAGGGGTTGTTCCGCCATTGGTTGGAGTTGCTGTGAAGGTTACGCTTGTTCCATCACAGATGCTGTTGTCTGCATCGCTAGAAACAATACTCACGCTAGGCGTAACTGCTGTTCCTTCATCTATGCTGCCATCACAATCATCATCCAACAAGTTACATACCTCTGTAGCTGCCGGGTTAATTGCGCTATTGGCATCGTTACAATCACTGCTGTTGGATACATATCCTGTTGGTGGGGCACAAGCAGCTATTGTGCTTGATGCGTTTCCATAGGTATCTCCATCAACGTCTGCATAATAAGTAGTTTGAACTCCTTCGTCAATGCTGCCATCGCAATCATCATCAATCGTGTTGCACGATTCCGCTGCTCCAGGGTTCACTGCGCTTTGCGCATCGTTGCAATCTCCTCCTTGGGTTGCATAACCCGTTGGTTGTGTACAATCTTGAACATTGCTCGATGTCTGTCCATATCCATCTCCATCATTGTCTTGATAGTAAGTGAATACAGTCAATGCATTGATCGTAGTTCCTGCACTTGTTGCTGTGTTAGCAGTTTGACAAGTATTGGTTGCGGTCATCTCCACTGTGATGACATCACCTCCTGCCAATGCAGTGCTGGTGAAAGTAGTTGAGTTGGTTCCGATGTTGTTGCCATTTCTCTTCCACTGGTAGCTCGGTGTTCCGCCATTGGTTGGGGTAGCTGTGAAAGTCACGCTTGTTCCACCACCTGGACAGATAT
>CANEVR010000050.1 GCA_947442505.1 Flavobacteriales bacterium | reverse complement strand
TGAAGCGGAGCTGGTATACGATGCGCTTCAGAGGGAAGAGGATTAACCGGGAGGTGTTCAAACCTCTTTGTTTTTAGGCCCCAAAGTGACTGAGATTGGCGGAAATTTGTTTCCATGCGAATGCTGTGGATGATTGTATTCATTTTGACTACCGGACAAGTTCTTGCCCAGTGGTCGTGCACGTCTATTTCCATTTCAAATCATGGTCACGCGCTATTTCTTAATGGCGGTAGACCTGCTGTTGTGACTCCATTTGTAGACAATTCCCAGCAGGATACTTGGAAAACAGATGTGCAGTGGAAATCGATTGACTTTAAAGACAATGGATTCATTGCTGAGCAAAATGTTTGGCCAGGAATTGGACCTGGATTTGAATCCGACAGTTTGTTGTTTTTTACCCAGACTCATTCAGTGAATGGAAAGCAAATGAGCAAAATTTTTTGCAAGAAAAACGGTGTGCTGGAAGTTTTGATGGCGGATATGTTGGGCAATGATGCTGAACCATTTTTTGACCAACGAGAACAGTGGTTGTATTTTTCTTCGGATCGCGTGGGTGGCATTGGGGGTTGGGATTTATATAGAATCAAATGGGTCAATGGACATTGGTCAGAGGCTCAAAATTTGGGTATGGGTATCAATACCAATGCAGATGAACGCTATCCAATAATGAATATTGATGGATTGTGTTTCTCCTCAAAAACAGAACGCGGCGATTGGGATATATTCCTTTCACCGTCTCAAGAATCTTTTGGTGTTCGATGGCAATTGGAGGCTCCAATCAATTCTGACGCCGATGATTTTCAATGGATGATGTGGTCAGAAGAGAGCGGTTGGTTGGTTTCCAATCGGCAACAGGCATCCCCTAATAAGAATGCTTTGTTTGAGTTGAAAAAGAAACTAGAACAGGATTCTTTTTGTTTTGTTTTTAATCAGCCTTTTACTTGGAGAAAGAATGGAATTCATTTGAAAACTTTTGAGGATTCAAAGGGGTGTGTGGTGTTGTCCTTGGGTGTCGTAAACCAATGGCAGTTTCTGGACTCTTTGAATAGTCCGTTGTCCTATGAGTCATTCCACATAGAAGACAAGCATGGAGAAACGATAGCACAGTTGCTTACAGATGCTGAAGGAAGGGTTTCATGGGAATATTTGGGGCTTCAATTGGGAGATGTTCAATGGTTAATGGTGAAGGATGAATCCGATTTATTGGCAGACAATAGCGGGTTGGTTTATTCTCCTCTCCCTTCTAATCGACCGCCAACACCCACCGTTTTGTTTCAGAAAAATCAGTCAGCGTTGGAGGATGTTTACACAAAAGAACTGATTGAGTTGAGCATGTATTTGTTGCTTCATCCAATGGAGAAGGTTAAATTGATGGGTTCATATGATGCAGTAGGAGATTTGGCGTCGAATGAAAGATTGGCCTGGGAAAGGGCGTTTTCCGTTCAAAGTTTCCTGATGGCACATGGAACATTGCTCAATCAAATCGATGTGGAGATAACAATTCCTCAGAGCAGTGGGATGAATGTCAAAGACAGGAAAGTGGAGATTGCTTTTCAATGACGCATTTGCGTTATTTTTGACTTATGAAATTAAGAGCATTGTTTCCTTCAACAAACTTAGTCTTGACGCGCGGTCCCCTGCAACAAGGAGGTACGAGTGTTATCGATGGAGAAGAGAAAAAAGGACCTCAGCGTTGGGTCAAATTGAATGATATCATTTTTGTCGGCATGAATGATGGTCTTTATCACACGCGCTACCAAGAAGATGTTTCAATTGTTCATGATGAGCGCAATAGGGTAGTGGGTTATTGGAATCATTCTTCATCCGAGGGAACGCGACCCAATAAATCAGCCGTTATTGGCGCTGTGGCCTTGAGTTTTTTGGTTTCTTCCGCTTTGTTTTTATTGGGTGTATGGAACTTTATTTGGAAGTATGAACCTTTTTTGGTGAAGGATGAGCAAGGACAAATTGTGTCGGAGCGTTGGTGGTTGACGGTGATTGTTATTTTACTATACAGCAGTTGGGCGGTTTTTTGGACCTATGGATTTGCTTACTATGAATGGAAGCGCCAACAAATGGCGCATGCGATGTTGGACGCAGTGAAAGTATAAAATTGTAGCGTAAGACAATAAAAAAAGGACTGAGTAATCAGTCCTTTTTTGTTTTTGTTGTGTTGTATTCAGGGCTCAATCTACATTGTCGTGTAGAAAGGGATTATTGTCGCTTAGACCATATCTTTTCTCTCCATTTAAATCAGTTGTTTCTGATATTCCAAAGCGAGAAGCTTGGCTTTCATTGCTTGCAGGAGGGTTATCCAAAACAACTTTTTTGCGCAAGTAGGCTGGCTCATCTTCCAATGAGTTTAATCCACCTGGGCTTTTTAACTTCATGCAGATTTGTTTGATGCGGTCAGATCTTTCAATTTGCAATTGGTTGATGGAAGAACGGTCAATGTTGTCAGTTGCTCTTTCCTTAATATTCATTGAAACCTCAGGTGCGGCAGCTCTGTTTTCAGCGGCTATATCCTGCTCGCCAAATCCAACTACTTTGAAAACATCTTCATTCAATGATTCTTGAACATTGAATTTCATCTTAACTTCTTCCTGCTCAAATGTCAACTCTTCCTGAACCATCTGAGGCATTTCTACTGGATCGCTCATTTCAAACAAATCAATTGTTTTTGGTTCTTCTGGAATTTCAATTTCAAAAGCTACCTCTGTTTGGTGCAATTCAATTTCTGTATTGTCTTCTAATGCAACGGGCTCAAGATTGACGTTGTTATTGGAAATTTCTTCCAATTCAATGCGCATGACAGGACTTTCTAGTAGTTGGGTAACTTCATGTACCACAGCGATGGGTTTTTGAATGGCCACTTCTTCAGCAGCTACATGAACATCTACCACTACTTGCTCTGTTTTTTCGATCCCAGGAATTACGTTGTCAATGCCTTTGGCATCCCAGCCTGTAGCAATAACTGTAACGGAAATGTCTGCACCAAGACGATTGTCTTGACCATATCCCCAGATTACATTGGCGTTCATTCCTGCACGGTCTTGAATGGCATCGGTAATTTCTGTTACCTCGTCCATGAGTAATTCTTCTTCACCGTGTGTAATATTTAATAGAACATGCTTGGCTCCAAAAATATCGTTATCATTTAAAAGTGGAGATTCCAAAGCGGTTTCTACAGCGCGCTTGGCTCTGTTTTCTCCACTGGCTCTTCCGCTTCCCATGATGGCAACACCACTGTCTTTCATGACCGTTTTAACGTCGTTCATATCAACATTGACCAAGCCGGTTAAGGTCATCACTTCTGCAATTCCTTTTGCCGCTGTACACAATACTTCATCAGCATGACCAAATGCCTTGTTCATGGTCAAATTGCCAAACAACTCGCGCAATTTATCATTGCGAATGATGAGTAGGGTGTCAACAGAATTTCTCATGTCCTTCACACCTTCCTCAGCATGATGGTGACGCATTTTACCTTCAAAAGTAAAAGGAACAGTGATGATACCAACGGTAAGAATGCCCATCTCTTTGCACATTTGTGCAATGATTGGAGCGGCTCCAGTTCCAGTTCCACCACCCATTCCAGCAGTAATGAATACCATGCTGGTTTTGCTCTTTTCATTGTGCAAAATGTTTCTGACAGCTTCAATGCTTTCCAAAGCTGCATCTCTTCCAACTACTGGAGAAGAACCAGCACCGCGACCTTCAGTTAGGTTGGCACCCAATTGAATTTTATGTGGAACGGGTGATACCTCAATGGCTTGGGCATCGGTGTTGCATATGATAAAATCGACACCATTGATGCCTTGATTGTACATGTAATTGACGGCGTTTGAACCACCACCACCTACACCAATAACTTTGATGAGTGAATTGCACTCAGGCTGTAAATCAAAATTGAGGCTTTGGAACTCCATTATCTGAAAAAATTAGTTTATTGCACTTTAATGTTTCGAAACTATACCAATTCTATGCGCATATCAAGTGCATTTGGTTTTTTGTGTTAACGGTAGGGTGTTAGTAAATCCTGTTTTTAGAAATATTGATTTTTTTCAGGAATGAAGTTCATTTTATCCGTTATTTTTACTTCATGATGCAAGTAAAGAAATTGCCTGATTGGTTGAACTCACGGGGTATTGCTATGTTGGTAGACCCTGACGTTGGTCATCCAGACTCTTGGGAAAGATTGTCATTTATGGCAAAAGAATGTGGGGTGAAATTAATTTTGGTTGGTGGTAGTTTTTTGCATAAAGACAATCTCCTCTCTTGTGTTTTGCATTGTAAGAAAAGTGGATTGCCTGTGTGGATTTTCCCTGGTTCAGGAGCTCAAATATGCGCCGAAGCTGATGGCGTTTTACTGTTGTCTTTGTTATCTGGAAGAAACGCAGAGTTTTTAATTGGGCAACACGTGGTGCATGCAAGAGCCTTGCGGGATGCTAGCCTGGATTTTTTACCTACAGCATACATTTTAGTGGATGGAGGAAAGCCAACCACTGTTTCATACATCAGCAACACGGTTCCTATTCCAAAGGATAAGCCTCATTTGGCGGCTGCAACCGCACTGGCTGGTGAGCAGTTGGGCATGCGCTTGGTTTATTTGGATGCAGGAAGCGGCGCACAATACGCCATTTCAAAGGAAGTGATTAATGCTGTTTCTGGTGAGTGCTCATTGCCATTGTTTGTCGGTGGGGGTATTCATAGCGTTGAACAAATAATGGATGCATGGGATGGTGGTGCAAATTGGGTAGTAGTTGGAAGTAAGATTGAAGAAGATCCTCAATTTTTGAATGAACTGAAAAAAATAACAATAGACTAGATGATCAAAAGACCGTTTAATATCCATCAATGGATAGAAGAGAACAGAGATTTGCTTAAGCCTCCTGTTGGCAACAAGAACCTGTACAAAGACGCTGGAGATTACATCGTGATGATGGTGGGTGGTCCCAATGCACGTAAGGATTATCATTACAATGAAACGGAGGAGCTTTTTTATCAGTTGCAGGGTGATATCGTTGTAGGTATACAAGAAGATGGAAAGGCAGTCGATATTGAGATCAAAGAAGGGGAAATGTTTTTGCTTCCTGCGGGTGTGCCGCATCAGCCCCGCAGAGGAGGGAATACTGTTGGCTTGGTGATTGAGGTGAAGAGAGCGGATCGCGAAATGAAAGATGGTTTGATGTGGTTTTGTGAATCATGTAACCATAAGTTGCACGAGGATTTTTTTGTTTTAGAGAACATTGAAAAGGATTTTCTTCCGAGGTTTCGTCATTTTTATAGCAGTCAGGAATTGCGCACTTGCCAATCATGTGGGCAAGTCATGGAAACAGACCCACGATTTGTTTGATTTTTATCCATAAAAAAAGCCCACCAATCGGTGGGCTTTTTCATTTTACCAAAGAATTTATTTTTGCTCGTTGGCCAATTTCTCCATCTCATTGTTGAAAGTATCCTTAAACTTCTCATAGTTGTAGTCCGCTTTCAATTTTTCATTTTGAGACAACTTGGCGTTGTATGCATTCATAAGTCCTTCACCTTTCAATTCAATGGCAACGTAACATACGTAGTTACCATCTTGCTTTTGGGTTAATTTTTCACAGATTGCAGTTGCACCTTTTAAGTTTTGATCAACAACAGTTCTTGACATTTCTTGAAACGTTTCAGTAACTTCTTCTTTGTTGTTGAACTCAGTAGAATTAACGTAATTGTCACCAACAATTTTCATGGTTGTGCTGATTGACTTGGCCAATTTTGATTGTGCGTTGGACATCGCTTTCTTCTTGGCTGTTTCTCTATCCATACTTTCACCAGTAGCTGTAGCTCTGAAAGCCTCTGCTGTGGTAGCGTATTCAGAAACTGAGCAGTACTCATTGATCAATACTTCTCCTTGTTGTTTGGGATTTACCCCCTGATCGGTTTTTGCAGTTTCTTTGTTTTTCTTACAAGCTGCAAAGCTCATCCCAGCGATTAACGCCAAGGACATCATTGTAATTTTCATTGTTTTCATATTCGTTTTTTTATAGGGTTTGATTGTTTTTTGATTTTTACATGAATAATGCCAAAGTTACAAAATGGACTGTAACATTTGCTTTAACCATTCATCCTCTAGTTTTAGTTTACCTTTTTTATAGGCCTCTGCACCAGCAGATGGTAGGCTCAGTTGCACACCTTTGATGGTATTGGTGTTGTTTTGGTAACGCACAATTTGCTCTTGGTTGTCTGTCAACACCAATTTCATGTCCAATAGCGCACTGATGAACTCACTGCTCAATCCCCCGTTTTTGGTGTCCGCTTCAAGAATAATCCAGTAATCGGCTTTGTTTTTTGAGGTAACTGCAAATCCTTTTTGTGCAAGAAATCCCTGAACGGTGCTTTGCAAAATGCTTTGATTGGTTGTTTCACCAAAATTTCTCTCTGTCGATTCTACATAGAAAGTTGGTTTGACAATGTGAATAGGAATAACCAAAGGATTTGTTTCTGCGCCTTTCAACAAGTTCTTACAAATTTTTTGATCCAAATCTGCTGGGATTAGTGCGTCAGTGTCAAAAGTGAATTCCAATTTGGGCAATTGGGCCTCAAAAGGAACACTGATAACATCAACCATCACCAATCCTTGGTTGTTGGTTACAACTTTTTTCGGGCGGGTGTATTTGTCCGTTGGGTAATGATAAGTAAAGGGAGCGCCAATGGCCGGACTGCCGCTTGCCCCGCTTACCTTCAGGGGAGTAGTCTGGTGGTAGTGATTTTGGGCTGTCAACATGATGGCAGATTCATCACAGGATGATTCAATTTCTTGCAGAATTTTTTGAATGTCCGAATAAATTTGTTGATCCAATAACAAGTTGTCGCCATTGGGAGTCGTGAAATTGTTTTGCTCATTCCAGTAAGGTTTGAGCGTGAACAAAGCATGTAACAATAAATCAATTGAAGTATTGATTTGATTTCTTTTTTGGGGCTCTAAACTCCTTTCGTAAAGCAAGTATGCCGCCTGCAAGATTTCATTTTTCTTCCTGGCTTGCTGCTCTTGATAGGCTATTTTACTGATGCGCACGTATGCCCAATACTCATTTTCATTTTCGTATATGCCCGCTGTTTCATAATTGTCAAATACAATGTCTGTGGTGGTATTGATGGAGGATGAAAAATCTTCACTGAAGACTTTGTTGGTTTCCATCGTATTCAAGAATGATTGCCCAGTAATACGCACACTAACAGTAGATGCCATATTGTTGAGGGCGTTCTTGGTGGCTACAGAGGCGTAATCTATAGGATTATTTTTTTTGTTTGAAACGGCAATTCCAATGTAATGTGAAGAACTGATGGGGTGTTGCATAACCCAATCCGGTGGTGGAGTTTTCTTAGCAGGTATGACAGTTGTCTCCTTGGTTATCCCGCATGAGATACCCAAAAGTAATGTCATCATTGATATCCAAACCGCTAAATTCCTCACCATCATTTTCTTTTATCGAACCAATTCTAACATTAGGGACTTGACTTGTTCGGCCATTTCATTGGTAACAGCTCGATATAAATCAGAATTTAACTCTTCCACCGATTTCATCTCTCTTCTGGCATTAAACAGTGATCTAAAAGATTGTACTCTGTCTGATGCTGTTTCTACACGTCCACCTTCTCCGGGAAACAAGGAGTTTTTGTCAAAATCAGATTTGGCATAGTACACTTCATCTTCCAATTTTTTGGTGATCATGTTGGTTCGCAACAATTCACCGGTTTTGAGAGAAATTAATTTGACTTGTGCATCCATGGAACAATAACTTTTCCCGTAATAGCTGCTGTAATCTACAGGTTTGTATTTTGTTACAACAACTTCTTGACCATTGCTCACTTGTTTTTCACTGTAGGATTGATAAGCGGTGCGGGTCTCTCTGTTCACAGTTCCTCGCTTTTCGTCGTATTTCAAAACAGTACCGGTCAAGATGACTTGGGCACCTACAATTTTACCAACTTCCACGGCTGTGGCATCATCCACTACACCGCTGAGTTGCAGTTTTTGTTCTTGAAGGATGGCCATCATATGCTCACGGTCTACCACCCTGAGGAAGGGGTCTTTGATATTGGTCAATGCAGAAAGCGTATAGGCTGACATATTGACTTCCGCATTTTGGGTTCGTGTACCGTTGCTGAAGGGTAGTAATGCTATGGTGATTGTTCCTTTTTCCAAAGATTGATTTTTCAAATCCAAGGAATTTTTGTAATTGCTTTTTTTAGCCAAAACCTTATTCAAAGATTCGTAGGCTGAGCGGTAACGTCCCGCTTCCAACATGGCCTTGCCATCTTTGTACAACGGTTCCAAATAGGCAACATCACCCAAATCTTTGGCATCCTTGAAATTGGGGTCAAATTTGGTGAGCTCCTTAAAGGTAACTTCAGCATCGCGGTATTCTTCTCTTTCTAAGTGCATCGTTCCTTTTTCATACAACTCAGAAACGTATTGCGCCTTGGCAGCATCAAAATCGTCAAGGTACATTTGACTTACGTCCAAATTCACACCTGCATTGCTGATTTTTTTTCTGTAATCGTCGGCTTCCAAATAGGCATATACCCCTTCTTTGGCGGTTCCCATGGTTTTCTTGCGTCCAAACTCTGCCATCTTTTGATTCAACACCGTTTGTCCGGTTCTCTTCATTCCAATCTGCGCGTCGACGTATGATCTTTTGCGCATCAATGCGGCGTAATAACTATTGGCAGCTTCTGCGGTTAAGCCTGAAACTTCTTGCTTGGTGCCAAGCTTGGTATAGTACTTAGGGCCTTTGCAGGATACCAAAGAAACAACGACAAGAATGAAAAAGATTGAACGCATGGACTTACTTGTTGATGTTTTGATTCAACTCCTCGATTGAGCTTTCAAATTGAAAAGCATCATTGATCATGAAGTAATTTTGAGGATCAACACAACGCTTGTGTGCTAAAGAAGCATATGTTACACGGTCTTCATCAAAATCAAAAAGCATTGTAATCTCCTTAATTTGCTGGGCTGTCAAGCAATTGGTTTGGGTGATCTGCTTGGCAGTGGTCATTTTGCTATCTGAAAAACTTTTGGATGAAATACTGGATTTGGCTTGATTGAAACTAGAGGAACTCATAGCCATACCGCAATTGCCTTGAAACGCTGGTTGCGCTTGAGGCTGTGCTTGGGGTTTGGGGGCAGGGCGGGTTTGTGTTTGCTCGTATCCACCAGATGTAGTGGTCGTTGTTGTCGTTGTTGTGGTGTGACTTTCTTCTACCTCCATGCCATCGGTTGGAATGGTCATGTTGATGCCCATATTCATTCCGTCCACATTCATGTTGATACCAACGGTTTCTGTTTTTGGTTTGGGCTTACCATTGGTTGTTGTGGTAACTGTTGTCGTAGTTTTTTGAGTAGTTCCCGCGTTGACATTGGTATTCGCACCATTTTCGTTCACGTTCATATTGATGTTCATCTGAGCGTCAGGGACAGGCTCACCGATGGTAGGTTCAACGTCTCCACCTTCATGGTAAATGACCGTTTCATCATCCATTTTGTATTGTGCCTCCAAAGGTCTTTCAGAGAAATAACGAAGTGCATAGCCATTTTTAACCAATTTGACACGGTAGGTTACTTCAATACCATATTTCACGGCAAAATTGTTATTGGTAAAGTCAGGGAGTGAGGAATCCACAAAGTCTACACGTGCTTGATAGAATTCAGAAGTCAATCCCTTGAGTTTGATGTTTGTTTTTGGATCTTCATTCATTAACTCTCCATTGAGGTACAAATGAAATTTTTCTCCGTTTTCAGCGTAGACAATAGCATCTGCTGTTAATGATTGTGCCCAAAGCACGGGTGGGGCAATCACCAATAATGCGCATAAAATATGTTTCATAACAACTTTGTTAGGTGGTAAATTTAATTCATTTTTGCCGAAGATAAATTCCGTGCCAAAAATTCTCGTAATTTTTAGTAATGTTGTGGCAACGGAATGGAAAATAGTAGAGCATGAAAAGAAGGATATTGGTTTTGGGAGCGGGGCGCAGCAGCACGCATTTGATCGAGTATTTGATTCAGAAACAAGCAGAGTGGAATATTCAAATTCGCATCGGTGATGCTTCAATGGCCTTGGCCAATGATAAAGTCGGGGGTGCCTTGGGTGTGGAGACGTTTGAATTGGATGCCAATGACCACGCTCAATTGGTTGGTGAGATTGCGGAAAGTGAATTGGTTATTTCCATGTTACCGGCCTTTATGCATGTTACTGTAGCCCGTATTTGTTTGGACTTGGGCAAACACTTGATTACACCAAGTTACGTTGCTCCAGAGATGAAGGAATTGCATGAAGAGGCGGAATCCAAAGGTTTATATTTTTTAAATGAGATGGGTGTTGATCCTGGCATTGACCACATGTCGGCCATGCGCATCATTGAGCATTTAAAATCCAGAGGCTGTGAAATCAAAGCGTTTTACAGTTTAACCGGTGGACTTATTGCTCCGGCATCAGACAATAATCCATGGAACTACAAAGTAACATGGAATCCGCGCAACATTGTGATGTCAGGCGCAGGATCTCCAGCGCATTATCGACACGCATCAAAAGACAAGTTGGTTCCTTATCATCGACTATTTTCTGAATTGATGGAAATTGAGATACCGAAGTATGGAATGTTTGAAGGTTATCCCAATAGAGATTCCATGTCCTATGAGGAATTGTATGGCTTGCATGGCATAGAGACCCTTTACAGAGGCACTTTGAGAAGAAAAGGATTTTGTAAAGCGTGGGACGTTTTGGTCCAATTGGGTATGACTGATGATACGCGGTTAATGAATTGGGAAGGAAAAACCATGTCGGATTTTACGCAGGTTTTTTTACCTGAAAATTCCAAATCGTATTTGTCTTCTTTGACAACACCCGAAGTTCTTTTTAAATTGCAATGGTTGGGTTTGTGGGACATCACACTAGTCCCTATTCAAAAGGGAACTCCAGCTCAAGTCATTCAAGCTTTGGTTGAAGACCGATGGGCATTGGACCCGATGGATCGTGATATGATAGCCATGTGCCACATCTTTGAGTTTGTAGAAAATGGTAAGACAAAGAAATTAATGTCATTTATGGTGAATGAGGGAACAGACGCCAAGCACACAGCGATGTCTGCAACTGTGGGTCTTCCGATGGCATTGTCCGTTCCTTATATTTTGGACGGCGTTTGGAAGAACAAAGGTGTTCTTTGGCCATTGCATCCGGAAGTATATCATCCCATATTGAATGAGTTGTCATCCTTGGGCGTTCATTTTATTGAAGAAGAATTTGAAATTAGCCATTAAAATAGCGGTTTTCTTTTTGTTGTTTAGCGGTGCCAAAATGAGCGCGCAGTTTCCCGATGCTCCAGCATTTAAAGTGCATGAATGGACTTCCTTGGATGCGTTTGAAGCAGCACAGGATACGGTAAAGGCATTGTCCAAATGGTTGTGTGAAACTCCCATATCTTGGCAATATGAACGTAGGAGCTCAGCCAATGTTTATGTGCTGAATTGGATGACCAATCATCCCCAAAAAAGATGGGAACTCAGTACAGATTGTTTTGGTCCATTGAATGATCATTTGGAATTGTTGTATTCATTTCTGCAGGCCAATTTGTACTTCACACTCATTCATGAAAAGGCAAGTATAACTTCAAAAGACATTTATGTGATGCAAGTGCTCACCAAGAAAATTTTATGGAGTGATCGATATAGAGGTGAAAAAGAGTGGCAGAATTTGGTACGCTCAGTTGAGAAGGGAAAAGAGAAAAGGTATTTGGCACAGTGTAATAGTAAAACAAAACAACCCATTGGGTAGTTAATTCGTTATGAAAAAATTTCAAATACCGGAGCAGTTCAAATCTTCATTCACAGGTAAAGTGAAGCAATGGAGGAAACAGAACGATCCCCGCAAAAAAGATTTTACACCCAGTGTAATCCCAATAGGAGAGCGGCAGTGGATATTTCCAAGGCACATGGGTTTTTGTTATGGTGTTGAAAATGCAATAGAAATTGCATTTAAAGCCGTTGAGGAGAATCAAGGTAAGCGGGTTTTTTTATTGGGAGAGATGATTCACAATCCAGCGGTAAATCAAGATTTGTTGTCCATGGGGGTTCAATTCATTATGGATACTTCTGGCAATCGATTGATGGATTGGAATGAATTGAATCCTGAAGACGTTGTAATCACACCTGCTTTTGGAACAACCATCGAAATTGAACAGCAATTGCAAGAACGAGGTGTGGATGTGAAGCGATACAACACCACCTGCCCCTTTGTGGAGAAGGTTTGGAAACGATCTGGCGAGATAGGCCTGGATGGATTTACCATTATCATTCACGGTAAGTACAAGCACGAAGAAACCAGAGCCACATTTTCGCACAGCAATCAATATTCAAAGAGTATCATCATTCGAAATTTAGTGGAAGCTGAATTATTGGCCAAGTACATTGCTGGAGAGGCTGATTCAGCGCAGTTTTACAATGACTTTAATGGAAAGTTCAGTGATGGTTTTGATCCAGCATTGGATCTGAAGAAAATAGGCGTAGTGAACCAGACAACCATGTTGGCCACTGAGACCGAAGAGATTTCGAAATACCTCAAAGAAGTTGTTGTAAAAGCCCACGGCGATTCTTCATTTGCAGACACAAGAGATACGCTGTGTTATGCAACCAATGACAATCAAGACGCAGCAATGGAGTTGCTGAAAGAGGATTCTGACGTTGCATTCATTATCGGAGGACATAACTCATCCAATACCTATCAATTGGCCATAATATTGTCAGAGAAAATTGAAACATTCTTCATTGAATCCGCTCAAGATTTGGACGAGCAATACGTGCATTATTTGAACTTAAATACAATGAAAAAAGAAAGTATTGACTGGAGTGTTCGTTGGGAAAATTGGAGAAGAATAGTTGTTGCCAGCGGCGCATCTTGTCCAGATACTTCGGTGGATGAGGTGATTGTTAAGTTGTGTCAGATTACAAACACATCATTCAACCCTGAAAAAGTTTTGTCGGAATGGATGAAGTAAGAAATGTAATTTACAAATTACCCGATCAAATAGCCAATCAAATTGCGGCGGGTGAAGTAGTACAGCGCCCCGCATCTGTAGTCAAAGAGTTGGTGGAAAATGCCGTAGATGCGCATGCAACATTGATTAAGGTTGTCATCAAAGATGCAGGTAAATCATTGATTCATGTTGAGGACAATGGCGATGGAATGTCTTTTGAAGATGCAAAGATGTGTTTTGAAAGGCACGCCACCAGTAAATTAAGAACTGCTGATGATTTATTTAGAATAGTTACAAAGGGATTTCGTGGTGAAGCCCTGGCCAGTATTGCGGCCATCGCTCAAGTGGAGTTGATCACCAAAAGGGAAGAAGATGAGTTGGCTACCAAGGTGAGTATTGAAGGAAACGAGACCAAAGAACATGTTGGTTGTGCAGGCAACAAAGGGACGCAATTCTCTATAAAACATTTGTTTTATAATGTTCCTGCTAGAAGATATTTTTTGAAATCAGATAGCATAGAATGGAAACACATTGTTGAGGAATTTATTCGCGTTGCTCTTGTGCATCCAGAGATTGAAATGATTTTGGAGCACAACGAAGAGGTAGAGATGCATTTGCCTATTGGTTCTTTAAGACAACGTATTGTGAAGATCATGGGTGCTAAATTTCAAGATTGGTTGGTGCCCATTGAGGAAGAAACGCATTGGTTAAGAATCAAAGGTTTTGTTGTTAAGCCAGAGGGTGCTAAGAAATCAAGAGGGGATCAGTATTTTTTTGTCAATAACCGATTCATTAAGAACAGCTATTTGCATCACGCTGTACAGACCATCTTTAGTCCAAATATTCCTGATGGTTATTTTGCCGGATATTTTATCCAATTGGAATTGGATACGAGTTTGATAGATGTAAATATTCATCCAACGAAAACAGAAATTAAATTCCAAGATGAGCGTTCGGTTTATGCGATTCTGCATGCCGCAACAAGGAGAGCGTTGGGAATTCATAATGTTGTTCCATCATTGGATTTTGATCAATCGGGTAATTATGTTACACCTGTCCACTCAGGTACGGAAATAAAGGTTCCAAGTACCGGTGCGTCAGGTAACTATAATCCATTTGGACCTTCAACGGCCAAGCGTGATGTGGTTCAGGAGTGGTTGCAATTACAGGCTGAGATGCATGAGTCAGTGAAGGGGGTTCAGCATGGTATACAGCAAAGTTTGAATGAAGAGTTGCGCAGCGAATTGGACATTCGGCCAATTCAGTTGTTCAAGAAGTGGGTTGTGTTTGAGTACAACGATGAGATGTGGATGGTGGATCAGTCTAAAGCCCATCAGCAGGTGCTTTATGAGATGAGCATGAATAAACCCATGAATGTGCAATCACAAGCTTTGCTCAATCCAGTAGTGCTGGAATTGGGAGCCAAGTATAAATCACATTTGAATGAAATAGAGCCCTTGCTGACTAGTTTAGGATTTGTTTGGGAAGTCAATCAAGATGATTACACATTTACGGCCATGCCAGTCCTGTCGGGAGAACAAGACGGACAGCGGTGGTTATTGGATGTCATTGAAAATTGGATGGATGGATATGAGCGAGTGGAAACCGCGCAGTCACTATGGACGTGGAAGAAGGTCAAATCGGAGAGCATTCGAAGCGGTCAATTTTTGACGGTTCCGGAAATGAAGGAGTTGGTGAATGATTTGTTGAAATGTGAAAATCCTTTTTTCAATCCAGACCACAAAAAGATTATTTTTAAGGTTCATTCACAACAGATATTAAAAGCATTTAATTTATGAGATCTGCAACTCCCGTGGTCAAGAACATCATCATTATCAATGTTCTCTTTTTTCTTGGATCAATGGCCATTCCTGGATTGGACAACGCTCTTTCGGGATATTATTGGTCCAGTCCCAATTTCCAGCCCTGGCAAATCGTGACGCACATGTTTATGCATGCCAGCATCGGTCATATTTTTTTCAATATGTATGGTCTTTATTTGTTTGGCAGTGCATTGGAGAATTATTGGGGTTCCAAGCGCTTCTTAACCTATTACATCGTTTCTGGTTTGGGCGCTTTTGTTCTGCACAATGCCATGACTTATTTTGAGTTATCGCAAATTATTCCCCAATTGAGTCCGGCGGATTGGGACATGGTGCGCGCAGAAGGAGCCAATGCCATGCAGGAAGGGAAAAATTTTATTGATCCATTGATGCGAAAAGCCAATTCTGTCTTGAATACAGGCATGGTTGGCGCCAGTGGTGCCGTTTTTGGAATTTTATTGGCCTTTGGTATGTTGTTTCCCAATACTGAATTGATGTTGTTGTTTCCTCCCATTCCACTAAAGGCCAAATGGTTGGTTTTTGGATATGGCGCGCTTGAGTTGTATTCAGCAGTGCAAGCAAATCCGGGGGATAACGTTGCGCATTTTGCCCACTTGGGTGGGATGATATCCGGATATTTTCTGCTGAAATATTGGCAAAAGAAAACCACTGATAATCATTGGAGATGAACTTTTCTTTTCATTCTTATGTCAATCGTTTGGTGATTCTTTTGGCGATTGTCTTCTTTGTGTTCCAATTTTTTATTTTGTATTCTGATACAACTGCAGATATTGCCGTTGGTTGGGTTGGATTGCCGTCATCAATAGGTGATTGGAGCAGACAGCCATGGTCCATTCTAACTCATTTTTTGATTCATTTGAATTTGGGCCACTTTCTATTGAATGTTACAATATTATACACATTGGGCCATTGGATGGAAGAACACAAGGGTGGCTTTTACTTTGTGAAGGTATTTCTTTTGGGTGTTTTGGCTGGTGTGATTTGTTATGCGATTTCTAGTGAATGGAATGGCACAAATGATCGTTTTTTGGTCGGCAGTTCAGCAGGAGCTATGTCCGTGATGGGAGCGCTATTGGCTTTGCAGCCGAGCAGAAAGGTCAACTTTTTTGGCGTGTTCATTATTTCTATCGGTTGGCTCGTTGTATTCGTGGTGCTCATTGATTTGATTGGCATTAGACAGGGTTGGAACATTGGCGGTCACTTGGCCCATTGGGGAGGGCTTTTGGTTGGTTTTTTATTGGGGAAATGGGGTGGTGAGAAAAAGAGAAGAGGTTCTACATACCAACACAGTCGACCCAAAACGGATGATCAATTTAATGAGGAAAAATTGGACAAAGAACGAAAGCTCAATGCAATTTTAGATAAAATCAATCGTTCTGGTTTTGATAGTTTATCCAAAAGTGAAAAGGATTTTTTAAATCAACAAAGCCGCTGATTGCATGGTGCGTTCCTTGTATAAAACCATTCTTCTTGTTTTGGCCATGCTGGCCGCTTTGCTATTGGTTTTGGGGTATGTTTCCTATTGGGTACCTATTCATCTCTCCAGTTTGTTGCCGTTCATGGGATTGATTTTTCCTTTCGTGTATTTGGGGAATGTCGTTATCAGCCCGCTGTTGTTTTTTTCATGGCGAAAGCTGTTTTTTGCTCAGGTAATTTTATTGGTTTTGGGATTGCCTTTTGTAACAAATTATGTGCAGTTGGATGGGGGACGTGATGATTTAAAAGAGAGCAAAGGAAATTTTAAGTTGATGACCTGGAATGTCAATTTGATGGGATACAATCAGGTGAATAGGCAAGTGGAGATGGAGTCAAACGTAGTGAGAGATTCTATGATAGCGGAGATTGCCAAAAAATCACCGGATGTATTGGCCTTTCAAGAGTTTTTGCAGACGCCCAAGCAGAATCATATTCGTTTGATAAAAGAGCGTTTGGGTATGCCATACCACCATGTCCGTTTTTCTCATGCTAAATCAGGCCGGAGGAAGTCAGGCGTTGTGATGTTTTCCAAGTTACCCATTGTAAACAGCGGTTATGTCCCATTTACAGGAAAGACAAACAATTTCTGCATTTTTATTGATGTGAAGAAAGGTGAAGATACGCTTCGTATTTATAACGTTCATTTTCAAAGTATCCGTTTCCAGATGAAGGACTATGACGTCATTGATAGTCAAAAAGAGGAGAAACAAGGATGGTATAGGATAGTAGACAAGATGCAGCGTGCATATGCGCAGCGAGAAGGGCAGGTGCACATTGTTAAGCAACACACCAAGGATTGCTCGTATCCATTTTGGATAGTTGGAGATTTTAACGACCCACCCCAGTCCTATACCTATCATACCATGAGTGCTGGAATGAATGATGCTTTTAGAGATGCTGGTTTTGGGATGTCCCCTACCTATGTAGGTAGATTCCCCAACTTCAGAATAGATTATATTCTTTCCCCTGAGGAAGAATGGACAACCATTCAGTATGATGTACCCGAGGTGAATTGGGTAGATCATCGGCCAGTTTTTTCTGAGTTCGCTCGGTTGGATTAATTAGATTTTGCTTAAAATCTTAACCGGGGTTCAAAAAAAAAAGCCTCCTTTCGGAGGCTTTGTGGGAGTTACTGGGTTCGAACCAGTGACCCCCTGCTTGTAAGGCAGGTGCTCTGAACCAGCTGAGCTAAACTCCCTTTTGATTGGGTTGCAAATATACATGCAATTTTAAATTCTCCAAAAAAATATCTTCTTTTTTAGTCGAGGAATATCAGGTTCGTTTTTAATGGCTATGCTTCGATTGGGAATTTCAATTTGATACAGGTGTTGGTATCATTGAATTTTCACAGATTTGAATCCATTGCGTTGGTTCTGGTACCATCAAGAATTATAAAGGTATCTTGCTGTCTAGGTTTGGTGTGGCGAAAATTTTTTAGTGATTATTTTTAATCGAACTACCATGCCCTGATTTCTTGTCTTGGTTGAGTACAGGACATAATTACAGATCGAACTTTTCTTTGAAAAGAAAATAGTATCTTCACGGCGCCGAAACATTTATCCACTAATATGTCTAGGTGCAAAAATTAACTGTATTATTTATGAATGAATTAAGTAAACAAGCTCACTTATTGCGTTTGTCAATCAGGGTATGCGTATCCGTGCTTTTAATAAGCATCCCATTTCTGTCACTAGGTCAGTATACTGTTACAAGTCAAGCACACACCGAAACCTGTGATGATTTTGTTTATTTCGTGGTTGGTGGTAATGCTTCTTCATATGTGACCTTATCTTTAATCAATGGAACAGCCTCGGGAAATGGTTTGGATTATGGATCTAATTCAACCAACAATATACAGGTTGAGGTGAATGGTAGTTGGGTAAACTACTCAGATTATGCTGTTATCCCCGCATCGGGGTTGTTGAATGTTCGAACGCCTTTGGTTGGAGATCAAATAGTGGAATCATCAGAGACATTTTCATTGAAGGTGACCCCAGTAAGTGCTTTAATTGCTGACTTTGATATTTATGACGTTAATTTTCAAACCATCAATCTTACGGGTTGGTCGCTTCTTTCCGGCACAGCTCTTCAGACCAATGCAGTTTATAGGAAAACAAACGCCATTACCATCAACGGGCAGGCAATTGATGTTCGTGCAACAATCAACGCAAGAAGCAATGTCAGCAGTTTTACATGGGATAATGAGACTTCAAACACTGCGAGATTTCAGCCGGAAATCAACTCTAGTTCTAATTCTGGAAGTTATATCGATTTTACCTTCAAATTTTACCTAAGCGGAACCAATACCCAAGTGGCTTTGGAGAATTTTTATGTAACTGGAGTAGATGTTGATGGAAGTTCGGCCTCAGCTTCTGAGTTTATTGAGCTGAGTGGGCTGAGTAGTTATTCAATAGACAATAATTCAGATTTGACGGTGACTGAGAATTATCGTCCTGGTTTTACTCGTTTTTTTGGAATACCCAATAGTCTTTCAGGAATAACGTTTGAGAATACGGCATCTTTTGTTGCCAATTATGTTAACCCTGTTTCTTCTCTTAGTATGCGCGCAGGCTACAGCGCTAACTCGTCTTCTACACGCTTATTTTCGATTGCCTTTGGTTCGTCAGTTGGTTCTTTTTCCTCACCCAGTGATGCGGGTGATGATGCATCGGTTACCGGTTCAGCCAGCATCGTTGATGCGCCTGTGGAAACCTGCAATGGAGTGGATGATGATTGCGATGGATCCACCGATGAAGGATTATTGAACACCTATTACCAAGATACAGATGGCGATGGATTTGGATCAACCTCAACAACTCAGGCTTGCAGCACACCATCGGGTTATGTTAGCAATGATGACGATTGCAATGATGCATCATCCACCATTTATCCAGGCGCAACAGAGACTTGTAATGGATCCGATGACGATTGTGATGGGTCAACAGATGAGGGCGTATTGAACACGTATTACTTAGATGCAGATGGTGATGGATTTGGATCAACATCAACAACACAAGCCTGCAGCACACCTCCGGGTTATGTCGGCAATGATGACGATTGCAATGATGCATCATCCACCATTTACCCTGGTGCAACAGAGACTTGTAACGGATCCGATGACGATTGTGATGGGTCAACAGATGAAGGTGTTTTGAACACTTATTATGCAGATGCAGATGGCGATGGATTTGGATCAACATCAACAACACAAGCTTGCAGCACGCCTTCAGGTTATGTGAGCAATGATGATGATTGCAATGATGCATCATCCACCATTTATCCTTTCGCAACAGAGACTTGTAATGGGGTAGATGACGACTGTGATGGGTCAATAGATGAAGGCGTATTGAACACCTATTACCAAGATACAGATGGAGATGGATTTGGATCAACCTCAACAACTCAGGCTTGCAGCACACCATCGGGTTATGTGAGCAATGATGATGATTGTAACGATGCTTCTTCAACAGTTTATCCTGGCACAACAGAAACATGCAACGGAGTAGACGATGATTGTGATGGCTCAACAGATGAAGGTGTTTTGAATACTTATTATGCTGATGTGGATGGTGATGGATTTGGATCGACATCAACAACACAAGCTTGCAGCACGCCTTCGGGTTATGTGGGCAATGATGACGATTGTGATGATGCAGATGGTAACATCTACCCATCCGCCGTCGAATTGTGCAACTACATGGATGACAATTGCAATGAACTCACAGATGAAGGTGTTACCACGACCTACTACTTGGATTCTGATGCAGATGGATTTGGGAATGCAGAGAACAGCATTCAGGAATGCGGTTTGTTAATAGGATATTCAGAAAATTCAGACGATTGTGATGATACCAATCCATTGGTCAATGGAAATGCTGCTGAGGCGTGTGACAATATCGACAATGATTGTGATGAAGAAATAGACGAGTTTGTGACCAATACTTATTTTGCTGATGCCGATGGAGATGGTTTTGGGGATACCAATGAATCTACTCAAGCTTGTTCTACCCCTGATGGGTATGTGGACAATGCCGATGACTGTGATGATGATTTACTCACTTTTGAAGATGCCGATGGAGATGGTTTTGGAACCGAAGCAATGGATGCTTGCGGTGCAGATAATGAATTGGATTGTGATGACACCAATCCTTCCATCAATGCTGGGGCATCGGATATTTGCGGGAATGGAGTGGACGAGGATTGCATGAGTGGCGATTCTGTTTGTGTTGTTTTTGGTTGTTTGGATGTTACAGCTTGTAATTTCAATCCAAGTGCAACCGATGACGACGCGAGTTGCACTTACCCATTGCAAACGTATTTTAATTGCGATGGCTCATGCATCAATGATTCGGACTATGATGGTGTTTGTAATGAATTGGAAGCAGCAGGCTGCACCGATCCAGATGCTTGTAACTACAATGCCACTGCTACAGATGATGACGCGAGTTGCACTTACCCATTGCAAACGTATTTGAATTGTGATGGATCTTGCATCAATGATACAGACAATGATGGAATCTGCAATGAGAACGAAGTACCCGGTTGTACTGATGAATTGGCTTGTAACTACAATGCCACCGCTACAGATGATGATGCGAGTTGCACTTACCCATTGCAAACGTATTTGAATTGTGATGGATCTTGCATCAATGATACAGACAATGATGGAATCTGCAATGAGAACGAAGTTCCCGGTTGTACTGATGAGTTGGCTTGTAACTACAATGCCTCGGCTACAGATGACAACGCGAGTTGTACCTACCCATTGCAAACGTATTTGAATTGTGATGGATCTTGCATCAATGATACAGATAACGATGGGGTATGCAATGAAAACGAAATTCCCGGTTGTACTGATGAATTGGCATGTAACTACAATGCCACTGCTACAGATGACGACGCCAGTTGTACCTATCCTTTGCAAACGTATTTGAACTGTGATGGATCTTGCATCAATGATTCAGACAATGATGGGGTATGTAATGAAAACGAAATTCTCGGTTGTACTGATGAGTTGGCTTGTAACTACAATGCCACTGCTACAGATGACAACGCGAGTTGTACTTACCCATTGCAAACGTATTTGAATTGTGACGGATCGTGCATCAACGATACAGACAACGATGGAGTATGTAATGAATTGGAAACAATCGGTTGCACAGATCCAGATGCTTGTAACTATAATGCCACTGCTACAGATGATGACGCGAGTTGCACCTATCCTTTGCAATCTTATTTGAATTGCGATGGATCTTGTATCAACGATGCCGACAACGATGGGGTATGTAATGAAAACGAAATCCCCGGTTGCACAGATCCAGACGCTTGTAACTACAATGCTACTGCTACCGATGACGATGCGAGTTGTACCTACCCATTGCAAACGTATTTGAATTGTGACGGATCGTGCATCAACGATGCAGACAATGATGGAATATGTAATGAATTGGAAACAACCGGCTGCACCGATCCAGATGCTTGTAACTACAATGCCACTGCTACAGATGACGATGCGAGTTGCACCTATCCATTGCAAACGTATTTGAATTGTGATGGAACTTGCATCAACGATGCAGACAACGATGGAGTATGTAATGAATTGGAAACAACCGGCTGCACCGATCCAGATGCTTGTAACTACAATGCTACTGCTACAGATGACGATGCGAGTTGTACTTACCCATTGCAAACGTATTTGAATTGTGATGGATCTTGCATCAATGATACAGACAATGATGGAATCTGCAATGAGAACGAAGTACCTGGTTGTACTGATGAATTGGCTTGTAACTACAATGCCACTGCTACCGATGACGATGCGAGTTGTACCTACCCATTGCAAACGTATTTGAATTGTGACGGATCGTGCATCAACGATGCAGACAATGATGGAATATGTAATGAATTGGAAACAACCGG
>CANEVR010000049.1 GCA_947442505.1 Flavobacteriales bacterium | reverse complement strand
TTGATAACAAAGTCAAAAGACTTGTCAGCATAAACTGTAATCAGCACTGGGCAAACCTTTCCAGCTTTATCTTGTGTTCTAGCATTGAACTGCTTACAGAACTCCATGATGTTTACACCTTTAGAACCCAATGCAGGTCCTACGGGTGGTGAAGGGTTTGCGGCGCCACCTTTGATTTGCAGTTTTACAAATCCAGCTATTTCTTTCGCCATTTTATTATTTATTTAATCATCCGTTCTCTCGTTGCAAAGGGAAGCTTCGTAACATTAAAAAGTTACAATGCAACTGAGACACGCTTTTGTTTCTAACTTTCTTTTTCTACCTGCATGTAGCTCAACTCCAAAGGAGTTTTTCTACCAAAAATCTTCACACTCACTTTCAACTTCTTTTTCTCTTCATTGATTTCTTCAATGACCGCAGAAAAATTGTTGAAAGGTCCATCTATCACTTTTACACTCTCACCTACTACGAATGGGATGTTCAATTCTTCAGAACTTTCCGCCAACTCATCTACTTTACCCAAAATCCTGTTGACTTCAGAAAGACGCAAAGCGATGGGCTCTCCCCTTTTCTCAGCGCCTAAGAATCCAATAACATTGGTAATATTACGAATAATGTGAGGAATCTCTCCAATCAAATTGGCTTCAATAAGAACATAGCCCGGTAGATAACTTCTTTCCTTGCTGATCTTCTTTCCATTGCGGATTTGAAACACTTTCTCAGTAGGAATAAGCACTTGAGATACATAATCCTGCATTCCTCTGGCTTTGATTTCACTCTCTATGAATTCCTTCACCTTCTTCTCCTTACCACTGATGGCACGGACTACATACCATTTTTTTTCGATATCGCTCATGGCAATGTTATTGGAGAAATGAATAGATAAAACCAACTACACCCTTCCATGTGGATGTAGAATCACCACTAACGCCAAAAATAAAATCCATCAAAAAAATGGAAAGGGTTAAAACAATTGTTGTGATAAATACCAATACAGTACTTTCCTGTAACTCTGACCAAGTTGGCCAAGTTACCTTGGTCATCAACTCATTGTAAGATTCTGAGATATATGTTTTGATGTCAGCCATTGTTTTTTCTCTTTTGCACGGGCACCTGGATTCGAACCAAGATCAACGGTTTTGGAGACCGCTATTCTACCATTGAACTATGCCCGTTTATTTATTGTAGTTATTAAACACCAAAGTGAAGGTGGTATTCCGAGGAGCCACCTTCACTTGATATTTGCAATTCAATTAGGCGATGATTTCAGTAACCTGACCAGCACCAACTGTACGACCACCTTCACGGATAGCGAAACGCAATCCTTTGTCCATCGCGATTGGAGCGATCAACTTAACAGTGATAGAAACGTTGTCACCTGGCAATACCATCTCACGACCAGCCTCTAAGTTGATTTCTCCGGTAACGTCTGTTGTACGGAAATAGAACTGAGGACGGTATTTGTTGTGGAATGGAGTGTGACGTCCACCTTCTTCTTTCTTCAATACATAGATCTCAGCTTTGAAATCAGTGTGAGGAGTGATTGAACCTGGAGCAGCGATAACCATACCACGACGGATATCAGCCTTATCAACACCACGCAACAACAAACCTACGTTGTCACCAGCTTCTCCACGATCCAAGATCTTACGGAACATCTCAACACCAGTACAAGTTGACTTCAACTTCTCTGAATTGAAACCAATGATATCAACCTCGTTACCAGTGTTGATTACACCACGCTCGATACGACCAGTTGCAACAGTACCACGACCAGTGATGGTGAATACGTCTTCAACTGACATCAAGAAAGGCTTATCAACTTCACGAGGAGGAATTGGAATCCAAGTATCAACTGCATCCATCAATTCCATTAATTTAGCTACCCAAGATGGCTCACCGTTCAATGCACCCAAGGCAGAACCACGGATGATTGGTGTGTTGTCTCCATCATACTCATAGAAAGACAACAACTCACGGATTTCCATTTCAACCAAATCCAACAACTCAGCATCGTCAACCATATCCACTTTGTTCATGAATACAACGATACGAGGAACACCTACCTGACGACCCAACAAGATATGCTCACGTGTTTGTGGCATAGGACCGTCTGTAGCAGCTACAACTAAGATAGCTCCGTCCATTTGAGCAGCACCAGTAACCATGTTCTTCACATAGTCAGCGTGACCTGGACAGTCAACGTGAGCATAGTGACGATTAGCCGTAGAATATTCTACGTGAGCAGTGTTAATGGTGATACCACGCTCCTTTTCTTCTGGAGCGTTATCGATTGAAGCGAAATCACGCTTCTCTGACAAACCTGCATTAGCCAATACTGTTGTAATGGCGGCAGTCAAGGTAGTTTTACCGTGGTCAACGTGACCAATCGTTCCAATGTTCACGTGGGGTTTGGAACGGTCGAAATTTTCTTTAGCCATAGCCGTTTTTTTTAATTTTTAATTATCGCGTTTTTAAATTGCCTAATTCAACAAGGTTAACCTTGAAATATAATTCGTTTTTGAAGTGAGCCGTTGACGGGAATTGAACCCGTGACCTCTTCCTTACCAAGGAAGTGCTCTACCCCTGAGCTACAACGGCTTTTCTCAGTTATACTGAAAAAAACAAAGAGCGGGAGACGAGGCTCGAACTCGCGACATTTAGCTTGGAAGGCTAATGCTCTACCAACTGAGCTACTCCCGCTTTTAATTCTGTCCAAGAGATAGAGTGGGGAGAACAGGATTCGAACCTGTGAAGGTGTACACCAACAGATTTACAGTCTGTCCTCGTTGGCCGCTTGAGTATCTCCCCAGTGAAAATGGAGCCGGTGGAGGGATTCGAACCCCCGACCAGCTGATTACAAATCAGCTGCTCTGGCCAGCTGAGCTACACCGGCATTTATCACTTTAAAAACGATTTATATTTCAAAGAACCTCCCTCGACGCAAAATCAAGGGGTGCAAATGTAGTAATATTTTTTGTTTGTACAAACTTCCAATGATTTTTTTTTTAATCATTTCTTGGATGCAATTTTTCATGCATTTCTTTTAGTTTTGATATGCTCACGTGCGTATATACCTGAGTGGCTGCCAAACTGCTGTGTCCCAATATTTCTTTAATCACATTTAGGTCCGCACCTTCATTCAACATCTGTGTTGCAAATGTATGTCGCAGCAAGTGGGGACTCTTCTTTTGCTTGGTTGTAATTGGGGACAAAACGGCCTTAACCATAGGGTAGATTTTTCCAGGTGTTAATGCGTGTCCGTCCATTCCCAAAAACAAATAATCTTGATCCCAAGCATTTGCATTCACTTCTTCAAAGTGCTTTCTTTTTGCCTCACAGTAGTCATTTACCCGTTTCATTAAATCTGCATTGATGGGGACAATCCGCATCTTATTTCTCTTGCCCAATACCCTGATTTGTCCTTGATAACGGTCCAAATCGTGGTTCTTTAAACTGATTAACTCTGCCCTGCGCAATCCTGTTTCATACAAGAATTGGACAATCAGTTGCGCTGTATAATCCTTCCAATTTTCCAGGTGCGATGTTGCATACAATTGCTCTGTTTGCTGCTGCTCCAAATATTCTGGTAACCGCTTCTTCAATTTTGGCTTTTTAATTCCCTTCACAGGATTGTGATCCACCCAGCCACGCTTGTTGGCATAACGAAAATAACCACTTATGCTGGCCAGTTTTCTATGCAAACTCGACACTTCTATTTTCTGATCCATCAGTTGGGCTATCCACTGCCGCACGAACGATGTTTTAATTTCACCATCAATTTCCGGGAAATCTTGTTCTTGAAGAAATTTTTCAAATTGTCCCAAATCCCGAATATACGCTTCTACCGTATGCCTGGACTGGTGTCGTTCCACTTCAAGATATTGCTGAAACTGGGATATTTGCATAAAAAAAAAGGGCAAGCAAAGCTCACCCTCAAATATAATACTTTTTAAGAACTATAGTTCTTCAGACTTCATTTTTGCCACGTATACAGCGTGCTTGATTTCTTCTCTACGCTTTATACTGAATTTAGTGTATTGCTGACGAGCTCTTAATTCTTTCACAACACCTGTTTTTTCAAATTTCTTTTTGAACTTCTTAAGTGCTCTATCGATGCTTTCGCCTTCTTTAACGGGTATAATTAACATGCTTGTTTTTTTTGAGAATGCAAATATAGACAATGATTTTACAAATCCAAATTTTTTTTATTCTAAAATGGCATCAATGGCGTGAGCCATCTTTCTGTCTTTATCCGTTACCATTTCAATTCCCTCAGTGGTGGATAATTCAATCCTCACATAATTGTATGCGTTAAACCAATTGGGATGGTGATCCGAGCGCTCTGCAATCAAGGCTACACGCGTCATGAATGTAAACGCTTCTTGAAAGTCTTTGAAACGAAATTCTCGGACCAGTTTGTTGTCAATTTCTCTCCACATGATTGAAAGATTTAGTCAAATATATGTTTTTTATTGATTTACAACTATTTTTTGTCTGTTAACGAATCTCAAAGTTTATATTTTCGCTGTATGAATCGTGTTTGCACTTTATGCATTGTTCCGATGCGCGCCGAGCCTTCAGACAAAAGTGAATTGATCAGTCAAATCCTATTTGGGGAAACATTTTCAATCATTGAATCACATGAGAAATGGAGCAAAGTCAAAAACTGCATCGATGGATATGAAGGATTCATTGACAACAAGCAATTGGGATTGCTTGAGGTTCAAAATCTCATTCAAGCTCCCCTACCCGTTCCCGTTTTTCGTCAGGAACGATTTTTTCCTGCTGGCTCTTTTGTAGACTTTTCGGGGGAATTTCCCAGTTGGACTGATATTGAGTCCTGCGCCAAATCATATCTGGGAGCTCCTTATTTGTGGGGCGGACGCACCCATGCAGGGATCGACTGCTCTGGATTTACCCAAATCGTTTTTCGTTTAATGGGAAAATCGTTGCCCCGTGATGCCTATCAGCAGGCCGAATGCGGTGAGACCATTTCATTTATTGAAGAAACACAATCAGGAGACGTTGCCTTCTTTGACAACGCTGATGGAAAAATCATCCATGTTGGCATCATCCTTCAAAAGCCAGGTGAACATTTCCCCGCTATCATTCACGCTTCTGGAGAAGTTCGTATAGACACGTTGGACAATGAAGGAATTAAAAAAGAAAACGGTGAGCAATCCCACCGTTTAAGAGTCATCAAAAGAATGTAACTAACCTCAATGGTTAATGGTGTAAAACTGACAAGCCAATCCTCCCATGATGGCCAAAGTAAAAGCCCAATAGCCGACGTGAATAAAAATATACTTGAAAGTCTTCTTTTCAAAAATTGCATTTAGACCAATAATAGGCAAAACAAAAAACAAAGCCGCAATTGTTCCATGAAGCACCCCGTGCTTAAAAGTGCGAAACTTACCACCGTATTGCTGAACAAAGTCCTGATAGAATTGCTGTACAACGGACCCCTCTTGACCAAAACCCTCCGTTCCGTTTAAAGTAGAAACCATATGGAATTGATGTATAACTACTGAAGGTATAAAAAACATGATCAACACGCCAAATAAATAAGAAAAAAGAAAGATCTTCCCAAGTCCTGTGGGTTGCGAGCCATCATCAACAAAACCAATTTCCTTTTTCCAGGCTTTACCCAGTGCTTTATCACTGTACCAAATGAAACCAATCAATAATGGAGTTAATCCTCCGACAAAAGCCAATACCAAATTATTCATAATGATTATTTTCCGGCAATTTACAGAAGTGACATCGTGATTACAAATTCAAGTACAAAGAAAAAGTAATGGACCTTGGATTTCCTGGCAATAAACCTGGTCCAGGATATCCACCTGATCTGCGGGTTGCATACTTTTCATTTGTGATATTATTGACATTGATTTGCGCTTGCACGAATTTGTTAAAGTTGTATTTTAATGAAACGTCAATCAATTGATAAGCCGGCAATTTTCCATTGGTTGCTTTAGTGTCGCTGTTGATGGTATTCAAGGCGTCTGTGTACAAGGAGGAGACCCAATTGGAGGTCATTTGGATAGAGGCCTTCTTGAATGATCCATTGATGCCTGCGCGGTGAATATAGCTTGGTGCATACTCCACAAAGTTTCCAGAACGATTTTTGGATACATCGCTGATGGAAGGGTCATTCCATGAAGTGTATTTGACCTCCATAACAGAAAGCGCAGCCCAAACATTGAGGGACCAATGTTTATTGGGCAAGCCCACGCGGTAATCCAATAACGCCTCTACACCTTTGCTCAACGCATCACCAATGTTGGTCACGTAGCGAACACTGTTGAGTGAATAGTTGCCAATTTTATTGGCATACAGAGTATAGTAACCTCCCAATTGATAATGCAATCGGTTTTTCCAAACTTTACCGCGAACAAAAGCATCCAAATTGTAGCCCTGCGCATCCTTCAAATTGGGATCAATAACATCCGTGGTAGCTGCCGGCGTCAACTCAGAGAACAAGGCTGGGCGGAAAGATTTGTTGTAATTCAATACCACCTCATTGTCCTGATTCAAATGGTATTCAACGGCTGCACCATATAGGAGTACATTGCGATTCTTTTGTTGGCGACTTACCTCATAGGTGGCGCTGTATTTGCCCTCCACCGTATTTTCCATGTACTCATAGCGCACACCTGGAATAAATTTCAAATCACCCCATTGAAGAATCAACTCAGAAAAAGCGGCAACATTGCTTGAGGAAAAATTCAAATCTCTACCAAACATCCCGTCATCAATCAAATTGAAATCAGCATCGGAGCCATTGCTTCCATCCCCTTGCTGCAAGCGGTCGGTGTAACCTTTGAAACCTCGAAGACCACCGCTAAAGGTTATTCCGTTCTTTAAAAAATGAGAGTAGCGGGACTCAAAAGTCAGGTTGTTATATAAGTCCAAATCCAATTGTCTATTGGCAAAACCAGTGATGGGATTTTGAATGTCTTCTACATCAATGCTCTTTGTAAATCCTACAGAGTTTCTCTCGCCGCGCATGACACTGAGTTTATTGGACCAGTAGTGACTTGCTTTCTTCTGCACCAAATGAATTCCGGCTACTTGCCAATCCAAATTGAACCAGTTTCTAGAACGATTGGACACTTGGTCATTGAGCTGCCATTGGGCATCGGTCAACCCACCAGGTTGTTGCGCTGTCGACAAATGTTTGTTGTACAAAAAGTCAACAGCGAAGCCGTTGCTCAATTTCCTTCCGAACTTAACAAGGGCGTTTTGGGTTTTGTAAGTGCTGTTTTCCCTCCAGCCATCACCTTCTCGTTGTTGCAACCACACGCCGTATTTCCATTTTTTTTGGGTGCCCGAAATTCCATGGAACATGCTTTGGGTATTAAAAGAGCCAATGGTGTATGTCCCCTGATAATTGCATTTTTGGTTGGAAGGCTCAACTGTACTGTAGTTCAAATACCCACCGAATTGGGTTCCATAAGCCAAAGCTCCGGCACCTTTGATCAATTGAATGCCAGAGATGAATTCAGTTGGCGGAGCGTAATAGGCCTCAGGGTAACCCATGGGATCCGAGGCAATGTCCATTCCATCCATGCGTACATTCAAATCCCAAGATCGATTGGGTGACCAACCGCGGGAAGAAATGGAGGTATTGAGACCACTGCCATCGCTTTCCCAAATGGTCATGCCAGGAACTTTGGCCATCCATTGACGAGCTGCGTTACCGCTAGCATCCACTTGAAGATTTTTCACGGTTACTTCGTAGGTCGCTTTTCCTGCATAGACAACACCTTCTTTCCATTCTGGAAGAAATTCTGTGGTCGCTTTTTTAGAATAATCAAAAAAAACAATCGGCTTGAGCAATGTATCAATCGTAATTCCTGAAGGCGGAAGAATTCGGGGAGAAGTTACGGGTTGAGCAAAAGCGAACGAAACAACTAATATTGCAATGGCTGTAAGGACTTGTCTTTTCATTATTATTTAGAACCTTTCTTGATAATGCAAAGATTCATTATTCAGCCTTGTCCACGCAATACCTAAAAAGAGGTATTCTTGAGGGGATGAAGGGATGAAGGGATGAAGGGATGTTGTTAATGCCTGAATAAGCGTGTATGCGCGGAAAAACCAAACCTCTATTCTCCTTCCTTCACAAAACGGAGAAAATTATCACTCAAGTTAATGGTATAAATTCCCGCAGGTAAAGCACGGATATCCAAGGTTAAAGAACTGTTGGCATTTATCATTGCTTCCACCACTTTTTGACCTTGCATGTTGTAAACAATCACAGGTTGCTGGTTCGAATAAGCATCATTGAAACGGATGTTCAAGATTTCATTGGCGGGATTGGGATAAATCCAAATTATTGATTCCTCGTGGTTAAGGACAGCATTGCCAAAACAATTCAACTCTTGATCCAATTGAAAATTCGCTTCAAAACTATTTTGAACAACATTCAATGTACCAGAATGAAAAATGGTGTCGGCATGGCAGGTGACATCCAAATAGGTTAAGCCGGTTATGTTGTCCACCAAATCCATTTGCAGTTGATAACAACCCAAAGGAACTGACAAGCACAATGAATCATTCCATTCTGGAAATTCATCTGTTACTATGTGCGTTCCGGTGCCTAGTCCATTGCCCAAAACATCTATCACAGACCAAATCAAAGTATCCGGATTGAAAACAGGGGGAACCGTCAGGTAAGTTGCCATTGTACTCCAAGACAACCATTCGCCTGAACAGGTATCGCTGGGTAAATTTTGACAATCGCTATTGAAACCCAATTGCAACAAACGCCCATTGCACACTCCCGTGGTGTATTGTTCATTGCTGATGATGGTCAAAGGCTCAATGACATCCACAATAAAATTGGAATCCGCCACTGCCCCTTCAGAACAAATATCGAGGTAGTAACAACCGGGCAGCCAACAATCAAAAAAGTCATACACCGGCTGATTGGCTGTGAAATTCACTTGACCATCATTGACCACAGTTCCTTCGTCATTGGTGATGGTGTAAAACAACATCTCCGTGCCGCCCAAATCTGGAACACTGGTAAAGCCCATGAACGCAGGTTCACAAACTACGCAGGCTACGGTTACCGTATCATAAAAAGTGATGGGACAATCCGAGCAACCGCCCATGGTGCAACCCTCCGATCCCGTGGGGTGATATACAGCCAATATGGTATGGAAACCATTGGGCAAAAAATAAGTCATTTCAGCAGTGGGTGTTGAAAAAGCAAATCCATCTACCTGCCAATCCACAGAACCGGGCGCCGGAGTATCGAAATGAATGTAATACTCTTGACAGGTCAGTGTATCCAATACCATTTGCGTTGGACAAAGTTGTGCGGAAAGAACAAAAATGTTGGACAGCAGAAAAAGGAAAACAACAATAGACTTCTTTGCATTCATGGTAATCTAATTATTGCGTGAATTTACTCATCGCATAGCGTAAATAATCATTATTTGATTTTAATTTCAATACAGAGCTCACTGAGTTCAATATTTTTTTTAACGCTGAGAGCGCAAAGAACGCGCAAAGTGCGCTAAGGGGTTGGTTTATTATCAACAATAACCGCTTCATGTTAGGGTGCAATCCATAAGTTTAGTCATCGCATTACCTATTCAAATTCGAGCTTCTAATCAATCATGAAAAATAAATAAATACTCAACCACAAAAAAGGGCCATCCAACGGACAGCCCTTTCAAATCAGTATTTCTTCAATTAGGACATGCGGGCCTTTAACTCAGCATCGATAGCATCCAAGAAATCTTCAGTGTACAAATAATGTTCTGGTTGTACTTTATCACCATGGATACAAACGGCCAAGTCTTTGGTCATTTTTCCTGATTCTACCACATCCACACATACCTTCTCTAATGTTTGTGCAAAGCGAACCAACTCTTCGTTGCCATCCAACTTTCCGCGGAAAGCCAAACCTTGCGTCCATGCAAAAATGGAAGCAATGGGGTTGGTAGAAGTTTTCTTTCCTTGTTGGTGTTGACGGTAGTGACGGGTGACAGTACCATGAGCCGCTTCCGCTTCCATGGTCTTTCCATTTGGAGTAATCAACGCTGATGTCATCAATCCCAAAGAACCGAAACCTTGCGCTACGATGTCCGATTGAACGTCTCCATCATAATTCTTACAAGCCCATACAAATCCACCTTCGCTCTTTAAGCAGAAAGCCACCATGTCATCGATCAAACGGTGCTCGTAGGTGATTCCAGCTGCAGCAAATTTCTCCTTGTATTCGTTCTCATACACTTCTTGGAAGATGTCTTTGAAACGACCATCATAGGCCTTCAAAATCGTATTCTTTGAAGAGAAGTACAAATTCCAATTGCGCATCAAGGCTTGGTTGAAACAAGAACGAGCAAAGCCATAGATACTTTCATCTGTGTTGTACATGGCCATGCCTACTCCATCCCCTTCGTAATCGTAGATATCCCATGTCTTGGGTTCGCTTCCATCCTCTGGAGTGAAAGTCATGGTCAATTTACCCTTTCCTTTGATCACAGTATCTGTAGCGCGGTATTGATCACCAAAGGCGTGACGGCCAATGTTAATCGGCTTAGTCCAACCTGGAACCAAACGCGGTACATTAGAACAAATGATGGGCTCACGGAAAACAGTTCCTCCAACAATGTTACGAATGGTACCATTGGGGGATTTCCACATTTTCTTCAAACCAAACTCTTTCACACGCGCTTCATCAGGTGTGATGGTAGCACACTTTACTGCGACATTGTACTTCAAAGTGGCTTCTGCCGCTTCAACGGTGACCTTATCATCAGTAGCATCACGGTTTTCCATTCCCAAGTCAAAATACTTGATGTCCAAATCCAAATAAGGAAAAATCAATTTATCCTTGATGCTCTTCCAAATGATTCGGGTCATTTCATCCCCGTCCATCTCGACAATGGGATTGGCAACTTTAATTTTACTCATCGAAAAGTTGTATTAAAAGATAATTATGCTAATTCACGACCAGCGAAGAAGAAAGAACCTTCGATGGCAGCGTTTTCGTCAGAATCTGAACCGTGAACGGCATTGGCAGCGATGCTTGTAGCAAACATAGCGCGGATGGTACCTGGCTCAGCTTTGGTTGGGTCAGTTGCTCCGATTAAGTTACGGAAAGACTCAACTGCATTGTCCTTTTCCAAAATTGCAGCAACGATTGGAGAGCTGCTCATGTACTCGCACAATTCGCCGTAGAAAGGGCGCTCAGCGTGAACTGCATAGAATTTTTGAGCATCTTCCATGCTCAATTGCGTCCATTTCATCGCCTTGATGCTGAAACCAGCTTCGATGATTTTATCGATAATTTTTCCTGTGTTACCAGCAGCAGTTGCATCTGGCTTGATCATGGTGAAAGTTCTGTTTGACATACTTTATTAATTTAATGAACGGCGAATTTACGAAGACATTACCTTTGCGAAAAATGATTTTGCAATGAATACCGAAGCAATGACCAGCCAATTGGCGATGGAATGGGAAAACCAGTATGGAGCACACAACTATCATCCACTACCCGTAGTATTGGATCGCGGTGTGGGCGTGCATGTTTGGGATGTTGAAGGAAAACAATATTTGGATTTTCTTTCGGCCTATTCTGCGGTCAATCAAGGTCATTGCCATCCGAGAATCATCAACCGATTTTTGGAACAAGCCCAAAAGCTCACCCTAACCTCTCGCGCATTTTACAACAGCAAGTTGGGCGAGTATGAAAAATACATCACGGAGTTCTTTGGCTACGACAAAGTGTTGCCCATGAACACGGGTGTTGAAGGCGGCGAAACCGCTGTAAAGTTGGCGCGCAAATGGGGATATACAGTGAAAGGTATTCCAGATAACCAAGCGCATATGGTATTTGTTAATGGAAACTTTTGGGGACGCACTTTGGCTGCTATCAGTTCAAGCGACGATCCATCCAGCTATGCCGGTTTCGGTCCATACATGAGTGGATACCTGAGAATTCCATACAACGATTTGAATGCTTTGGAAGAAGTATTAAAAGACAACCCCAATGTTGCGGGATTCATGTTTGAGCCCATCCAAGGCGAGGCCGGGGTGGTTGTTCCGCACGAAGGATACTTGAAAGGTGTTCGCGAGTTGTGCAGCAAGTACAATGTATTGATGATTGCCGATGAGGTGCAGACTGGATTGGCCCGTACAGGCAAAATGTTGGCCTGTGATCACGAAGGCGTTAAGCCAGATATTTTGGTTTTGGGCAAAGCCTTGTCCGGCGGTACCATGCCAGTGAGCGCAGTGTTGGCCAATGATGAAATCATGATGACCATCAAGCCCGGAGAACATGGATCAACCTACGGCGGAAATCCATTGGCCTGTGCCGTTGCGATGGAAGCCCTGCAAGTATTGAAAGACGAGAAGATGGCAGAAAATGCTGAGGCCTTGGGACAACAGTTCCGCGAAGCCATGGAAGCATTGAAAGCCAAGACCGATAAAATTGTTTTGGTCCGAGGAAAGGGGTTATTGAATGCCATTGTCATCAACGACCACGAAGATTCTCACGAAGCGTGGGACATATGTGTCCGCATGGCGGAATTGGGATTATTGGCCAAGCCTACCCACGGAAACATCATTCGCTTTGCTCCACCTTTATGTATCAATGCTGAGCAGATGCGAGAGGCAGTAGCTATCATTGAAAAGGCTATTTTGAAGGGATGAGGGAATGAGGGAATGAGGGGATGAGGTGATGAAGGGATAGGTTTTTAAGTATTCATTTTCATTCCCATTTTCATTCTTTTTTGTTTTAAGCAGCATCTAACTTCCAGATTATCTAGAAGAAAAGAAAGGTAATCCTGAGATCTCCAGCTCCGGAGGAGCGGCATCGTCATAGAAGTTTAGGTTGCAGGTAGGATTAAAGCTCCAGCGGAGCGACATCTTTTTTATCCTTACTATAAAGGTTTACAGTTGAATTGTTGTTTATATTGTTTGTCCTGGTACAAATTTACATTTATAATTTAATCCTAAAATGGGTTTATATTTTTTCTATTTGTCTCTTTTTTGTGTAAATCTATTTTTGGACGAGACAGTATGAAAATGAGAATGGGAATGAAAATGAAAATGAATTTTCATTGTCTGCTCATCCCTTCATCTCCTCATCCCTTCATCTCCTCATCTCCTCATCCCCTTGCTAATCCTTCAGGCATCGCACACCGAATCCAGTGTGCTTGTCGCTGGCGACACGATTAGAATTGGAATTATTATAGAACAACTCTCTATTCCAAGCGTAATCAGGACCCGACTCCGTCTTCGTCCAAAAAGTAGCCCTAGCTGTTTGACCGTTGTAGCTTCCGGTAAAATATCGGTATCCACCAGGTTGTGCGGAGAATCCACTCTCATTCGTGGCAGGTTCATAACCGGTCAACCATTGACCAT
Organism: Flavobacteriales bacterium; assembly: GCA_947442505.1. Lineage (GTDB taxonomy): Bacteria > Bacteroidota > Bacteroidia > Flavobacteriales_D > Sanyastnellaceae > CAMCTV01. The sequence continues at coordinate 8,877 of CANEVR010000049.1, read as the reverse complement.
TTCCCATATCAATCGTGCCTGAATCTTTCATTTTCATACCAGCACCTGCGTTACCTCCCAATGCAGATTCCAAAGACGACCACTCTGCATCCGTCGGCACGTGCCAACCTGTTGGACAAACACCTCTGGTATCATTGACTGCATACCAGTTGTACAGCTTGCCATATATAGAGACATTGGCCGACAGGTCATCATAATTGGCGACTCCACCTGCGGTGGTACCTTGCCAGGTTCCTGCGTCTAAATTGGTTGGAATAACATCACCGTTTCTGTATTGTGTCACCTGCAAATTGGACATCATCCATTCCTGACCTGAAATGATAATGGATGAGTAAAAATTCCCATTGATATCCGTAACACCATTCCCCATTGAATACAAACCTTGCGGATTGGAAGCGCTAATACCGGGAACTATCACTGACTTTTTTCCGATAGTTAAGGTATCGCCGGTGGTGCTGATTCGAACGCCAACATTTTGCGTGTAATTGGCATAGGGCACACTCAACATCTGCTGCGTTCCCATGTCCACATCACCACTGCCGAAATTGACCAAGACATGCAAAAATTTTGCACCTCCTCCCCAATTGATGTTGGCAAAAACGCCCATGGATGCGGTTCCTGTTCCAACAATACAAGCTACCAAACCTTGAGCATTGGTAGATGAACTGTGCGATTCTTGGTAAATGACATTTCCCGAAGCACTCACATCATGAATCATGAATGTCACCGACACATCAGCACTGGCCAATACAGATCCATTTGCATTTCTCACCACTGCCTGGTAAGGCACACCTTGAGGCGCCTGCGCAGAAAGGAATGAGGTGATGAAGAAAAAAGGGATGAGGAGTTGAAGGGACGAAGGGACGAGGAAGGTAGCCTTTTTCATGTTCTGTTCTTTTATGCTAATATAGGAAATCAGAGCGAGAAAAAGAAAGAAGAGGAAAAATTCCCGAAACGGAATGACATAAAAAAAGCTGCCCTTGCGAGCAGCTTTTCAAAAATGTTGGTGTGAACGATTAGTCCATCTTGTTTACTTTGATCAACTCAACTTCGAAAATCAAGGTTGAGAAAGCTGGGATGGTTCCCATGTCTTGCGCTCCGTAAGCCAATTGCTGTGGGATGTAGAAAGTTGTCTTGCCACCTTCTTTCATCAATTGCAATCCTTCTGTCCATCCTGGGATAACTTGGTTCAAGCCAAATGTAGCTGGCTCTCCACGCTTGATGGATGAATCAAAGATGGTTCCGTCAGTCAAACGACCTTCGTAGTGAACAGTTACCTCATCTGTTGCATCTGGATTTACTCCTGTTCCTTCAACGTTTGTCTTATACTGCAATCCTGAAGCTGTAACTTGTATACCCGCATTGGCCTTGTTCTTTTCCAAAAACTCTTCACCACCTTTGCGTGCCTCAGCAGACTTGGCTTCTGCCAACTTACCCAACTCTTGTTGGATAATCATGTTGCACTGCTCCTCGTTCATGCTGGTTGGTTGACCTGCCAAAGCCGCTTTCATGGCCTCGCCCAAAATAGTGGTGTTCAATTCAACAACACCGGTTTGCTTTAAATTGTTTCCAATGCTTACGCCCAAGGCATAAGACAACGAATCGTTGTTACTCATAGTGGCTTCTTTTTTTGTTTTTTTGTTTTTGTCCTTTGTCTGGGCGTCCGCACTGAATGAGTTCAACAACATTAACGCTACCAAAACACTTCCGAATACTTTTTTCATGTTTCTATTTTTAGTTGAGGTTTCTTATTTTTTCGCACCTGCACAACCTTCGCCGATACAGATAAACTCTATCTCAAAAATCAAAGTTGAAAACGGCTCAATTCCTCTTCCACCACGCTCGCCATAAGCCAAATCAAATGGCACATACAATACTGCTTGATCTCCTGCTTCCAACAACTGCATGCCTTCTGTCCATCCTGGAATAACTTGATTCAAAGGAAACTCAGCTGGTACACCTGACTCTTTGCTGCTCTCAATGATATCACCATTGATATTCTTCAATGTGTAATGCACATTGATTACGTCTGTTGGCATTGGTTTCTTGCCTGAATTGGATTTCTTGGTGATTTTGTATTGTAAGCCACTTGCAGTAACTTGAACACCTTCTTGGCTTTTGTTTTTTTCCAAAAAGTCTTTTCCTTTTTGCTTGTTGCCTTCGAACTTGGACAATTCTGCCTTTCTCATTCCCGATTCTCTCTTCTCTAAGCAAGAGTTGAAGAAAGTTTGTGCTGTAGCCATGTCCAAAGTCATGGTGCGATTGGAATCCAAAGCATCCAACATGGCTGTCTTAACGATTTCCATATCCAAAGAATCCAGATCATAACGCTCTCCCAATTGAGAAAGGTATTGTCCGTAGGACAATCCAATGGCATAAGCCAAGCTGTCCTTTTCTGATTTCAACTCAACGGTTCCACCGTTATTACCACAAGAAGCAAAAAATAAAATTGCTCCTACTGCTAAAATTGATAAATATTTCATTGTAGATTATTTGCGTTGCGAAACTACATCAAACCAAGGTTCATTTGACATAAATCCAGTTTTGATTGTCCGAAAATTTGTTATCGAATTGAAATCCCAATACCTCAAGTTTTTTTAAATCCTCAGGTTGGGTAATCTTCTGCTCCATGGCCAAACGAACCATCTCCCCACGTGCTTGTTTAGAGAAGCTGGAAACGCTGGCCAATTCCGCGCCCTTCTTCACTTTGAAATCGATATGAATGATGGGACAATCGGACCATCCCTCTATCATGGCACTGTACTCTTGAGAGGCACAATTGACAATGACTTGCGGTTGTTTGGACTTTAGATCTTTCAATATGTCCTTCTTCCAATAATCATATAAGTTCTTGAAATCGGGATTTGGCGACCAGGGCGCACCCACCATCAAACGGTATGGCTGAACGAGGTCGGTGGGACATAGCGCACCATACAATCCACTTAATATCCAAAGGTGTGCTTGGGCAAATGCCCAAGTCTCCGGACTCCAAGATCGTGCATTCAAACGCGTGTATGCATCTCCATTGTATAGCGCAGCAGCAGGATAAGCCGAAGACTTTTCCCATTGGGCGTGCATGTCCGCCACTTCCTGCAACAATTTGCCTTTGGCCGCCATGACCTTTTCCAATTGAATACCGTTCAACTTTTGCAAGGCCTTCATAATGGCTTTGGCTTGCTGCGTGCGCTTGGGCTCGGTGGGTTCAGTCGGGAGCGCAAAAGGTTGGGTATTCAACTTTTTGGCTGGTGACAGCAAATACAAAATGGAAGACATTAGAAATTCGGCTTGAGCAAATACTTACTGTAAAACTTGTCAATCTCTCCTACCGCTTCTTGCGCGTTATCCACCACTACAAACAAATCCAAATCCTCTGCGTTGATGTTGTGTTCTGCTTCTAGCAATGTCTCTTTGATCCACTCCACCAGACCTGTCCAAAACTTCTTGCCGACCAAGATAATCGGGAATCGACCAATCTTTTCTGTTTGAATCAAGGTCAAAGCCTCAAACAATTCATCCATCGTACCAAATCCTCCTGGCATCACAATGAAACCTTGGCTGTATTTGATGAACATGACTTTGCGCACAAAAAAGTAATCGAAATCAATGCTCTTGTCGTGATCGATGTATGGGTTGCTGTGTTGCTCAAAAGGAAGAACGATGTTCAAACCAACGCTGGTTCCGTTGCCTTCCTTGGCTCCTTGGTTACCGGCCTGCATAATACCGGGACCACCACCTGTGATTACCCCGTATCCTTTTTGCGTCAACAAGAATGCAATTTCGCGGGCCATGGCGTAATATAGATTATCAGATTTGGTTCTGGCCGAACCAAATATGCTCACACAAGGACCGATGGCACCCATGCGCTCGTAACCGGTTACAAACTCACCCATGATCTTGAAAATCGACCATGAGTCATTGGATTTCATCTCATGCCATGATTTGGCTTTGAGTTTATTGATAATTCTAGAGTCTTTTTCCATAAAAAAAATTTAAAAGGGCATCTAATGTAATCACTAAAACCGTTTTTTGGGTTTTAAAGTTCCTTTTTTACCATCTTTCTTTTTGTCTTTGGATGACCACTTGAATTTCTTTTCGTGAAATGCGCCTTTGAAATCGGGATTGTCCTTTCTCTTTTGCCAATCGATATCTCGGTTCTGCGCAATCATCTCTGATTTAACTGTTTCGGTCATGACAACAGATTCGGGAATCTCACGACGCGCAATTTCTTGCTTCATGAGCTGCTCAATTTTTTTCACATGATAAACTTCCGCGACATCCATCATGCTGATGGCGACACCTGTTTTGAACGCCCTGCCGGTTCTACCGATGCGGTGAACATAATCTTCATGCTGGTGGGGTATTTGAAAGTTGATCACGTGCGATACCTCAGCGACGTCGATACCCCTGGCTGTGACATCTGTAGTAACCAGAACGCGCACATCGCCTGCCTTGAATTCATCCATGGCATTGATACGGGCGTTTTGTCCTTTGTTGCTATGTATAACAACCGTCTTTCCCAATCTTTTTTCCAATAAGATTTGGTGAATTTGTGTCACCCATTCTTTGGTTCGGCAAAAAACCATCACCCTGGTCATTGTTTCATCGGTTTCTAAAAGATGAACCAACAAATTGATTTTGGATGGATTATTGGGAACAATGTACAGATATTGTTCAACCGTTTCCGCAGGCGTTGCCTGAGGTGTCACCTCAATGATATTGGGAAACAACAAAAAATTATCTGCAATTCGTTGAACCTTATCAGGAAACGTGGCTGAGAGTAAAAGTTGTTGTTTCTTGTGGGGAATTTTCTCTTGTATATCCCTGAGTTGTGGCCAGAAACCCATGTCCATCATCCTGTCGCACTCATCCAACACTACGGTTTTAATCGCTTTGGTTACGAAAACCCTTTTGGCGTAAATCTCTAGGAATCGACCTGGGGTGGCAATGATGATATCAACGCCTTGTTCCAATTTTTCCGCTTGCGCTTTGGGGCCAATTCCCCCGTACAAGGCCACGTATCTCAAATCAGTATTGACGATGAGATTGGCTAGAACCCTTTCTATTTGCACCACCAATTCTTTGGTAGGAGCAAGAACCAAAGCGCGTGGATCTGTTCCTGTGGCAAACTTTAATTTTTGAACGATGGGCAACAGATAGGCCAAAGTCTTGCCTGTTCCTGTCTGCGCAATGCCCACCACATCTTGCCCAGCAATGATCATGGGAATGGCTTTCCTTTGAATCTCTGTGGGTTGTTCTATTCCTTGCGCTGTTAGTGCATCAATAAATTGCTTGGTAATTTTAAGCTCTGCAAATGCACTCATTATTCTTTTTCTATTTCTCTGCGATTAATTACTGGGTTTGCATAAATCTGCAACATGATCTCTTTGGCCAATGCGGCAAAACCTTCTTTGGGTAAGTTGGTCTTTTTGCGATTCAAACTCAATCGAAAAACATTGGCACGGATGTAATTGCCAAAGGCAATTTTTTGAATATTGGAATAATGTTCCTTGTATTCTTTTGTACCCATCAACAAATCATATGCAATGTAATTGGTGGGCCAAAGTTTATAGATGCGGTGCATCTCGTGATCAATGGCTTGCGTGAGGTGACGGTACTTTTCATTCTTGTTTTGAATGGCCTTCATCTCCTCAATGCGATCCGTTAATGGTTCTCCAACCGTAATATTAACTCTTCCCTTGTGGCCGGTGATTCCGGTTAACATGGACAGCACATCCTCTCCTTTTTTCTTTTCGTACGAACCAAACAATTTGAGGTGCATCAATTCATTGGTTTTGAGCATATCGCAAGGATCATATTCATAGCTCACGGCCATGGGAATGATCTGCAGCGACTTCAATGTCTCTTCAATTTCGCCATTGCCAATCATGGCAAACATCTTCAGCAAACCGGTGGCGGTGCGATCGTCACCATCCTTACTTCGACCTTCTCGTTGCGCAATCCAAATGGAGTTGTTGTCGACTTTGATGGTATTTCTGATGTAATTGGAAAGACGCATCGAATAATGAAAAACCTCTTTGGAACTGACGTTGCGATTAACAATGAAATTTTTGTTCGCGCGGACGATATCTTCCACCACACGGTGTTGAAGGAGGTTGTCACCAATGGCAATCTGTGTTGTTCGATAACCCTCTTCCAAAAGACTAACATTGAGCAAAGCACTGTCGAGAATGATGTCTCTGTGGTTCGAAAGGAAAAGATAAGCCTTGGTTCTGTCCAAAGATTGAATATTGGTGAAAGACATCCCAGAGGTTGTCATTTCAATCACCCGCTTGAATGCCGGACCGGAAATCTCTGACTGAAATTCATCCACGGATTTCACACCGCGCATCATACTGTGGATGGCATTCTTGGAAAGGCCGGGATAAACCCAGCGAATCATCTTGTAAAACAGCGGTTCGTTCAGTATGCGATCGATGGCGGGAACCAATTCTTCATTGGTGTATGGTCGGATGGTATCAAAATTATGAATATCAAAAGTTTCCTGTTCCATGGGCTAAAGATACGATGAAGCCCAAAATAAGCGGTTGAAAGCTTTAAAAGTTAAAAACATTGGATGGTTTGGAAATAGGTTGCTTTGGTGGTATTCTTGTGGAACAAATGCAGGCCATGAAAAACATTTTTACTTTATTATTTGCCCTTTTCACAATTGTTTCCAATGCTCAATTGGGCTCCATGTGCACCAATGCGGAAAGCATTGATAACAACTTGGTTTATTCTACCAGCGCCTCTTACACTACCAGTTTTGATGACCACTGGTATGTTTTTACGGCTGATTCTGCAGGAATGCACACCATTAGCACTTGTAATCTTGCTGATTGCGATACCAAAATTTGGATTTACGAAAGTTGTTTGGCAACAGTTACCGAATTTGCAGAAGGCACATTCAGTTACAATGACGACTTTTGCGGATTGCAGTCGAGTATTACCGTGAACTTCTCGGCAGGCAATACCTATTACATCCGAATTGGTGATTACAGCGACGCTTGCGCCGATCAGTTCACATGGAACCTCAGCTTTATGGGACAAATTTCAGGATGCATGGATCCTGCAGCATGCAATTTTAACCCATCAGCAACGGCGGACGATGGCAGTTGTGCCTATTATCCAAGTCCGTTTTGCTCACAGCCAGACCTAGAGTTTGATTCGCTTGCATTGGTTAACTCACTTTATTTGTCTCAACACTTTTCAGATGAATGCGACATTCAAGAGGGCTGTGTGACGGGCTATGGCAACCGTTGGGTTTTGGCCTTTAGTGCAAAGATCAATAACATAGGAGAAGAGGATTATTATTTGGGCAATCCCAATAGTAATCCCGGAATGTTCACCACACAGAATTGTCATAATCACACGCACTACGAAGGGTATGGCGATTACAGATTGATGGATATCAATGGCAACATCATTCCAGCAGGACACAAGAATGGATTTTGCGTGATGGACTTGTGCGGATTTGGACAATACAATTGCGGTGACATGGGAATCAGTGCAGGCTGTTATGACATCTATGGCGCAGGAACGCAGTGCCAGTGGGTGGATTTGACCAATGTTCCTGCGGGACAATACCGATTAATGGCCATTGTGAATCCCGAGTATTTGCCAGATGCGTTGGGTAGAATTGAAACGAATAATGAGAACAATGCGGCCAACGTATGCCTAGATTTACAATGGAACAATGGAGTTCCTGAATTTCAAGTATTGGCAGAATGTACGCAATATTATGATTGCACCGGAGAGTTGAATGGATCTGCAACCATGGACTGCATGGGCGAATGCGATGGACCACATTTGTTTGCCGATATGAATGCGGATACCACTCTAAACAATGTGGATTTGGGATTATTCATGCAGCAAATGGCAGATGAAGCCATGGCTCCAACGACTTGTAACGATTTAAATGGCAACGGCAACTTGACCGTGTATGACTTGGCTTTGGCCCAAAACTGCATGCACAACCAGAACAATGGCACCATGTGGAACAATGATTGTCAATTCCCACAAGATTTGATCAATCCTAACAGTAGCGCTGGAATGGCCATTGCCAATGCAGATGTCGCCAACGGATGGGTTGACATTGAAATCAAAAACTTCAGTCAAAACTTAACCGCATTTCAATTTGCCATTAGCGGCATTAACATCACCAATGTAATACCCATTTATCCTGGTATTACCAATGTCATGACCGATTACAACAACAGCACCAACCAAGTGTATTTCATGTGCGATGGTATGACACACATTGCTTCTAGTACAACTGCATCTGCATTTTGCAGAATCCAGTTTGATGTAACCACAGCCAGCAACATTTGCATCGATGAGATTGTGGATATTGTGAATGACCAATATGAGCGCGTTCCCAGTTACGTTTATGGCAATTGTGTTTCTGTAACCAATGGGGTTCAATCATGGGTTGAACAAGAAAACTTGATTCAGATTTTCAATAATCCTGTGAAAGAAACCTTGAGTTTTCAAATCCAAGCCGCTGGCTTTGATGGCAACAATTGGATTCAGGTCTTTGACATGAAAGGTCGTCAAGTTTTAAATACCCAGTTAAACGGACGCCAACACCAATTGGATGTTAGTGATTGGTCTGCTGGCGCTTATCAGATGCAAGTTGTAGGAGAAAATAATGTGAGATTGGTTCAGTCTTGGGTGAAGGAATAAGAGAGATGAGGGGATGAGGGGATGAGGGGATGAGGGGATGAAGGCATGACCCGTCCTAAAAAAAGTTTACAGTTTAACTGTTGTTTTTAGTGTTTGTCCTGGTACAAATTTACATTTATAATTTAATCCTAAAATGGGTTTACATTTTTCTTTTTCATCATTCAACCCATTTGCTTTTTTGTAGTAGTTTTTCCA
>CANEVR010000048.1 GCA_947442505.1 Flavobacteriales bacterium | reverse complement strand
TGGAAAAAAGAAATTTTGGTTTTGGACGATGAAAACAATGAGTTGTTGTTGCCCAAAGAACAACAAATTCCTGCGGATTTCTACAAAAAAGGCGACACTTTGCGTGCCGTAGTTTCTAAAGTTGAAATGCGTGGCAACACTCCTCAAATCATCTTGAGCAGAACTGCTCCTGAATTCCTTGAGAAATTGTTTGAGCAAGAAGTACCTGAAGTTTTTGATGGTTTGATCACCATTAAAAACATTGTTCGTGAGCCAGGAGAGCGCGCCAAAGTAGCTGTAGAGAGTTATGATGACCGCATTGATCCGGTAGGTGCTTGCGTTGGAATGAAGGGTTCTCGTATTCACGGTATCGTTCGTGAATTGCGCAATGAAAACATCGATGTTATTCAATACACCACCAATGAGCAGTTGTTGATCAGTCGTGCATTGGCTCCTGCTAAAATAAGCTCCATCACTTTGGACAAAGAAAACAAGAAGGCAGACGTTTTCTTAAAACCTGACCAAGTGTCTTTGGCCATCGGAAAAGGTGGACACAACATTCGCCTAGCAGGTCGTTTGTGTGGATTTGAAATAGATGTTTACCGCGAAACAGATACTGATTTGGATGATGTGGATTTGGAAGAATTTGCAGACGAAATTGACAGCTGGATCATTGATGAATTGAAGTCTGTGGGTTGCGATACAGCGCGCTCAGTGCTTGATTTATCCAAAGAGGAATTGGTGAGACGTACAGATTTAGAAGAAGAAACAGTGGAAGAGGTATTGGGAATTTTGCGTGCAGAATTCGAATAAGTTTTACGGTTATTTTTTACAATAGAAGAAAGAGGGGAAAGATAAGTTATTTTAAATTACAACAAAATGTCAGAAACAAAAGGACCACAACGATTAGGGAAAGCCGCTACTCAACTCAACGTGAGTAAGGATACCATCGTGGAGTTTTTAGCTAAAAAAGGCGTCTCTATCGATAGCAATCCAATGGCCAAAATTGAGGCTGAGGTGTATGATATGTTGCTTGCTGAATTCGCAGGTGATCAGATTGCCAAAGAAAAAACCAAAGCGGTAGCCACCAAAATCAAAGAGTCCAGAGAGACGGTTACTATTCAAGATTCAAAAAAGAAATCTGATCAACAGGAAGAAGAAAGTTCTGAAATTGATCTTTCTCAATTCAAGAGAAAAAGACCGGATCCAAAGCCTGAGGAGGTAACTGAATCAAAAACTGAAGTTGTATCAGACAGCAATTCGGAAGTTATCATTCCAAATACACCCATCATTGAACCTGTAGCTGAAAAATCAGAGGGTCAAAATGAGGTGAAAATCATTGGAAAAATTGATTTATCTGCCATACAGAGCAAAGGAAAGAAAAAGAAAGAAACGCCTGCGGAAGCGGCGGCTTCTAAAAAAGGAAAGAAGGCTGCTGACGAAGAAAAAGTAGCAGCTCCTGTTGAAACAATTGCGGAGCCAATCGTAGAACCAGCTGTGGTTGTTGAGCCCACACCTGAGCCTGTTGCTGCTCCCCAACCTGAGGAGAAAGAACTTATCCGCGTAAATGTGGAAAGATTGACAGGACCCAAAGTGATGGGTAAAATAGTATTGCCTGTAGAGCAAGAAAAGAAAAAACCTGAGCAAAAAGCGGATGACAACAAAGAGAAACGCAAGCGCAAGCGCGTTTCCAAGGTTGACATCAATCGTCAACAAGAGATTGACAAACGCAATCAAAACAAACCAAGACCTGGTCAACCCGGCCAAGCCGCGCAGCCAAAAGCTGAATTGAGCGAACAAGACATTCAAAATAAAATTCGCGAGACACTTGCCCGTTTAGGTGGTCAAGGAAAATCCAAAGCTTCCAAAAACAGAAGGGACAAGCGCGATAACGTAGCCAGAAAACACGAGGAGCGCAAGATTCGCGAACAAGCTGAGAATTTGATTTTGAAGCTTACAGAATTTGTTACTGTTTCTGAATTGGCAACGATGATGAATCGTCAACCCACGGAGATTATTGCAGCTTGTATGCAGTTGGGAATTTTTGCTTCCATCAATCAACGTTTGGATGCGGAAACCATTCAAATCATTGCTGAAGAGTTTGGTTTTGAAATCCAATTCGTGAGTGCTGAAGTTTCTGAGGCTTCGTTTGAAGAATCCGACACTGAAGGCGAATTGGTATCACGCCCTCCCGTTGTTACAGTTATGGGACACGTTGACCACGGTAAAACGTCATTGCTTGACTTTATCCGCAAAGCCAATGTGGTTGCGGGGGAAGCAGGCGGTATCACCCAACACATGGGAGCATACAGCGTGAAATTGCCCACTGGAAAACAAATTACTTTCATTGATACTCCGGGTCACGAGGCGTTTACTGCCATGCGTGCGCGTGGTGCTCAAGTAACTGACTTGGCCATTATTGTAATCGCAGCGGATGACAACGTCATGCCACAAACCAAAGAGGCCATCTCACATGCTCAAGCTGCAGGTGTGCCCATGATATTTGCTTACAACAAGATTGATAAAGAAGGAGCCAACCCAGACAGAATTCGTGAGCAATTGTCAGCCATGAACATTTTGGTTGAAGAATGGGGTGGTAAATTCCAATCGCAAGAAATTGCGGCCAAACAAGGATTGAACATCGATAAACTTTTAGAAAAAGTTGTTCTAGAAGCTGAAATGCTTGACTTGAAAGCCAATCCCAACAAGCGCGCCAACGGTACCATCATTGAAGCTTCATTGGACAAAGGACGTGGTTTTGTAACTACGTGCTTGGTATCTTCTGGTACCATGCGCATTGGTGACTCCATTCTTGCTGGTCAATGGAGCGGTCGTGTGCGTGCCATGTTCAACGAACGTGGTCAGAAAATAGATGAAGCAGGTCCAGCTACCCCAGTTTCAATCCTAGGATTTGAAGGAGCGCCCAACGCAGGTGATAAATTCTTTGTATTTGAAGACGAGCGTGAAGCACGTGAGATTGCTACCAAGCGTCAACAGTTGCAGCGTGAGCAAAGTGTAAGAACCAAGAAGCATTTGACCATCGAAGAGATTGGTCGCCGTATTGCCTTGGGTGACTTCAAAGAATTGAATTTGATTGTCAAAGGTGACGTGGATGGATCTGTAGAAGCATTGGTGGATAGCTTGCAAAAGCTTTCTACTGACAAAGTGCAAGTCAGCATCGTTCACAAAGGTGTTGGACAAATCTCTGAAAGCGATGTATTGCTGGCCTCTGCATCAGACGCCATCATTGTTGGTTTCCAAGTTCGTCCCAGCACTGGTGCACGCAAATTGGCTGAGGCTGAAGAAATTCAAATCCGTCAATACAGCATCATCTATAAGGCCATTGAAGAGATCAAAGAAGCCATGGAAGGAATGCTATCCGCCAAGATTGAAGAAAAAGTGGTGGGTACTGCAGAAATCCGTGAAACTTTCAAAATTACCAAAGTGGGAACCATCGCTGGATGTTTTGTTCAAGATGGAAAAATCAACCGAAACAACAAAGTCAGAATCATCAGAGATGGCATTGTTGTTCATACCGGAAATCTTGGTTCTTTGAAGCGTTTCAAAGATGATGTTAAAGATGTTACCAAGGGTTATGAGTGTGGATTGAACATCGATAAATTCAATGACATCAATGTTGGTGACATCATTGAGGCTTTTGAAGAAGTTGAAGTGAAGCAAACCTTGTAAGCATGAAAGCCTGGATTCCCAATGCGATAACCATGGGAAACCTGGTTTGTGGATGCATGGCCATTTTGCACGTGCAAGATGATCCTATGTTATCCGTCGGTTGGGTTTTAACAGCAGCCATTTTGGATTTTTTTGATGGATTGGTAGCGCGGGCTTTACATGTTTCTTCTTCATTGGGCGGACAATTGGACTCCTTGGCTGATGTTGTTTCATTTGGCGTAGTACCTGCAATGTGGGCCTATCATTTGCTCGAAAATCATCCTTTACAAAACTTGAGTTTTCTGATTGCCATTGGAGCGGCTTATCGACTTGGTCGTTTTAACTTGGACACCTCAAAGGTTGAACATTTCAAAGGTTTAGCCGTACCTGCTAATGCCATGGTATGGATATCCATATTCGGCTATTCATGGGAAGAAATCAATCCATTTCCCCAGTTCATCATATTGTTATTTGTTGCTCTAACAACGATCTTGATGGTGTCCACTCTGCCCTTATTGAATTTAAAATTCAAAGGTCTCGTTTGGAAAGGTCAAGAGATCAGGTGGATATTAATTTTATCCGCAGCGATGACATTACTCACTTGTGAACTATTGGATTTATCTATTTTTGTAAGCACAATGATTATTACAGTAGAATACATTCTGTTGTCATTGGCCCATTACAAAAAAATATCATCATGAAATTCAAAGCAGAAGTAGATGTAATGCCATTGGATGCATTACTAGACCCTCAAGGAAAGGCCGTTACATCGGCCATGGAAAATCTTGGTTTAGGCCAAATCAGCAACGTTCGTATTGGAAAACACATGACCCTTTGGGTAGATGCAGCGTCCAAAGAAGCAGCGACATCAATGGTGAAAGAAGCATGTCAAAAATTGCTTTGCAATGCCATCATGGAGCAATACCGCTTTGTTGTTGAAGAAATCGCATGATGATTAGAAACAAATCAAATGAAGCTTTTGAAATAGCAAAAGCCTTGTTTCCTGGTGGCGTAAATTCACCTGTAAGGGCATTCAAATCCGTAGGAGGAAGTCCCATCTTTTTTGACCGCGGAAAAGGATCTCATGTATGGGACATTGATGGCAATGAGTACATCGATTATTGTTGTTCATGGGGACCTTTAATCTTAGGGCATGCCAATGACAACGTCGTTGATGCGATTGGTCATGCTGTCGCCAAAGGAAGTAGCTTTGGGGCGCCTACACTATTGGAAAACGAATTGGCGACCTTGATTCTGTCTCACCACCGTTTTATCGAAAAAATCAGATTCGTAAGCAGTGGAACTGAAGCTGCTATGAGTGCCATTCGTTTGGCCCGCGGGTATACAGGTCGAGACAAAATCATCAAATTCGAGGGATGTTACCATGGTCACGTAGATAGTCTTCTTGTGAAAGCGGGTAGCGGTTTGGCCACGTTGGGAACTTCTGATTCAGCAGGTATTCCAGAATCGTATGCCAAAGAAACCATTGTTCTGCCGTTGAACGATATTGAGGCCGTAGAAAATGCGATTCAAACGTATAAAAATCAAATCGCAGTCATCGCCATTGAACCCATTCCTGCCAATAATGGCTTATTGATTCAGGATGTTCAATTCCTAAGAGATTTAAGAACCATTTGTACCCGTGAGGGTATCGTGTTGCTCTTTGATGAGGTGATCTCAGGATTTAGAGTAGGCTTTGAAGGAGCTGCTGGCTACTATGGAATTCAACCCGATGTAATGGCTTTTGGTAAAATCATAGGCGGAGGTATGCCCGTTGGGGCTTATGCATCTTCAGCTGAAATCATGTCTAAGGTTGCTCCGGATGGACCCGTTTATCAAGCGGGAACTTTAAGCGGAAATCCAGTGGCCATGGCTGCTGGTATCGCTCAATTAAAAGCTTGTCTTGAACCCGGTTTTTATGACAATTTAAAAAGCAAAACTGACTTTCTTGTAAGCGCAATCAATACTTTTGCGCAAGAGAAGGAATACGCATTCAAAATTTTCTCCGTTGGCTCTATCTTCTGGTTGTCTTTTGGATTTGCAGAATCCGTAAGATCTATGAGGGAGATTAATGCAGAAGAAGTCAAACGATTCGCTCCCCTGCACGCCGCATTATTAGAACAAGGGGTTTACCTCGGTCCTAGTGGTTATGAAGTTGGATTTGTTTCGGCAGCCCATAGCATGGAGGACCTTGCAAAAACCATCGAAGCCTTTAAATCTGCTCTTCAAACAGTCTTTGCGTAACTGACATTTACATCATTATTGAACAATAAAAAAGGCCGTCAATGACGGCCTTTTTCAATATCATTACTTTTTATTATTCAATTCCCTTCATGAATTGTTGTGCTACTTTACCAGTATTTCCATTCAATTCAATCACATAAACTCCAGCAGCCAAAGCAGCTGTAGATATCTGCAACTTAGATTGAGCCGTAATCAATTGATTGTATACAACGCGTCCTGAAAGATCCAATACATTCAATGAAGTATATGTTCCTCCATCCGTTGGCAATTCTACATTCAAAATATCGCTCGTAGGGTTGGGATAAACACTGAACTGACGGCGCTTACCAAACTCATCCAAACCAACTGTACCAGTGATATTGATATCATCCAAATACAGATTGTTGCTGAACATAGAAGAATTGAAAATGAACTTGAAGCGAACATTCTCTGTCTCATAAGTAGAAGGAATGGTTACCTCTTTGTAACCCCAATGGGTTGAAGTATTGGGAACAAAATATGCAGCACCAGCGCCGGCAGTTACCAAGTCAACACCATCAATGGTTGTGCGCAACTGCCAAGATTCACCGCAATCACGGCTTGACCATACTTCCAATGATTCTGTGATATCAGTTTCAGTCAAAGCTCCTGTAGAATAGGCATAACGGAAGGTCAGTTTACCACTTGATAAAACATTCAAATCCATTGCTGGAGAAACCAACTCATCAGAATCAAAACCTACCATACCGTTGGGAGATGATTCTGCATTGGCATTATCCAAAAGTATAGCACCATTGGCCGTTCCAAATCCAGCATTGCTCACGTGCGTGAAATCAGTATTGTTGCTCGCCAAATTGTAAGACTTCCAACCGAAGTAAGAGAAAGGATTGGCAGTGCAATTCTCTTGCAATACTCCGGGTATCTCCCACCATGAAGTTGGGGTAACGTAGATCGCCATTGTGTTTGATGTAGCAGTGGTTCCGTTGGCATTGCCAGCAGTTAAAGTAACCGTCTTCCAACCAAACTCGTTGAACACAACTGTTGGGTTTTGCGCAGTGCTTGTTGCAGGAGTGGCATCTTGGAAAGTCCAAGACCATGTAGTTGCGTCAGCGTCTGAAGAATAATCAAAGAATTGTACGTTGCTTCCTTCACAAGCTATGTTGAATTCTGGATAGAAATCCGCGGTTGGAGCACAAGCCAAATCATTGATACCATCTGTTCCTGTTGCTGCCAAATTCTCAGCACTCCACAAATTGTTGCGGCTTGCGATAGGAACATTCAAAGCACCTATCATACGTTCCTTTTGACCATGTGTAAACATGCTTGAGCAATAAGAATACTCCATGTAATTCTGTACGTTTTCAATGGTACCGTATGTTCCGGCCAAAGCCACATTGTCTACAGTGAAATTGCCATTGGCACCTTCTGCATTCCAACCGTATATTCTGAAAGTCACAGATCCTTCATTCAATGCAAAATTGTTTCCACCCAAGGTGATTCTTGAACCAACTTGTTGGGTTGTATTGTCATTGGTGATAAAGAAAATATTGCTTCCTTGAACACTCAAACCTGGGTTTGCAGGGCTAATGGTACCTGCGATATTTGAATTGAAATTGTCAACACTTGAGCGAACAGAGAAAGTTCTTGGACCATCCGCGCTTCTTGCAACATCAAAAGTTAATGATGTCATGTTCAACAATTGTGTAACATCGTTGCTTACTGTAAACTCATAATACTTTCCAGTGTTGATTACACCGGTAAGGTTTGGATAGCTAGTAAGATTGTTGGTAGCTCCCAAGTCCCAATTTGAGAAAGAGAACTTATCATTTTCAGCTGTTGCACTTGAAACTCCAATTGCGCTAAAGTTTGAAAAAACCAATCCGCCGTCTTCCATGCTTGGAACGGCGATGGAATCAACTGTTCCTGCAGCAGCGGTAAGGCCGGTAAAGACATAAACAGATTGATTGGTTTCATTGGTCAAAGGTAAAGTTTCGGAATCACACTCATAATCAGAAACGTTTCCGCAATTATCGTGACCGGCCGTTGGAGGAGTATCCTCAACGTTATCATCACCACACTCTACTTCTGGATCATTGGTATTACCCCAAGTGTGTGAGAGATCCAACCAGTGACCAATCTCGTGCGTCAATGCTCTGCTTAAGCCTGGGCTTGCGGGAGATAAAGAACCGATATAGTTGTATCGGATAATAATACCGTCTCTCCAAGCAGAAAAAGGATCAGCAACAGCTGAAGGATAGAATGCGTAACCAGCCACTCCATCTTCCATGTTGTTCACTACCCAAACATTCAAATATTTGTGACGTGGCCATGGATTCAATTTGGCAATATCAGAACCGATATTGGTCAAAGGAGAAACGATGCGGTCGATTCCGTTGGTGCAATTGCCCATAGGGTCAATGGTGGCCAGCTTGAACTGAAATCCACAATTGGCAATCTTAGAGCGGAAAGCATCAACAACTACACTAGTGTCGGCATTCAACTTTTGATAATCTCTATTCAAGATGGCAACCTGGTTGTAGATATTCTCATTGGGAATGTTCTCTGGTCCAAAATTGTGAATGATGTGGAATACCACAGGAATGGTATAAATCTGGCTAGAATCATTGCGATCCAAACCTGGGTTGTTCCTTAAGAATTCGGCAATATAGAGGTCAGACAAAGCCTGCCATTGCGCAATCTGTGGGTTTTCTTGCAACAACTTGGCGTGTTGGCGGGCATGTCCACATTTGAAATCGTGCACGTGCTGTGACCAAGTGGTGAGCGTTGTCAATGTTAGCAACGCTGCAATCAAAGAATATATCTTTTTCATAATTTTTCGTCGTAATCGCAAATATAAGCGCTTAGTGATGTTCTCAAAACTATTTTCTTTTTTTCAATAACAAATCAGTAATAATACCTACTTATTTGGCTAACGCGGCGATTTGGGTTTTTAACAATTCAATTTTATGCATCGCGTCTTCCTCCTTTTTCCGCTCCAAGTCCAATACTTGTTGCGGCGCATTGGATACAAATCGTTCGTTCGTTAACTTCACCCTTACCTTTTGCAAAAAGTCCTCCGTATAGGCCAAGTCATCACCCAGCTTCTTCAGCTCGGCAGTTACATCAAACTTCTCCGTGAAAGGAATAAAAAATTCCCTTCCCTTCACAATAAATGAATAGCAAGCCGCAGGTTTTTCATCGCACATTTCTGTTGCCTCAATGTTACCCAAATGCTCGATGGCGGTATGATATACTGAAAGGTCTCCATCTTGTTTCAACACCTTCAGCACCAATTTTTCCTTGTTGGCAATGGCATTGTCCTTACGGATGTTTCTAATTCCAATCACCGACTCTGTAAATGCTTCAAATCCGTTGAGCCAATTTTCATCAGCGGGTATGGCAACTGGCCATTGTGCAAGACAGAGGCTTTCACCCTCCTGGCGAACCCTTATCGTTTGCCAAATTTCCTCTGATAAGAAGGGCATGAAGGGATGCAACAATGTCAAAATTTTCTCAAATATCTCAATGGTCGCTGCGTATGTCTCTTCATCCAATTTTTCTCCATATGGAGGTTTCACCATCTCCAAATACCAAGCACAGAAATCATCCCAAACGAGCTTATAGGTGTTCATTAAGGCTTCATTCATTCTGAACTTGTCGTAATCATCATTCAATTGATCAATCACTTGATTCAATCTAGCATTCATCCACTGAACAGCTACCAAAGCAGATCCCCTGGGTTTAGCCTTTTCTGTATTCTCACCCCAACCATTGACCAATCGGAAAGCGTTCCAAATTTTATTGGCAAAATTCCTTCCTTGTTCGCACAATCCCTCATCAAAAAGCAGGTCATTTCCTGCAGGTGATGATAGCAGCATGCCTACTCTAACCCCATCCGCTCCGTACTGATCTATCAATACCAGAGGATCCGGGGAATTGCCCAATGACTTACTCATTTTTCGGCCTTGCTTGTCTCTTACAATTCCCGTGTAATAGACATTTTTAAAAGGCAATTCTCCTCGGTATTCATAACCAGCAATTATCATTCTGGCCACCCAGAAAAACATGATTTCAGGTGCAGTAACCAAATCCGCTGTCGGATAATAATATGAAACTTCATCTTCACGATAGAAGCCATCAAAAACGGCTATCGGCCACAACCAGGAGGAGAACCAAGTGTCCAATACATCCTCATCCTGTTTTAATCCACCTGTGTAATCCGGGTATTGCGATTTGCACTTTTCTTGTGCTTCTTCCAAAGATTTTGCTACTATCCAATGCCCATCTTCCGTGTAGTAGGCAGGAATCTGATGACCCCACCAAAGTTGTCTTGAAATACACCAGTCCTTGATATTCTCCATCCAATGCTTGTAGGAATTCTTGAACTTGGGAGGGAAAAATTTGATGTTGTCATTCATGACATTGTCCAAAGCAGGCTTGCTCAAATCTTTCATGTCAACAAACCACTGCATGGACAATCTTGGTTCGATAACCACATCTGTGCGCTCTGAATAACCAACCTTGTTGCTGTAGGCTTCTTGTTTAATCAAAAGTCCTGCAGCGTCTAAATCCAAAGCGATTTGCTTTCTAACTGCAAATCGATCTTGTCCAATATACATACCTCCAGCTTCCGAGATTGTACCATCATCATTCATCATGTTGATGATTTCCAGTTGATACTTTTGTCCCAACATGAAGTCATTCATGTCATGCGCCGGAGTTACTTTGAGACAACCTGTCCCAAACTCCATATCAACATAATCATCCGCAATAATCATTACCTCTCTATTAACCAGAGGCACCATCACTTTCTTCCCATGTAAGTGCTTGTATCGTTCATCCTTTGGATTGACACAAACCGCAGTATCACCAAGGATGGTTTCTGGACGTGTTGTGGCAACGACAATGAACGCATCACTTCCCACCACCTGATATTTCAAATGGTACAAGTGGGATTGAACATCCTTGTAAATTACTTCCTCATCGGAAAGCGCTGTTTTGGCCGCTGGATCCCAATTGATCATGCGCTCACCACGGTATATTTTACCTTTGTTATATAAGTCAATAAAGGTATCAATAACCGCCTCGTAATATTTTTCATCCATGGTAAAGCGCGTGCGATTCCAATCGCAACTTGCTCCCAATTTCTTCAACTGCTCTAAGATGATTCCTCCGTGTTTGTGTGTCCACTCCCACGCGTGCTCCAAAAAAGCTTCTCTGGATAAATCAGATTTTTTTACCCCTTCTGCTCTCAGCTTCTGAACAACTTTGGCCTCTGTGGCAATGGAAGCATGGTCCGTTCCTGGCACCCAGCACGCGTTGTATCCGCGCATTCTGGCTCTTCTGATTAAAACATCTTGAATCGTGTTGTTCAGCATGTGACCCATGTGTAATACACCCGTCACATTGGGTGGTGGTATCACGATTGTGTAGGCCGGACGATCATCAGGCACACTATTAAAAAAACCTTTCTCTAACCAATAGGCATACCACTTGGCTTCCGCACTTTGTGGTTCATATTTACTTGGAATCTCCATGTTACAAATTTACACGGAGACAGGGCATCAAAAATATTTTTTATTGATCAAAGTCTACGATCAACTTATCTGATTTTGGAAGGGCTTGACAAGTGAGGACATAGCCGGATTCTACTTCACCCGGCTCCAATGCGTAATTGACGATCATTTCCGCTTGACCCTCCATCACTTTTGCTCTGCAGGTGCAACACATGCCGCCCTTGCAACTGAAAGGAATGTCAACTCCGGCAGCTTGCGCCGCATCCAAAACCGGTTGGGTCTTTGGCATTTTGAAATCCGTCTGCTGTCCATCAAAAATCACTGAAACCTCACAAAGCTCACCATTGTCTTCTGAAACAACTTTTTTTGCTGCGCCTTGCGGCAAAGCTGTTCCAAACAATTCCAAATGAACATGCTCAGGATTCATGCCCCTGGCTAAAAACAAATCACGCGCACCTTCTGTCATCATCTGCGGACCACAAAGGAATACCTCATCTATAGGGGGGTGTGCCAAAAAAGTTTTCAAGAATCCTTCTATCTTGTCATTGTCAATTCTCCCATGCAACAAAGTCACATCATTGGGCTCACTGCTCAATACATGGAACATTCTGAAACGCCCCAGATAAGTATCCTTCAAATCTTCCAATTCATCTCTAAAAATGATACTGTTGAATTGACGATTTCCCAAAATCATGGACACCTCACTTCTTGGTTCATCCTTTAATATCGTCTTGGCCAATGAAATCAATGGCGTAACTCCACTACCTGCCCCAATAAGCAAATAATGCTTTTGATGTCCCGCATCCATTGATGCCGTAAAATGTCCCATGGGTGTCATCACCTGCAACTCCATACCCGAAACCAAATGTTCATTGGCCCAAGTGCTAAAAACTCCCCCATCCACTTTCTTGATGGCCACCCTGCACATTTTCTCAAAAGGAGCGCTGCATATAGAGTACGACCTTCTGATGTCTTGCCCATCAATCGTTGTCCTTAAAGTCAAATATTGACCGGGTTGATAACGAAAAGCCTCCTGCAATTCCGCTGGAATTTGGAAAGCTACTGAAACTGCATCTGAAGTCTCTTTGCGCACTTCATGCACACGCAAAGAATGAAAAACGGGTCTTGCCATGCTGCGAAAATACGTTCTTTGGTCATTTTTTTAATGATTTTAGCCAAATCCTATCCTGATTAAGATTTCCTTTCCTAACATTGCTTAAAATTTGAAGTAACCATGGAGAACTTGGAGCGTTTTGAAGCTTATGTAGCTGCTGAAAATAAAGTGGAAGCGAAAGATTGGATGCCTGATGGGTATCGCAAGACGTTGATTCGTCAAATTGCCCAACATGCCCACAGTGAAATTGTTGGGATGTTGCCTGAAGGAAATTGGATTACACGCGCTCCATCGTTAAGAAGAAAAGCCATCCTTTTGGCCAAAGTTCAAGACGAAGGTGGACATGGTTTGTATTTGTACAGCGCAGCTGAAACACTTGGTGTAGATAGGGATACGCTCATTGATGAACTGAACACAGGCAAAGCAAAATACTCAAGCATATTCAATTACCCTACACTCTCTTGGGCTGATATCGGCGCCATCGGTTGGTTAGTTGACGGTGCTGCCATTGTGAATCAAGTTTCCTTGCAACGCACCAGTTATGGTCCTTACAGCCGAGCCATGATCAGAATTTGCAAAGAGGAATCCTTCCATCAAAGACAAGGTTATGAAATCATGATTGCCTTGGCCAAAGGCTCACCTGCACAAAAACAAATGGCACAAGATGCATTGAATCGTTGGTGGTGGCCGAGTTTAATGATGTTTGGTCCAAGTGACAAAGAATCTGCTCACAGCTCTCAAAACATGACTTGGAGAATCAAACGCCACAGCAATGATGAATTGAGACAAAAATTTGTGGACATGTCGGTGGCTCAGACTGAATATTTGGGTCTCACTTTGCCCGATCCTCATTTGAAATGGAATGAAGAAAGAGGACACTATGATTTTGGTGAAATAGATTGGACTGAATTCAATGAAGTGGTCAAAGGAAACGGTCCTTGCAACAAGCAAAGAGTAGCTACCCGCAAGAACGCCTATGACAATGGGGCGTGGGTACGCGAAGCCGCTGTCGCTTATGCCAACAAACAAGTAGCCAAAAAGAATTCCGCTGCTGCTTAAATATTGTGCTTTCTGAGGCTGGCAAGACTTATTTTTGCGACGCTCAATGACAGCATATATGAAAAACTTAAAAATAGGATTAATCAAAGAGGGGAAAACGCCTCCTGACTTTCGTGTTGCTCTTACACCTGAACAATGTAAGCAGGCTATGGCGAAATATCCGAATATCGATATCGTAGCGCAAACCAGTGCTATCAGAAAATTCACAGATCAAGAGTACTTGGATTCAGGCATTGCGGTAGTCCATGATGTGACGGATTGTGATGTGCTCATAGGCGTTAAAGAAGTTCCTATCGATCAGCTGATACCTGAGAAGACCTATCTTTTTTTCTCGCACACCATTAAAAAACAGTCATACAATGCCAAGCTTTTGAAGGCCATCATGGACATGAAAATTACCCTGATTGATTATGAAGTTTTAAAGGATGAGAAAGGAAAAAGGGTTATTGGTTTTGGTCGATATGCCGGAATTGTCGGGGTTTTTGAAGGATTCAGGGCTCTTGGCTTAAAATACAACTGGTATCAACTACCCTCTCCCATATCTTGTCATGACCGCGTTGAAATGGAATCCCACATCAACAGTGAACTATTCCAAAGGCCCATCAAAGCGGTGGTTACAGGTTATGGACGGGTTGGACATGGTGCTGAAGAAATGATTCAGCGTTTCAATCTTACTTTGGTCTCTCCTGAAGAATTCAGTCACTATCAAGGTTCTGAAAACATTTACACGCATCTTGATACCCATCAGTATTACCAAAGGATTTCTGATGGTGGATTTGATAAGAAGGAATTTTACCAATCCCCTGAATTGTACAAAAGTGTTTTGATGAATTGGGTCAAGGACGCAGACATTTACTTTGCCTGCCATCTTTGGAAATCAGGAAATCCATTGTTGATTACTGCTGAAGATTTGGCCAGCCCTAGTAATCAATGCAAAGTAATTGCTGACATCAGCTGTGATGTAAATGGTCCGATTGCAGCCACCATCAAGGCCAGTACAATTGCGGATCCGTTTTTTGGATATTGTACTTTAGAACAACAGGAATGCAATTGGAAAAAGGAAGATGCGATTATGGTCATGTCTGTAGATAATTTACCCTGTGAACTACCTAGGGATGCATCTGAGGACTTTGGAAATGAATTAATCAACACTGTTATTCCTGCTTTATTGGAAGAGAATAATGCAATGATTAAAGGTGGAATGGAAACCCAAATGGGTAAACTCACCCAATCATTTGAATACCTCAAGGAATACGCATTAGCGCAATAATCACTTCCAGATTCTGGCTGTTTTCAAAACTACTTTTTCGCCAAAAAATATTTTTGTAGACAACTCAAACGCCTCCGTATAATCAGAGACAACAAAAATATCTTTGGTTTTGGTTTTACGATTGTTCAATAGATCTTGCTCACCCAGTGCAGCTTTAAGCGCCGAAGCGGCAACCTCACCGTTGTCAATGATTTCAATTTTCTTCTTGTAAAACAAATCCACTTCTTTCCGAATCAAAGGATAATGCGTGCAAGCCAAAATAAGCGCATCAATATCTTTAAAATTGGGTTTGGACAAATAGCTATTGATGATGGTTTGAGAGATTTTATTGTTATAAAAACCCTCTTCAATCATCGATGCCAAGAGCGGTGTAGCATTGGAAATTACCTTGAGCGATTTATTGAGCTTTTCAATCCGATTGACATAAACCCTTGACGCTATGGTTCCCTTGGTTCCGATGACGCCAATGTTCTGTTTCTTGAACTTCCCTGCTACGTATTGGGCAACAGGATCAATCACATTGATCACGGGAACATGCGGACCAGCAACATCACATACCGTTTTGAAAGCATGTGCGCTGGCAGTATTGCATGCAATGACAATGGCCTTGCATTTCTGATCCATCAAATACTGCGTAATCCGCGCTGCGTAGTGTCTTATACTCTCTGGGGACTTGTCTCCGTATGGTAGATGAGCAGTGTCACCAAAGTAAATAAAACGCTCATTGGGCAATGCTTTGCGAATGGCTTGCGCCACCGTCATTCCTCCAATGCCCGAATCAAATATTCCTATTGGTCCGGAGCTAGGCATTACTTCTTGGGCGCTGGAGCAGGAACGGCCTCTGTTGGAGGTGTAAGTGGAATACCCAATTTAACTTTAATCTTATCCGTCAAATCATCACCTCCACGGTACAACAAGACGCCAGTGCTGGCATCGATTACATAAGAATAACCTTCCTCTTTGGCAACATCCTCGATCGCTTTACCAATTTTCTCAATCAACGGTTGCAACAAATCATTTCTGCTCTTCTCCAATTCTGTATTAGCCGTTTGCTCAAAGTCAGTCATGTTCTTTTCTAAGTCCATGATGGCTTTGTACTTGGATTGAAGAATAGCCTCTGGCCATGTCGTTTTATTGGCCTCAAACTCTTGCAGCTTGGTTTGATAATCCTTTTGCATCTCATTCATGGTGTTGCTGAAATCACCTGAAATTTTTTCCAAATCAGCATTGACCTTTGTAATTTCTGGCATGGAGAACAAAAGTACTTGTCCATCGGTATGACCTACTTTTTGAGCATTCATCACAATAGCACTGAACAAAACGACTGCAAACAAACTTAACTTTTTCATGTATTCTATTTTAAAACGATTATGGATTTCTCTTTGTATTGGTTGTGCCAGGCTTATTTCCCGTAGGTTTGGTGCCTGTACCTGGTTTCTCTTTTCCGGATCCTGATTTGTCCTCCCCTCCCTCTTCCTCATCTCCTTCTCCGCCATCATTGGTCTCTCCTGGTTTCAATCCCATTTTCTTTAGTACTTTATCACTCACGTCATGTTTGGGATTGGAGTATAAAATATTACTGTTGGTTGCTTTGTCAAACACCACCATTAAACCGCCCTGACTGGCAATTTCTTGAATGGCTGTGTATATCTCATCTTGAATGGGCTTGATCAACTCTTCGCGCTTTTTAAACAAATCACCTTCAACACCAAAACGTTTCTTCTGCAACTCACGGGCCTCTTTGCGTTTTTCTTCCAACTCTTCCTCACGCTTCTTTTTCATTTCACCCGTTAGCAAAATCTTCTCCGCTTGATAGGCCTTTTCCATTTTTTCGATGGACTCATACTTTTGCTCGATTTCCTTTTGCCAATCAGAACTCATCTGATCGATCTCTGATTGCGCATCTGCATAGGCTTGCACGTGACTTAAAATGTATTTGGAATCAACGTAACCAAATTTCTGTGCAGACACCACCAAGGCGCTTAAACAAACAACGATGGAAAGAATTAAATTTTTCATTGGCGCTTTAACGTTCTGCAATTTACGATATTGTTTAGAGTTCGCCAAGATTCATGCCAATAGAAAAATGGAATTGACCTTTGGCCATATTGGGATATTTGTTAATCTCATCCAATCTCCAACCATAATCAAAGCCCAATAGACCAAACATGGGGAGAAATATTCTCAATCCCGCACCGGCTGATTTGTACAAATTAAAGGGGTCATAGTTGGAGAAATCCGCCCAAGTTCTGCCACCTTCCAAGAAGGTAAGCGCATAAATTGTAGCACTGGGATTGGTGGTCAATGGATAACGCAATTCCAAACTGTACTTAGTGATGGCGGGCGCTCCAACACGGTCAGAAGGTGTAGTCAAGGACAAATCATCATAACCACGTAGGTTAACTATTTCACGTCCGTCCAACAAGAAACCGCTCAAGAATACACCACCCAAATAAAATCTTTCAAATGGAGACTGACCCAGACCCTTGTTGTATGCGCCCAAGAAACCAAAACCAACATTGGTATTTAATACAAACTTATTGGTCTTGTGTTTATTCAACGCAGTATACCACTTGGCTGTGAATTTAACCTTGTAGAATTCCACCCAATCCACTTTTTCTTGATCCGTCATATTGGCGTAATCATACTCTTTACCCTGAATTTTTTCTCCAATCAATGTATAAGGCAACGTAGCCTTAGTTGTTAGCGTAATCTTTGATCCCCATGTTGGGTAAATGGGGTCAGATACTGAATTGCGTTCTATCGTGAAATTGGCCGATAAAATATTGGAATAGCCTTGAGAGAAGCTGAAGAATGAACCATATCGATTCAAATCAAAATGCTGATAGGTAATTCCACTTTGGAAAATGAACCAGTCATCGGGTCTTTGCCAACGTTGACCGAAAGAAAAAGAGGCTCCGGTAATGATCAACGATTGACGATTGGGATTGAGCTCGTCATTGATGAACTTTTTCTGTCCATTGCTCTGCACTGAGTGGTAGGCAGAGAATGTAAGTGAATTCGGTTTTTTTCCTCCTAGCCAAGGCTCTGTAAAAGAGAAGTTGTAAGATTGAAAGAAAATCCCGTTTGAAACGGCATTGATGGAAAGTCGCTGACCATCTCCAGAAGGCAATGGCGTCCAAGCATCTCTTTTTCCAATGTTGCGCAGCGAAAAATTGTTGAAAGTAAGTCCCAATGAGCCTACTACACGACCTCCACCCCAGCCTCCACTCAATTGAATTTGATCACTGGGTTTCTCTTCTACGACATACTCCAAATCAACAGTCCCTTTGTCAGGGTTGGGATTGGTTCTAATATCAAAAGCCTCAGGATTAAAGAAACCCATGGCATTCAATTCTCGCTGAGAACGCATCAGGTCTGAACGATTAAAAAGATCGCCAGGCCTGGTTCTAATTTCACGGTAGATCACGTGATCATTAGTCTTGGTGTTCCCGCTTACATTGACATCTCCAATTCTAAATTGCTTGCCTTCACCCATGCGCACCTCAACATTTATTGTATCAGGCAATACCAATGTTTCCAGGGGGTAAGCATAGAAATTCAGATATCCATCATCTGTATACAAAGAACTGATATCCCTGCCGTTGGGATTAAAACTCAATCGTGAATTCAACAATTCTAAATTGTACAAATCCCCTTTCTTGATGCTCAATACACTATCCAAGGTAGAACGCTGATACTTGGTGTTTCCTACAAAGGTGATTTCTCCGAAATAGAATTTTTTATCCTCTTCCAGTTTCAATAGCAACACCATTCGATCGTCAGACACTTTATACAAGCTATCCTTGACAATTTTGGCATTTCTAAATCCATCTTTGTTGTATTTCGCAACAATTGCAGCTTTGTCTTCCTCAAAATCTTTTTGAATGAATTTTGAAGCCTTCCAGAACCTCCACCAAGCTTGTTTCTTGGTGTTTTTCATACTCCGAGCAAGCTTTTTAGAATCCATCAGATTGTTGCCTTGAAATACAATTTCTTCCAACTTAACCCGCTCACCTCTTTGGATATTGAAAGTCAATTGCACACCATTCTTTACAATGGGATCCGGTGTTTCTGAAATATTGACGGTTGCACTAAAAAACCCCTTGTCGACATAATAATCAAGGATTTCATTTTTGGCTGTCATCTTTAAATTCTCGTCGCAAACCCTACCGGATCTCAAGTCCAATTTTTCTCTGATATTGTCTGCTTCAGATTTTTTGATTCCTTCAAATCTGAATGTACCCAAACGCTCCATCTCCTTCACTTCGATAACCAAAAAGATCTCTGAGCCTCTCACTTCAGCCACCTTGACTTGAATATCCTTAAATAATTTTTGTTTCCACAACTTTCTTATTGCATCGGTAATGGCATCCCCAGGGACCATGATTTCTTTCCCCTCCTCTAATCCTGAAAAAACCTTGATGGCTTGGGCATCTGTAAATTCCGTACCCATCACTGTCAGCCCGGACAGCTTATATTTCAGAGGTTCAGCGTAACCAATATCTCCGCCAATGACCTTTTGGGAATGTCCTTTGGTGACCAAAGTATCTGAAAAGATAAATGCTACCAACAGAAAGGTAGAAATCAAAAAATGTTTCATGCTGTCGGTTTCATTTGATCAGAGGTTTTGCCAAAACGACGTTCTCTGCTTTGATATGATAGTATTGCTTCAAAAAATAACTCTTCATTAAAATCTGGCCAAAAAGCCTGGGTGAAAAATAGCTCTGCATAGGCGATTTGCCAAAGCAAAAAATTGCTAATGCGCAATTCTCCACTTGTTCTAATGAGCAACTCAGGATCAGGAATGTCTTTGGTGTCCAAATAACTTGAAAACAAAGCATCAGTAACTTCATTGCTTTTCACATTGTCATCGATCATCCTTTTCACCGCTTGGGTAATCTCCCATCGGGCGCTGTAACTTAGGGCCAATATCAAATGCAGTGTATTGTTGTGTGATGTCAAATCCTCAGCCTCCATCATTGCTGAAACACATGAAGCGGGAAGACTTTCCCTATCACCGATGAAACGCAATCTTATTCCTTGCTCATTGAGGGATGGGACTTCTTTCAAAATGGTATTGACCAACAATTCCATTAACGCATCTACCTCCTCTTTTGGCCTATTCCAATTTTCTGTGGAGAATGCATACAGCGTTAAATACTTAACGTGGGTTTTGATGGCTGCCTTAACAGCATTCCTTACAGACTCAACACCTTGGAAATGGCCAAATACTCGGTCTTTGCCTTGTTGTTTCGCCCAACGTCCGTTGCCATCCATGATAATGGCTACATGCTGAGGAACTTGTTCCTGATTGATATGGTCAAATAAAGTCTGGCTCACGAGAATTCTAACGGGCAAAAGTAAAAAGAAACCACCTATTTGAAGCAATTGGTGGCTGGTTTATCCAATCTAATCATCAATGACGCAAGAAAGAACCCATAATGATCATTGCTTGAGGGGTCCCCGCGCTGAATATTGTCATTGGTAAAGACTCCATTACCCAATGCAATTTGTCCTTGACTAGATGGGTCAGACAGTCCCGCACTTAGCGGACCATATTGTGCCATTTGAAATTGCTTGTCTGGATATAGACCCGAGACATCGTCAAAATAATCTGTCCACGTTTTGCGCATGCTCCATTCAAATGAAAGTCCCATTGCCCCCAAAATATTGAATTTTAAACCTACACCAAATGGCATGGATAGGCCATTTAATTTATACTGATTGGCCGGCGTTTGGGCCTCTGTATACATGGTCTGCAAAGGAATCCACCCTCCTTGATAAAAACCCTCCGGGTTCATCATGTAATAGGCCATTCCTCCAAACATATAGGGTGTAATCCAGTTTTTTGAGTTCATTTGATAGTCAAAAAAATTGATTTCACCCACCAAGCCAAACTCATAAAAACGATTTCTAAAATTCAAATTGCGGTATTTCAACATAGGATCCGAACTATTCTTATCCCACGCCTCAGTATTGCCATACATGGCTGATGCCCGAAGTCCCCACCTCTTGCTGAAGAATCGTTTGTAACTCATTCCAAAGCTAAACTTGGCATTCCGCAATACATTCTCATAGTGTGGATTGATTTCACCGATGTAATAGCCTCCACCAAAATTAAAACCCAATTCATGGCTTTTATTTTTTCGACTGGTTTGCGCCATCAAAAAATCACATTGAACAATCAGTGTAATGCAAATGAATATGATGCGCCATGACTTCATGCTACTAAGGTAACGCAAAATATGAAAATCAATTGCGTTGATCAAAACCCCAACCCATCTTGTTTCTAATGGTATCAAAAAAATCAGAGCCTTTGAGCTTGACCAACCGCAGCTCATTTTGCGCACGTTCCATAACAATGCGTGCTCCGCTGTGAATCAAATGACCTTGACCATCAATATTCATCATGAATTTCCCCTCTCTGCTCTCTGGAATAAACGTAACCTTTTGAGACATTGGGATTATGAGCGGACGAACATTCAAATTGTGCGGAGCAATGGGAGTAATGATAAAACTATTGGTGTCTGGGGATACAATGGGACCGCCGCAACTCAACGAGTACGCTGTGGATCCTGTGGGTGTGGCCAACATCAGACCATCTGCCCAATAGGTAGCTAAGAACCTGTCGTTGACATAAGCATGAACAGCAATCATCGTATTGTGCGGATATCCTACAATAACCACTTCATTCAACGCATTTGGAAAAATGGCTTCTTCATTATCGGATTGTGCAATGGAGATAAAACTCCTGTGCTCAATTTCAAACTCTTGATTCAATATCCATTCAAAACTCTCCTTGGCCTGATGCAATTGCACAACAGATAAAAATCCCAGACGACCTGTATTTACACCAATAATTGGGATTCGATAGTTGCCAATAAACCTTGATAGCTCAAGCAAGGTTCCATCACCTCCAATGCCTACAGCCAAATCCACATCTTCAATCTGATTGTTTTCTGATACAACTTGAAAATATTCTCTCCAAGGGGAATAGCTTAAATTTATGGATAAAAAATTCTCTTGAACAAACAATTGACATCCCCTTCTGATTAAAAATTCCACCCATTGATTGATGTACTCAAAGTGATCCATATCCACCTTTCGGGTATATAAAAAAATCTTCATGAATTAATCCTCGTCTAAAAAACGCATTAATGTATCATAACGATCCAATAAGTCAATGTTGGCCTCAGGATGTTGGAAGGTGGCGCGCACCCTGTATTCAAATCGCTCCAAACTGCGGATAATGGCGTTCACATTTTTCAAATCCAACTTCAACACAACTTCAGTCATACCACGCTCGTTGGGATATGCAAACAACGTCAAAATCTTGGCGTCATTTTCCTCAACAATTCGTGCTATTTGCTGAAGCGTGTAATCTCTTGGTGCCATCTCCAATAACACCACTCCACCATCAATATGTGCTGAAGTCATGTCATTCAATAAATCCACCAAATCTTCTCTTGTGACACATCCCAAATAGGCATTGTCTTTACCAATGACGGGGGCTATCGATGTTTGATATCGGGCAAATTGATGAACCATTGAAAAAAAGTGATCATCAGACCCTACATGCCAGACAGAAAGCGCTGGCATGATAAAAGTATCTTCGTTGTCAATGTCTAGCAATTGATTCTCACTCACCAATCCCTTAAACTCTCCATTCACCACAACAGGCAACTCATTCACACTGCATTCATCCATCCAGCGCAACGCCAAAGCAATATCAAAATCCTCTCCCAAAGTAGGAAGTTGCGTATCGATAATTTGGGAGGCCGTTTTCATATTCAAGGCAAAGAAAGGAAAAGAATCACTCCACTTTCAAAATTTTAAAAAACAATTGAAGTTAAATGTATTTAGCCGCATTTTTGCGCCATCATGATTAAGTTAAGT
>CANEVR010000047.1 GCA_947442505.1 Flavobacteriales bacterium | reverse complement strand
TAAGGAGTATGAAGGACGCGCTATCGTTGGGAAAGTAAATGTCGATTTGAATCCAGAGACTTCGATGAAGTTTGGTATCAGAAATATCCCAACCATCGTATTCTTGAAGAATGGAGAAGTGGTTGACAAAAGTGTTGGAGCAGTGCCCAAGAACGTATTGACTGAAAAATTGGATCACGTATTATAATAGTGATTGATTGTTGAATCAAAAGAGCTCCTGTTGGAGCTCTTTTTTTTTTTTCTAGACTTTTCAAGTTCTATTCTTCTACGAAGTTTAAGTCTTTTCCGAAAGATTCTTTCAGATATCTTGCACTGATCAGCGCTAATCCTATGGTGATGACACCAAGAACAACTGCAGCATTGATACTTCCCATCCAATTTTCCATGGCCTTGAAGCTAAGCACCATAGGTACAACAGCACCCCTTACAAAGTTGGGTGTTGTGCTGGCCACAGTGGCTCTGATATTGGTTCCAAAAAGTTCCGCAGCCATGGAAACAAAAAGCGCCCAGTAGCCAGTTGCTGTTCCCAAAGCAAAGCACAGAAAATAGAAAAATGTTATGCCAATCGGATGCGCAAACAGATAGGTCATGGTGACGATCACCGTTAACCACAAGTAAAGCATAATGGTTTTTTTTCTACTTTTAAAAAATTGGCTTAAAAGACTACTCATCAAGTCTCCAAATGATAATCCCAGATAAGTACAGACAATGCCCATGCTAGCATCTATGTGTAAGTCAGAAAAAAGCGCGAAGGTTTTACTGAACTTGATTAATATACCAACGCAATACCATACGGGAAGACCCATGGCAATGCAGGCCAAATAGCGCAGCGCTCGTTCTTTTGTTTTAAAAAGCAATAAAAAATTACCACGTTGCACGGTAGATTTTTCTCCTTGCTGAAATAGCCCACTCTCAAATGTTCCCACTCTGAGGGTAAGAAGCAAAAGACCTAGTCCGCCACCGATGATGTAGGACGTTTGCCATGGGGCCAAACCGAAAAAGGGCAGTGATACTTTGGAGACAAAAACGGCACCTATTGCCCCCAAAGCTCCCATGGTAACAATAACCATTGTCCCATACCCCCTCTTTTCCTTGTCCATCAGTTCACTGACCAGAGTGATGGCGGCGCCTAGTTCTCCGGCTAAACCCAATCCCGCAATAAATCGTATCAGACTATACATTTCGACACTGGTAACAAAAGCATTGGCAATATTGGCAGTGCTGTATAATAGAATGGAGCCAAATAGAATTTGCTTCCTGCCCTTAACATCTCCCAACCAACCCCAAAGTAAACCGCCAACCAACATCCCTCCCATTTGCCACAGGAATAGAAGGTAATCCCATTTATCAATTTCTTTGGGATCTGTGACACCAATACCCAATAGGCTGGCTTTGGCAATGATATTGAAAAGCTGGAGATCGTAAATGTCTACAAAATACCCCAATGATGCCACGGCAATGGTCCAACGAATAGCGTTGTTATTGTTCATGGCTTAAATATACTTAGCTCTTTGATTGAGTGTAATCAATGCACAATAAAAAGGTAGACACTCGTAAAAATCAAAGTACAAAGTACCCAACGTTTGGCTTTGCTTGACATAGGCTTTCGGTTTTCACGAATTTGCTTTCTTTTTTCGTGTTCTGCCTGCACTGGCTTGGAAGTTATGAAGAGTAAATTGTGGATTTACTTTTTCATGAATTCGTCAATGATCATGACTTGTGGAATGAGTGCGTCAACTGCAGAGGGAACTTGTTTGTTTTCTATTACAAAGTGGCAAAAAGGCAGCATTCTTTCATCGGGCCATTGATGGCTGATTCGCTCTAAAATGGCTTCTCGCGTTATTTTTGATCGTCCCATCACGCGATTGATTCTGTCCTCCAATGGCGCTGTAATAAGAAGTACCGTATCACAAGTGAGGTGTCCATTGGATGGAATTAAAATGGCATTTTCACGGATGATGTATGGTTGTTCATCATGTTTGGTTGCAAATTCAATCCATCGATCATGAACCTTGGGATGAATGATGGATTCGAGTTTTTGTAATTGGTCTTTGAATGCAAAAACTTTTGAAGCCAATACTTTGGGCTGTAGCACGCCATCGATAAAAATATCGTGGCCAAAAGTGCCGGATATTTCTTCAATGACTTTTGGATCTTTGTAACATGCTTTTGCCTCAGCATCAGCGTCAAATAAAGGAACACCCAGCGTTTGGAAAATTTTGGAAACTGTTGTTTTACCAGCTCCCATTCCACCGGTTATTCCAAGACACTTGGCCATTACTTTTCTTTTACAAAAACTTGATAACCGTAGCCCTGGATTTGCGCATTTCCGGTAGCGTAAAGTGCCAAACCTTTGCCATCAAAAATGCTATTGAATATACCGGTTGGAATGACATCGGTAAATGAAGTGCTTTGTGGAGCTTCATTGAAATTGAGCATTACGATTACTTGGCTTTCACCCTTCACCCTGCTGTAAGCATAGATTTTACTATTGCTTGTGTGTATGCGATTGAAGGTTCCTCCATCCGCACCATTCCAAAGGGCCGGTATTTCATGATGGGCCTTCAATAGGGTTTGATATAAATTGGAGTTCGGATATTGATTGAAGTTAATGGTGTCTTTTTCAAAGAATCGATAACGATGTGGTTTCCCATCAGCATGCATTTCATTTCCTTCTTGCCCTGAGTAAATAAGGGGCATACCTCCTATGGTGAATGCCAATACATCATATAAATTGCGGGCTTTACCGTAGCGCTCAGGACCAGTTCCGTTCCATGTATTTTCATCGTGGTTGGTGGTGAAGTACATGTGGATGGTTGATTTTGGAAATTCAGTAGATTTTTTAGCGACATACTGATCGATGTCATTGGGTGATTTTTCTCCTTTGGCTATGCCGTTCATGAGATGAAGAAACTCCCATCCATAACACATATCAAATGCTTTTAAATGATGGTCTTTTTGCTCGGCTTCAGCCAACATGAAAACAGGTTTAATCTGATCCAATTCAGCGCGTGCTTGGTCCCAGAAGTCGGTAGGTACTTCCATCGCAACATCACAGCGATATCCATCAATGTCGCATTCTTTTACCCAAAATTTCATGGCATCAATCATGGCGGAACGCATGTCTTTGTTGTTGTAATTTAAGTCAGCTACATCTGACCAATCCGCAACCGGTGGCACAATCTTGCCATTGGCATCATGCGTGTACCAATCTGGATGATCGGTAATCCATTGATGGTCCCAAGCCGTGTGGTTGGCTACCCAATCTAAAATCACATACATCCCTTTTGAATGCGCCACTTTTACCATATTCTTGAAGTCAGCCATGCTTCCAAATTCTGGGTTGAACCCTTTGTAGTCCTTAACGCTATAGTAGCTGCCTAAACCGCCTTTTCGATTCAATTGACCAATGGGATTTATTGGCATAAACCACAAAATATCAACACCTAAATTTTTGATTCGATCCATGTCTTGAACAAATGCATTGATGGTGCCTTGTGGAGTGTGCTGTCTCAGGTTCACTTCGTAAATGGTAGCGTTCTTCACCCACTCAGGGTGTCTAATTACATAGGTTTCATGAGATGAAATGGTTTGCGCTGTCGAGGTGGCGTCATTTCCGTTAAGTCCGCATCCCAAAGAGAGCATTAATATTGCTACAAAAACAATTGTTTTTTTCATAATCAAATGGCTAGGTGTCAAAAGTACACTAAATCGATAAAACTTATGAATCTTGCAACCTTTTTACCTCATGAATGTCTTATTTTTGAAAATATGTACATTGTGAGATTATTAAGTGTGTTTTATCTATTCATGTTGGCGGTGCTCGTTCAGAGTAAGTCACAGGCCCAGGTGGTGATAAATGAAATTTGTATTGCCAATTACACGGATTACGGTTTGCCTGCGGGAGGAAACAATTTTGAGGATTGGATTGAATTCTACAATCCTTCTGGTGTTGCAGTTGATATCAGCGGCTATTTTTTGAGTGACAATGTGAACAGTCCACAAAAGTGGAGTTTTCCTGCCGGAACAACTGTTCCCGCCAATGGTTATCGGTTGGTGCTGTTGACTGGCCGAGGTGATTATCAGCCAGGATATTTGGGAGGATTAAATACCAATTTTAAAATCAATCAGACCGGGAATGAAGAAATCGTTTTTTCCAATGCTGGTGGGGTAGTCCTTGAAAGTTATGATTTTGAGAATAATGCCGATTTTTTAACCCCCAATCAAGCCAATCATTCATGGTCTAGAATTCCAGATGGCTCAAGCACATGGAAGATTCAAAGCAACCCAACGCCTTTATCTGCTTCAATTGCTGCAGGAAGCGCTACGGCTTATGCCATCAAGCCAGAAATGGATTTTCAGGCGGGTTATTATGCAGGACCTATTGGTGTGACTATTACAACCGCAGAGCCAGGTGCAACCATTTACTATACCACCAATGGAGATACCCCGAGCAATACGAGCACCATTTACACCGGTCCAATTGCTCTTAATGCCACAACAGTCATTCGCGCGATTGTTTATTCATCTGACCCGAATCACCTTCCCAGTTTCGTTGAGACCAACACCTATTTTTTTGGAACAGATACGCACGGGATATTGACAGTTAGCGTTACGGGAAACAACATGACAGGACAATGGCCAGGCAGTGCAAACGGCCGATTGGCCAATGTTGAGTTTTTTAATGCTGGTGGCGTTTTTATCACTGAGAATCATGGTGATAGCAATGAACACGGAAATGACTCCAATGCTTATGATCAGCGTGGGTTTGATTACATCAGCAGAGATGAATTGGGTTATGACAATACCGTGGAAGAGCCTTTGTTCCAGCACCGCAATAGAGATGATTACGACCGTCTGATTTTCAAAGCTGCGGCCAATGACAACTATCCTTTTTCAGGTGATGGTGCACACATTCGTGATGCCTACGTATGTGAGTTGTCTATTTTGGGCGATTTGCATTGTGATGAACGCGCAACCAGAAGTTGCATTGTATACTTGAATGGTCAGTATTGGGGCGTCTATGAGGTAAGAGAAAAAATTGATGATACAGATTTCACGGAGCATTACTATGAACAATCCCGCGGTCAAGTGGATTATTTGAAAACCTGGGGTGGAACTTGGGCAGAGTATGATGCGGCTCCGGCTTTTGATGCCCTAGGCAATTGGAGTACACTTCAAGGTTTTATCACAGGAAACAACATGGCTGTTCAAGCCAACTATGATTACGTTGTATCACAATTCAACACAATGAGTTTAATTGACTATTTCATTTTGAACGGATACACTGTTTGTACCGATTGGTTGAATTGGAATACACAATGGTGGAGAGGATATAACCCCAATGGTGATGCCAGAAGATGGCGTTATGCGCTGTGGGATAATGATGCCACCTTTGGTCATTATGTTAATTACACCGGCGTCGCATCAACAGGGCCTGATGCTGATCCATGTCAAATAGATTCAGAAGGTGATATTGGTGGTCAGGGTCATATTCCAATCTTGAATGCCCTCTTTGATAATCCTGATTTTACGGCAGACTATATTCAGCGTTATGCCGAGTTGAGCAATGGGATTTTTTCATGTGATAAGATGTTGCAAGTTTTAGACAGTATGATTTTGCACATTGAAGCTGAAATGCCGAGGCAAATTCAGCGCTGGGGAGGTACCATGGCAGGTTGGCAAGCCAATGTTTTGGATCTGAGAAATTATATTCTTGCACGCTGCCCAGAAGAAACGTCAACCAATGATATTGTGGAAGGTCTTGAAGATTGTTATGATGTCACGCAGCAAGATTTGACCATTCAAATTACAGGTCCAGGATCTGTGATTATTGAAGAGTCAGAGATCACAGTACCTGCGCCACCTGCTGTTTACGTGCCTTATACAGGTACTTATTTCAGTGGAAATACAGACCCAATGCCCATTGATATTACAGCTGTTGCGGATGGCACTGGTGTTTGTTCCGAGTTTATTCAATGGGTTGTGATATCGGGAACAGCCACTTTTGCTGATCCACTGAGCGCTACAACAACTTTGATTATCGAAAGTGATGCTGTGATTGAGGCTCAGTTTGGTACAGGAAATACAGGGAACGTCATCACTACCGTTGATGTGCTTCCTGTTGGATCCGCGTCTGTTTTGTGGAATGGGGTGAATAATTCATCGTTTCCAAACCCTCAAACGGAAATAGCGGGCACCAATGTTTCCGTTGAAGTGGTTCCCAATACGGGGTTTGTTTTTGATCATTGGGAATCCAATGTTACCGCCATTTTGCCAAGTATCAATGATGTGACAATAGACATTGTCTCTTGTTTAGATGATAATTTGGTGGCCGTTCTTCTACCAGTCTATGAAGTGGTCGTAAATGTCATTGGTAACGGAGATGTCAATATCAACGGGCAACCATTGAGCAATGGTAGCTTTTACTTTTTAACATCGGATAATATCAACTTGAATGCCCTGGAGAACGGTCCTTGTGGTCAATTGATCTCTTGGGAGATTGTTTCAGGGACAGGAACCCTTTCCAATAATACATCTTTGAATCCAACGTTGACCATTTCTTCTGATGTTGTTATTAATGTCAATTTCACGGCCCTGCCTCCTAACGCGGTTGACGTTGTTTTCAATTCTTTATATCCAGAGGCGGGAGGAATTATTTTTAATGGAACAACGTACAATGGATTTCCCCAAACGATGACCGTTACTCCAGGTGTGAATTTGTCAATTGAGGTTTGGGAACAGGATTGGTATGACTTCACCAATTGGAATCCATCAAACTATACGCTATCACCCAACAACAATGCAACCATCATAAGCACTGTGGTATGCGGAGCTGAGGACATTGAGGTTGTATTTGATTTTACACCCCATGCATTAGTAACCATAGACAAGACACCAGCCAATATCGGTCAGGTGTTTTTGGATGGAGTAGAAATTCCAGTCCTGCCGGTTACTTATGATTGGGCCATTGGTGAAAATCACAGTATCGGTGCTTTGACATTGGCGCAATGGACTGCTTTTGATCACTGGGAATCGTTGGGTACGTTGTTGTCTCCCAATTCAACAGCGAGTACCATTTCAATCACTGTGAGTCAAGAGGATACGATAACAGCTGTATTTACGGAAGTTCCGCATAGTCAGATTACCGTTCTGCTTGATGAACCTTATTCTGGATTAATCAACAGCAGCAATGGAGGGGCTAGTGATTTCATGATTCAGTTTGAAACAGCACATGGTGTACCGATTCAATTTTCGGTTCAAGAAAATGAATTTTATGATTTCACAGAATGGACCAGTGCACAAGGAAATGTGATGGCACCGGCATCCAATGAAAAAGAGATTGAAATGGTCTTTTTTGCTCCTGACACTATCGTAGCGCATGTCAAAGAGGAAATTTACAATTGTTATATCCCCAATTCATTCACACCAAACGGAGACAATATCAATGATTGTTTGGAGCCAGTTGGAAATGCTGTGGATATCGAACGTTACTCTTTGGTAATTTTCAATAGACAGGGAGAAGTGGTTTTTGAAACCGAGGATTTCGAAAAATGTTGGGATGGTTCTTTAAGAGGAAACGGCTATTATGTGCCTGCTGATGTCTATCATTATGAATTGGTCGTAAAATCAGTATTTGATAAAGAAGCACAAAAAAGGGTAGGGACTGTAATGGTGGTAAGGTAATTGACGTTTCATGTTGTAAATTTGAAACATGAAAAAAATCTTTTCTTCAGCGATCACGGCTATACTGCTGGTTGTTTCTTCATCGGTGATGGCTCAGCCAACGCTGAATCGTTCAGAAACAACGGATAAATTTTCAACCTTGATTCAGTACATAGAGTCCATGTATGTGGATTCTGTCAACACCAAAGAATTGGTTGAAAAGGCCATTATCCATATGTTGGAAGAGTTGGATCCTCATTCTACATACATTTCTGCGGAAGAGGTGGCTGAGGCCAATGAACCTTTGCAAGGCAGTTTTGATGGCATAGGTATTCAGTTTAATATTTTACACGATACGATCTTTGTTGTTGAACCGATTCAGGGAGGACCATCAGAAAAGTTGGGTATTCGCGCCGGCGACAAAATCGTTGAGGTTGAAGGCGTGAAAATGGCAGGAGTCGGGGTGAAGAATAGCGACGTT
This sequence comes from Flavobacteriales bacterium, assembly GCA_947442505.1. Lineage (GTDB taxonomy): Bacteria > Bacteroidota > Bacteroidia > Flavobacteriales_D > Sanyastnellaceae > CAMCTV01. The sequence goes on along the minus strand of CANEVR010000047.1, from coordinate 14,648 downwards.
CTATCCAAACTGCGCGGTCCCAAAGGAACCATTGTCAAGGTTGGCATGGAGAGAAAGGGCATTAAGGATATTTTGTATTTTAATATAACAAGGGATAAGATACCGATTTACTCGGTTGATGCTGCTTACATGATTACACCTGAAATTGGTTACATCAAAGTAAGCCGATTTGCAGCAACAACGACAGAAGAACTTAGAAAAGGAATTTCAGAGTTGAAGGGTCAAGGAATGAGAGATCTTGTTTTGGATCTTCAAGATAACGGCGGAGGTTTATTGCGTTCAGCCATTGAAATGGGAGACGAGTTTTTAAGCGATGAATTGCCCAAGGATGCTCCCAAGAATGAGAAGGGTAAATTACTGGTGTACACAGAAGGTCGCGCATTTAAGCGAGAGCCATTTAACACCCGATCTGGATTGCCAGGAAGTTTTGAGAAGGGTAGATTGGTTGTGTTGATCGATGAGAGTTCTGCCAGTGCCTCCGAGATTGTGAGTGGTGCTATCCAAGATTGGGACAGGGGGGTGATTGTCGGAAGAAGATCTTTTGGAAAAGGATTGGTGCAACGTCCAGTGAATTTGCCAGATGGCTCAATGGTTCGCCTAACCGTTCAGAAATATTACACTCCCGCTGGTCGTTGCATTCAAAAGCCATATGATGATGGAAAAGATGATTATTATGCTGATTATTCCAAACGATTGAAGAGTGGTGAGTTCTTCTCTGCGGATAGCATCAAGTTTCCGGATTCATTGAAATATGAAACACGAATCACCAAACGAACCGTTTACGGTGGTGGAGGTATAATGCCAGATATTTTTGTGCCATTGGACACATCCGAGAATAGCAGATACTTCAGTGATTTGATTCGTGTCGGCGTGCAGAATGATTGGTCCATGTCTTATGCCAATGCGCATCGTGAGGAATTGTTGCATACTTATCCAACAATGGAGATTTTTGCCAAATCTTTTGATATACCAGAGTCGGAGCAGAATAAGATCATTCAGATGGCAGAAGCAAAGGAAGTTCCTCTGGATGTTAAGGGCTACGAGAATTCGAAACATGCCATTTTGGTCAGAACCAAGGCGCTTTTGGCTAGAAATCTTTATGATAACGAAGCCTTTTATTATTTGATCAATGATTTGAATCCAGCTGCAAAAAAAGCTGTAGATATTTTAACAGATGGAACCTATGATCAAATAAACTTGGACATCAAAGGACAAGAGAAAAGAAAAGTTCAACCAAAGAAATAGTGTAATGAGTAAAGGTATTAAAGTAGGATTATTGATTTTTGTTTTGGGAGCGGGTGCTTATGTTGGGGCTCAATTGATGGGCCCCAAGCCAAGTAAAATGCACATGAACACGGAAGCGGGTACCATCGGTAAAGCTTCTCAAGAAAGAGAGAAAACGTCAGTGAGTTTTGTACAAAACACACACGATTTTGGAGTAATAACAGAGGGAGAAGTCAAAGAGTATTCGTTTCAATTTAAAAATACAGGAAATGCCCCCTTGCACATTGAGCATGCCAAAGGATCTTGTGGATGTACCGTTCCTCAATGGCCAAAAGATCCAATCGCGCCTGGAGCAACCGGTCAGATTGTAGTAAAATTCAACAGTGCCAATAAGGTTGGAAAGAACTCTAAGAAGGTGACCATCGTTGCCAATACAGAACCCATCAGCACTGTTCTTACGATTACTGCGGAAGTGAAGAGTAAGTAAATCTGTCTTTCAATTTCAATATGGGTTGTTCAAATAAGTAGTAACTTATTGTAGCAATCAAGTAGCAGAAGAAAATCAGTGATCCAAGGAATAGCAATGGTTTCTCCGCGTAACCATGTGTTAATCCCCAAATCACAGCTGTTGCTTGATAGACATACAGGCCGTAGCTGATTTTGCCAGTATAATTGAAGAAGGGAGAGCAGAGAATTTTCGATAACCAATGCTGTTTGTCCAATGTAATCACTTTGCCAATCATCAAAAAATACAAAATGGAAATCAAGTTGTATTTAAAGACTTGTAAGATGAGCAATCCGTCAGATGAGAATAGTCCCCACAGAATGACAGATAACCCAGCTATGATTAGGAGTGCTGCGAAAAAAGGTTTGCCCTGGAAAAAAGACAAAAGTTGCTTCCTCTCCATCCAAGCCAAAAGCGCACCCAATGCAATTTCATCCATTCGCGCCAAAGTGAAGAAATAGGTTTGGTATCCAAAGTAAGCCAGAAGAAAGCGAACCACTGCACTGATGATGAGAACAGCGATGATGGGTTGAATGATCTTTGTTATTTTGTAGTAAAGAACAATGAATGGCCAAATCAAATAAAAATGTTCTTCGACTGCCAAAGACCAAAAATGTTTGGGTCCGGCCGATGGCCAATGAAAAGTAGTTGCAAAATCTTGAAGGTAGAACCAATAATACCATTGCAGACTGATATCGGGGCTTGGGGTATTTGTGAGAAAAGGGACGATGAAATACTCACAGGTCAAATAGAGATAGTACAATGGAAAAATGCGAAGCGATCTTCTGATGATGAAGTTTTTCCAATAATGAGGTGAATGAAGTTGATCAAAAAGGATGCGGGTAATAAGGAATCCGGAAAGCACAAAGAATAAGGAAACCCCTGTTTGACCTAGGTAGCCTATTTTTTGTAGAATTTTGCCCCAGTCACTTTGGAAAATGGCATATTGACTGAAATGAAAAACAAGTACCAATAGTGCGGCAATGGCTCTAACGCCGTCAAGAGATTTAATGTACTTGGCTGAAGACATGCGGTAAATTTACACAAAACCCATTTAAAAAAGGTCGAGGCGCCAAAAGCGCCTCGATATTGAAATTACGTCGTAAGCCGGGTTCTGTTCTGCTTTTGGCAGCTTCATCATTTATCTATGCGACCTACCCTCCAAGACCGGACGAGCCGCCCTTCAATTGGCTTGCGCCAATATCCTTGGTCTACATGGTCTTACTGCCCACAAGGTTTACCTTGCCTGTCATTGTTGCCATTGACAGCGGTGGTCTCTTACACCCCCTTTTCACCCTTACCCGAATAATAAATTACTCAGGCGGTTATTTTCTGCGGCACTTTCTGTCCGTTGCACCTTTGTGCAACAGCCCGGGCTTTTCACCCGGTGTGGTACTCTGCGCAGCCCGGACTTTCCTCCCCAATTGCTTGAAGCGATGAAGTCTGTAATCTCAATGCAAAGTTAATTCCGTTTGGTATCCAATTCATTTTTATTTTTGACGCATGCACATCGACATTCTTACGATTCTTCCTCGTTTATTGGACGGCCCTTTTGCGGACAGTATTTTGCAGCGGGCCCAAAATAACGAATTGTGCAAAATAGAAATTCACAACATCAGAGACTTTTCATTGGATAAGCACAAAAGTGTTGATGATTATCAATTTGGCGGAGGTGCAGGAATGGTGATGTTGGCGCAACCCATTGTTGATGCCATTGAGTCACTTTCAAAGCACCGCACCTATGATGAGATTATCTACCTTACCCCCGATGGTGAACGATTGAATCAATCAGCTTGCAATCAGATGTCTCTGCAAAAGAATCTGCTGCTCATATGCGGACATTACAAGGGGATAGATCAACGTGTGAGGGATCATTGGATTACCCGGGAAATCTCCATTGGTGATTATGTTTTGAGTGGAGGAGAATTGGCAGCTGCTGTTCTGGTGGATGCAGTAGTTCGGCTCATACCAGGTGTGATGAATGATGAGACAAGCGCGCTCACAGATTCCTTCCAGGATGATTTATTGGCGCCACCTGTATACACAAGGCCTGCTGAGTTCAGGGGGCATTCAGTACCTGATGTATTAACCAGTGGGAATTTTAAAGCCATTGAACAATGGCGAATGGAGCAAGCTTACGAAAAAACCACTGCACGTAGGCCCGACTTATTGAGGTCAGAGACCCAAAGTAAATCCAATAATCAATTCGAGAAATGAGCGAAGGAATTTTAAGAGCATTGATGCAGTTGTTCGCCATCATTGGCGGAAAGTCGGGGCAGGTAGGCGAGAGCAATGTGCGGTTGTTTTTGAAAGGTCAACTCAATGCGGAATTAACCAAGTATTACATTGGCGTTTATAACAACTTTGTAGATAAGTTTTACAACCAGTCCAAACTCACGGATAAAAAGAAATCACTGGCCAGCGTAAAGGTTTTGAGGATTTGTGGTGAAATGAATGAGGAGCTTGGTTACCGCGATAAGCTTATGGTGCTGCTGCGATTGGTAGAGTTCGTAAGTCAGTATGATGAAGCGGATATTCAGGAATGGGAGTTTGTTCAGACAGTTTCAGAATCTTTTTATATCGAACCACGCATTCATTCAGCGTTTCTGACCATTTCCCGACTATCAGGTCAGCAAGATGCCATTGAGTGGGATGATGATCATCTGTGTGTGCTTAACCACCATGATGTTCATGATTTAAAAGGTGATTTGTTTTTTTATTGGATAGAGGCCGAGGGGTTTTTCTTGGTTAAATATTTGGGTGATGATGAAGTATTATTGAATGCGCAACGCCTAGAACGAAATCGCTCTTATGCCTTTGTGACGGGAAGTGCCATCAGAAGTGCTAAGATTCATCCCATTTATTACTCAGATATCCTCCAACGTTTCTTGAAGAATAATGTTGAAGGAGAAGTTGTATTTCAAGTCAATGATTTGACGTATAGATTCCCAAATGGTAGAGTAGCTATTCATCCATTGAGTTTTGAAATTGGCGGAGGACATTTGGTAGGAATTATGGGCGGGAGCGGTTCCGGGAAGAGTACCTTGCTCAATGTGCTCAATGGCAATTTGAAACCTACCAAGGGAAGTGTGACTTTGAATGGTTTTCACGTTCACCAAGAAGTGGAGTGGACCCGCGATCAAATGGGATATGTTGCGCAAGATGACATTCTTTTTGAGGAACTAACAGTTGTTGAGAATTTGTTCTATAGTGCAAAGTTAGATTTCCCCAATGAGACGAGTGAAGTGGTGTTGGATCGAGTTCAGAAGGTGTTGCGATCTGTGGGTTTAACAGAGGTAAGTGATTTGAGAGTAGGAAGCGTGTTGGATAAGACGATATCTGGGGGACAACGCAAGCGTCTGAATATCGCATTGGAATTGGTGCGGGAGTCTCAAGTGATTTTTGTCGATGAGCCCACCAGTGGTTTATCCAGCAGAGACTCTGAGATGATCATGGATTTGCTTAAAGAACTGACACTTAGAGGTAAATTGATTTTTGTAGTTATTCATCAGCCGAGCAGTGACATCTTTAAATTGTTTGATGATTTGCTGCTTCTGGATCAAGGAGGATATCCCATTTATTTTGGAAATCCAGTGGAAAGTTTGATTCACTTTAAGAAAAAAGCGCATTTTGCTGATACAGGTGAAAGCCAATGTCCACACTGCGGCAATGTCAATCCAGAGCAATTGTTCAATATAATTGAAGCCAAATTGGTGGATGAGTATGGTGATATTACAGAGATTAGAAAGGTTACGCCTCAAGAATGGAATGAACAGTTTCATCAACCTGAATTGCAGTCTTTAAAGTCAACAGAAAAAGGAAGTAAAAAGAATAGAAGGGAAGGATTTCTCAGCACATTCCAAACTTTTTTCAGAAGGGATGTCAAGAGTAAATGGGTGAACCACACCTATATGCTGATTAACTTGTTAGAGGCTCCCATGTTGAGTGTTCTTCTTTCGTTGTTTGTGAAGTTTTATCCGATAACAGGAAAGGGTATTGAGGAGTATACGTTCAGAGAAAATGTGAACTATCCTCAGTATCTGTTTTTTGCAGTTGTTGTTGCTTTGTTTTTAGGATTGACTGTAAGTGCGGAAGAAATTCTGAAGGACAAGAAAATCCTAAAAAGAGAGCGCTATTTGGGTCATTCCTACACCGCTTACTTGATGTCCAAACTGGGTGTCATGTTTGTGATATCCCTGATTCAAACGGCGTCGTTTTTATTGGTCGGTAATTGGATATTAGGGGTAGAAGGAATGTTCTGGCCATTTCTTTTGGTTTTGTTTTCTGTGTCCTGTTTTGCTAATGCCCTAGGATTAAATATTAGTGCAACATTTGATTCCGCAAAGGTTATTTACATATTGATTCCAATCATGATTATTCCACAATTGCTATTCAGCGGAGTAATAGTAAGATTTGACCGTTTGTTTCCTTCTATTACACAACAAGAAAGAGTGCCTTGGATTGGCGAGGTAATGGCATCGAGATGGGCATTTGAAGCCATGGCCGTGTATCAGTATACCCAGAATCCCTACGAAAAACAATTTTTTGAGTGGGATGCTCAACTAAAGAATAGTGCCTGGAAAAAAGATTTTTGGGCCAAAGAAATGCGGGCTCTGTTGACTGATTGCAGAACGAGCATAGAAACAAGCGGAGTGGCCAATCTTTCAGACTTGGATTTGCTTTACAATGAGTTCAAGCGCGAAGAAAAATTAATCTCCGATTTTAGTATACCCCTTTGGGATGGAAAAGAGAGTTCAATTGGAATAAAGCAGATAGATGATTATTTGAGTGCTTTGAAAAGTTTAGAATCGTATTACATCAGGTTGTATAGCGAGGCCAATCAGGGAAAGGAAATGCACTTGGCAACTATGGTTCACGATGAAAAGGGGAGGGATGCATTATTGGTCTTAAAGAACAAATTCCACAATGAGTCAATGGAGGATATATTGACACACAAGAATGATCTTCAGAAGATTGTTAGATATGACAATAAGTTTGTTCAGAAGAGTAATTTGGTATACAAGACGCCTGATGAGGATGGTTTGTTTGCAGCCCATTTCTATGCACCCAAAAAGAATATTTTCGGATATCAGGTTTCAACGTTGTGGGTGAATGTGTTTGTCTTGTGGGGCATGACCATTTTGATGGTTATTTCACTCCAACAAGAATTGACCACGCGTATTTACGCTTGGACAGAGGGATTAAGAAAAAAATAATTTGTTTTAATCTTACAGGTTTTCTACCCCAATCATCTTAAAAGGAACATGGACGATGGCTTCATAGTCTTCTCCAGCCTCTAACATGTCTTCGTCATCGTTTTCATAAAACCATTCAACGGAAGACTTGCCACCGATTGATTCAAGTTTTTTGAATAAATCCAAAAGGCATTTGCTGGACGATGTGTTGAAATACTCCAACTTGATTTGCAGCGTGGTTTGCTCCGCCTGATGTGATTTGTATTCTTCAATCCACGCCAAGAGCGGTTTGTAAAACTCAATGGAGTTTTCGGGAATAGACCGGCCTGCAAGCGAAAGAATGCCAGATGCGGCATTAAAATTAACGGTTGGGGTTTTGCTAGACCCTGTTAAATCTAAATTCTCCATAGTTTCAATTTGAAAAACAAATATAATGCAGAAAATAAAATACTTTTGCCAACTATGGATCAAAAAGATTGGTTTGCATCGTGGTTTAACACATCATTTTATCATGATTTGTATGCCAAGCGGAATGATGAAGAGGCCAAGGCTTTCATGGATTCGCTGTCAGATTTTTTTAAATGGGATCAGAATGTAAAAATCTTGGATGCATGCTGTGGGTCTGGGAGACACTCCTTGTACCTAGAATCCAAAGGTTTTCAGGTTTTTGGTTTGGATTTGAGTGAGAACAATATTCTTCAAGCAAAGTCCCTTTCTGAAAATCCGCATCGCTGGCAGATAGCTGATGTGCGCGATTTTGAGTTGCCACAACAGGTGGATTATACCCTAAATCTTTTTACCTCTTTTGGTTACTTTGAAAGTGATGAGGATCATGTTTCGATGCTACGTAACATAAACCGAAACTTGTTGGATGGGGGGATATTGGTTCTTGATTTTTTGAATGTTGATCGTGTGAAAGCCTCCCTAAAGGAAGAGGAGGTGGTTGCGGGTGTCTTGGCGGAGTATCATTTAACACGCAGTATCCAATCCGATAGAATTGTCAAGCAGATTAAGTTTTCCTTTGAGGATGTTAATCATATTTTTGAGGAGCGGGTAATGGCCTATTCATCTGAGCAGATCACAGAACTTTTGACACTCGCAGGATTTGAGGTCAAAACCATTTGGGGTGATTACCATGGAGCTGCAATGTTAGCTAGCTCACCGCGTTGTATCTTTATCGCTCAAAAAAAACAGTAGCAAATGATTTTGACTTCTATTCTCGTTCTCTTTTTGGTCTCTATGTTGGGAAGTGGAATTCTCTTTTTGGGTTGGAACATTACACCCAATAGGATGAAATTGTTGTTGTCTTTTAGTGCTTCTTATTTGCTTTCGCTAACTTTTTTGCATTTGCTGCCTGAAGCGATGGCTGACGGTGGTGAGGGTATTGGTGTTTTTATTCTTTGTGGTTTTTTATTGCAAATTATTCTAGACTATTTCTCTCATGGCGTTGAGCATGGCCACGCGCATGCGCACAATCACGTTGGTGCCAAGTTTTATTGGATGGTCTCCATTTCTCTGTGGATTCACGCCTTTATCGAGGGAATGCCTTTTGGTTTGACAGAGGAGGCTGTGCATCATGGACATGAGCACCATCACCATGGACAGTCATTGCTGATGGGGATTTCATTTCACAAATTCACGGAGTCATTTGTGTTTGCGGCGTTGCTGTTGGCCATGGTAAAGGAAAAATGGAAAGCTTTTGTTGCGGCCGTATTTTTTGCGATGGTAGCGCCAGCAGGAGCGTTGATTTTTCATTTTGGAGAACAGTGGGAATGGTTCCATTCAGAGCAACTTCTGCCATATGTCATGGCGGTTTTGATGGGGATAATTCTGCATGTTTCCACCATGATTTTATTTGAAGCAGAGGAAGGGCATCGTTTTAATCGGGTGAAGTTTCTTATCATCCTGCTTGGTTTTGCTGCAGCATTTTTCCTTTAAATTGGCTTAAGTTCTGAACAAAGCTGATGTAGAGCATTTGTTTGCAATTGAAATCTTGTATTTTCGTGCCATAGCAAAATGGTTATGGAAAAAAGCAATTGGCCCATTTGGGAAATATTTATTCGATCTAAGGCAGGTTTGGCGCATAAACATGTGGGTAGTTTGCATGCAGCAGATGCCCAAATGGCCATCGAGAATGCCAGAGATGTTTACACAAGAAGGATGGAAGGTGTGAGTATTTGGGTTGTTCCAAGTGAGCAAATCACAGCTTCATCACCGGGTGACAAGGAGGCTTTGTTTGACCCGTCCAATGATAAAGTTTATAGGCATCCAACTTTTTATGAAATCCCCCCTGAAGTGGGTCACATGTGATGCTTATGGAACAGAAGGAATATTATCTTACCATCGCGGATACACTGTTAATACTGGGTCAGCGATTGTCAGAGTGGTGTGGCCATGGGCCGGCCATTGAGGAGGATATCGCTCTAAGCAACGTTGCGCTGGATTATATTGGTCAAGCCACTTCATTGTACAAGGAAATTGCCGCCAAAGAAGAATTGGGTAAATCAGAAGATGATTATGCTTTTTTGCGCGATGCTTGGGAGTATCGAAATGTGCTGATTGTGGAAATTCCAAATGGTGATTACGCCAAAACCATAGCAAGACAATTTGTTTTCTCAACCTGGTATTATCATTTTTTAGAGGAACTTGAAAAGACCAACGATGCTTTCCTTCAAGGTTTTGCACAGAAGTCCATCAAAGAAGTAAGGTACCACTTCCAACACAGCAGAGATTGGATTTTGAGAATGGGATGCGGTACTGAAGAGAGCCATCGCCGTTTGCAAGATGCATTGAATGATCTGTGGGAGTTTACGGGTGAATTAATGACCAACTCAGCACATGAAATGGATGCGATATCAAAAGGTTTTGGAGTGGATAATGTTGTATTAAAGGAATCCTTTGACCGCATTGTTTCTGCTGTATTTCAAGAGGCCAATGTTACAGTACCTGCAGATATTTGGATGCAGAAGGGGGGCAAGGAAGGCAAACACTCTGAACATTTGGGTTTTATTTTGGCCGAAATGCAATTCCTGCAAAGGGCTTATCCCAACTCTAAATGGTAGAAGTTGAGGCAGATTTGATTTGGGAATACCTCAAGATGGTTGAGGATCCCGAGATTCCTATTCTCAATGTAATTGAGATGGGAATTGTCCGTGATTTAACTTGGGATGAAGACAACAAGAAATGGCACGTGGTGATTACGCCAACTTATAGCGGATGTCCAGCAATGAAGGCCATTGAGGAAGATATCATAGAAGTTTTGGCGGAACTTCAAGTCAAGAATGTTGTCGTGGATACTGTCCTTTCTCCACCTTGGACTACAGATTGGATGAGTGATGAGGCACGCGAGAAATTGAGGTCTACGGGTATTGCCCCTCCCGAAAAAGGTTCTGCTGACAAGGGATTACTCATGGGTAAAGTAAAAGATGTGGCATGTCCCAGATGTGCTTCTACCCATACCATCATGGTATCTCAATTTGGAACAACAGCATGTAAAGCGTTGTACAAATGTGGTGACTGCCTTGAGCCATTTGATTATTTTAAATGCATTTAAGATGTCGTTCCCAGTGGATAAATTGCCTCATGTAGGGACGACTATTTTTTCAGTGATGTCCCAGTTGGCCGCGGAGCACAATGCCATTAATTTGGGGCAAGGGTTTCCCACTTTTCCGGTAGATCCTGTACTGATCGACTTGGTAACGAAGGCCATGAAGGATGGCTTCAATCAATACGCTCCAATGCCAGGTGTTCCCTCATTAAGGCAGCGTATTGCAGAGAAATTGCTCCTTAGAGGAGGTTTTAGCTACGACTGGCAAAACGAGATAACCATAACAGCAGGCGCCTCTCAAGCGCTGTTCACTGCGATAAGTTCTTTGATTCAAAAAGGCGATGAAGTTATTTTGTTTGGTCCTGCTTATGATTGTTATGCGCCGGCCATTGCATTAAATGGCGGTACAGTCAAATGGGTTGATTTGAATTACCCAGATTTCACAATGGACGAGGATGCATTGCAATCGGCCATTACCCAGAGAACCAAATTGATCATTGTCAATAATCCCCATAATCCTAGTGGGAAAGTTTGGAAAAAAGAAGAGTTGGATTGTATTGCTAAAGTTGTTTTAGAAAACAATCTGTTTATCATTTCGGACGAGGTTTACGAGCACATTGTTTTTGACGGTTTGGTGCATCACAGTATGATGGCGTATCCAGAATTGCGTGAGCGTTTACTGCTCACTTTTTCCTTTGGAAAGACCTTTCATGCTACTGGTTGGAAACTGGGATATGCAATTGGTCCAAAGGATTGGATGATGTCTTTCCGAAAGCAACACCAATTCAATGTCTTTACTTGCAACTCAGCATTTCAATATGCCATTGCCGAGTACATGAATGACACTACGCTGTATGATGCTATTTCACCCATGTATCAATCCAAACGCGATTTGTTAATTTCATGTCTGCATCATCCATTGTTGGAGATAGCTCCAACATCAGGTACTTACTTTCAATTGATAAAGTTTAAAGGAGATTCGCCATTGGATGATGTTCAATTAGCCAAAGATTGGGTTGTCAATCAGGGAGTAGCTTTGATTCCGACCTCTGTCTTTTATAATGATGCGGCCAGTAATAGAGTTTTCAGGGTTTGTTTTGCCAAGGAAAATGATGACCTCATTTCGGCTTCAGAAAAGCTGAACAATTTGCATTGATTAATTGACTTTTTATTTTTTGTCAATCCCTTAAAAGGTGTATTTTTGCACCATAAAAGCTATTTAGAAAAATTCTAAATAAGAAGAATCATGATTAAAGTATCTGAAAGCGCAAAAATGCAAGTGGCCAAATTAATGGCTGATGAAAACCATCCTACCGATTCATTTGTAAGAGTGGGTGTCGAAGGCGGTGGTTGCAGTGGTTTGATGTATCAATTAACCTTTGATCATGAAATGAAGGAGGGTGATCAGGTTTTTGAAGACAACGGAGTGAAGGTTGTGGTGGATCGCAAGAGTTTCCTCTATTTGATAGGAACTGAATTGGAGTACACCGGAGGATTGAACGGAAAAGGTTTTGTCTTTAATAATCCCAACGCTTCTCGAACCTGCGGTTGTGGAGAGAGCTTTTCAATTTAAGGCATGGAAATATTAGATGAAATAACAGGTAAGGATTACGAGTTTGGTTTTACAACCAATATCGAATCTGAGAAAATACCTGCAGGACTCAACGAGGAGATTATTCGTGTGATATCTGCCAAAAAAAATGAACCATCTTGGTTGTTGGATTGGCGTCTGGAAGCTTTTAAAATTTGGCAAGGAATGACAGAGCCTGAATGGGCGCATGTGCATTACACCAAGCCAGATTTTCAAGCTATTTCCTACTACTCAGCTCCCAAGTCCAAACCCAAGTACAATAGCTTGGATGAAATTGACCCTGAGATGCGCAAGACCATGGACCGTTTGGGGATTTCCATGGATGAGCAAAAGCGATTGAATGGAATAGCGGTGGATTTTGTGATGGACAGCGTTTCTGTGGCCACCTCATTCAAAGAGAAGTTGGGCGAGCTGGGCATTATCTTTTGTTCCATTTCTGAAGCAGTTCAGGAGCATGGAGAATTGGTGAGAAAATATTTGGGAACAGTGGTTCCTAGAACGGATAACTTTTATGCGGCTCTGAATTCAGCTGTGTTTACGGATGGTTCATTTTGCTACATCCCCAAAGGGGTGCGTTGTCCGATGGAATTGTCTACATATTTCAGAATCAATGAAGCGGGAACTGGCCAGTTTGAAAGGACTTTATTGATAGCGGATGAGGAGAGTTATGTGAGTTATTTGGAAGGTTGTACAGCACCACAACGCGACGAGAATCAATTGCATGCCGCAGTGGTGGAGTTGGTCGCTATGGAAAAGGCAGAGATCAAATACAGTACCGTTCAGAATTGGTATCCAGGCGACAAAGATGGTAAAGGCGGCGTATTCAATTTCGTTACCAAGCGTGGGTTGTGCGATGGTTACAAATCAAAAATTTCTTGGACACAAGTAGAGACAGGTTCAGCGGTAACATGGAAGTATCCCAGTTGTATTTTAAAAGGTGACTATAGTGTTGGTGAGTTTTATTCAGTTGCTGTAACCAACCATTTTCAGCAAGCGGATACTGGAACCAAAATGATTCACATAGGCAGAAATACCCATAGCACAATCATTTCAAAAGGAATTAGCGCTGGCCACAGCAACAACAGTTATCGCGGATTGGTGCAGATCAATTCTAGTGCAAAAAATGCACGAAATTTTTCGCAATGTGATTCTCTGTTGATGACAGATACCAGCGGAGCGCATACATTCCCTTATATTGAAGTGAATAATTCTTCTGCTCAAGTGGAGCATGAAGCCACCACTTCAAAAATTGGTGAAGATCAAATTTTTTATTGTTTACAACGTGGCTTGGATGAAGAGCAAGCGATCAGCATGATTGTGAACGGATACGCAAAAGAAGTATTGAATAAGCTTCCAATGGAGTTTGCAGTAGAAGCACAGAAACTATTGGCCATCTCATTGGAGGGAAGTGTAGGATAAAAAGAGACGTTATGATTGAAATCAAAGACTTAAAAGCTTCCATAGGGGAGAAAGAAATTTTAAAAGGTTTGAACTTGGTTGTCAAACCAGGTGAAATACACGCCATCATGGGGCCCAATGGTTCTGGAAAATCTACTTTGGCTTCCGTTTTGGCGGGTCGTGAAGAGTACGAAGTGACGGGAGGAGAGGTTGTCTTTAATGGCAAGAATTTATTGGAGATGGCCCCGGAAGAAAGAGCGCGTGAAGGACTTTTTTTGGCCTTCCAATATCCCGTTGAGATACCAGGGGTTTCCAATATGAACTTTCTAAAAGCAGCTGTTGGTGAGGTAAGAAAGCACAGAGGCCAAGAGGCATTGTCAGCCAAAGATTTTTTGGCTTTGGTCAAGGAGAAATCAGCAATGGTTGAATTGGATGGCCAGTTGGCGCACAGAGCAGTCAATGAGGGATTCAGTGGTGGTGAGAAAAAGAGAAATGAAGTTTTCCAAATGGCGATGTTGGAGCCCAAGTTGGCTATTTTAGATGAGACAGATTCTGGGTTGGACATTGATGCCTTGCGCATTGTTGCTCAAGGAGTGAATGCCATGCGTTCTCCTGAGCGCTCTTTCATTGTCATTACGCACTATCAGCGTTTGTTGGATTACATCGTTCCTGATGTTGTCCACGTTTTATACAAAGGACGTATCGTGAAAACGGGAACCAAGGAATTGGCTTTGGAATTGGAAGAGAAAGGATACGATTGGATCAAAGAAACCGTCGCGTAATGGAACGAGTGTTGAATCATTCTATTCAAAAGTGGTTAGATGCCACGTTGACTTATGATACAATCAAGTATCAAAATCATGATGCTATTGAGGATGCTTTGTCAGGTATGGAGTTTCCAAACTCCAAAATGGAGGACTGGAAGTACACCAGAACGCAAAAGTTGAATCAAGGCCAGTGGATTTTGCAAGGCTCAGAGGTAAATTCAGATCCTGAATTTCAGGCTGTTTCTCTCGTCAATACAAAAGTGCGCCATGGTTTTTTTGGCTGTCTCAATCAAGCCGCGGTTACAAATGCTTTTTCATTGGACATTGCTCCAAATGAAAGCTTTGAGGAACCTTTTCATTTTGTTATTAAAAGCAATGAGGATTGGGCATGGACGCAACCTTGCTTTGAGTTAACGGTGGG
>CANEVR010000046.1 GCA_947442505.1 Flavobacteriales bacterium | reverse complement strand
TCACTAAGAGAACAAAAAAGCCCTCAATATTTGAGGGTTTTTTGTTGGGGATCATTCATTCAAGCTTGCTTGAGAATGAATGAGCAACAACAAAAGCAAGAACATGAAATGTTCTGTTTTTTGTTATCGGAATTCGGATAAACAGGGTTCTGCAATCCCTTCGGGATCACTAAGAGAACAAAAAAGCCCTCAATATTTGAGGGTTTTTTGTTGGGGATCATTCATTCAAGCTTGCTTGAGCATGAATGAGCAACAACAAAAGCAAGAACATGAAATGTTCTATTTTGTGTTATCGGAATTCGGATAAAAAGGGTTCTGTAATCCCTTGGGGATCATCTTAGAGCACCACCATCAATAATAATATTGAAAATTGCCCTCTTCATTGATCAATAACATATTGTTCCAATCGTCTTTCCATGAAACCCAACCCCATCTGCCATTCAGCATCACATGTTTGCGACTTGGGACATGAACGACCACTTCTACGGCTTGTGCTCTATAAGGAACTTGAGAAGGGATTTTAAAGTAAGGATTAATGGTCAACCTGTTATTGACCCAGGTATAGCGAAAGTCCATTTGATTGGCCCGATTTCCCGCCTCCGACAAATTGCTTCCTCTTGCAGATTGGATAACTTCCAACCAAAACTCATCACGATCCGTGTCCGCCAAACGAACTTCCACTGCAGCGCTGAGAACACGAAAATCCCCATCCATGGTTACCATATCCAATACATCTTCTTCATCATTGCCTCTGCCAATAAAATAAGGATCCTCCGCAATATCCAAAAACAAAGTATCTCCTTTGATATCGCCCAGTGGCACATTTCTAGCGATACTGCCTTGTGTATCAAAATCCTTGGCCAAACGAATCCCTGTGTAGGTGCAAACCAAAAGCCCAGCTATCAATGATAGGGTGGAAAACAAATAAATCCATTTGCGCTTAAACCTCAACCCCAACAAATAATGAATACCCGTGTACAACAATCCAATTGCGGGTGACAATATGATCAACGCTATTCCAGCAAGCATGTATTCACCAATTCCGTCAGGAGCTACCCATGAAGTGAAGTCGTGAATGTCGCCACCCAAAAACATCAAATCTCCACCTTCAGACCAAGCCATAAAAATGGTAATTAAAAACAACAAGGAAATTCCAAAGCAAAAGAGAAAGACTCCAGCCAACAATCGAAAAAACTTCCAAACGGAATTGGAACCTGCATCCCCATTGAAACTATCTTCTAATTTTCTACCCCATCTTTTTACATTCCTATTGGCTTTATTTGCCTCTGTTTTCACGTGTTGCTGAATGTTGTCCAAAGTAACTGGATTACCACGCATCAACAATTTCTCAGTTGTTGTCTTGGCAGCTGGAATAACAGCCCATGCAATGACATAGGCCATAAAAAATGTCCCGAAAGAAATCAACAACAATATCACCATGACAATTCTCAAAACCACAGGATCCCATCCCAAGTAATAACTCAATCCTGAGCACACCCCACCTATCACAGCGTCATCCTGATCCCTAAAAATTTTGCGTCTGGCATGCCCTTCATTCAAAGTCTCCTCCATGTGATTCTTTGCTTGAGTATGGCTCTCCCCACCGTCATTAAAATCGTCAAATTCACCCATGATTTTTGCAATGGATTGAATCTCTTCCAAATCCACTGAATAATTTTTCATCTCTCTTTTCTGCTGAAGCAACTCACCTATTCGCGTTTCAATATCCTCCAAAATTTCATCTTTGCTGACTTCATGGGCAAAGGAATCATTGAGCTTTTGAATATAATCCTTCAAATACTCATAGGCCTCCATTTCAAATGGAAAATTGTAAGGCCCCAACTGAACATTGATTGTCGTTTTCATCACTTCGTTAATTCTTTGACTGCGTTAGATAGTTCATTCCAAGTTTTACTCAATTCTTTCAAAAACAATTTCCCATCCTGGGTTAAAGCATAATACTTCCTGGGAGGACCCTGAGAGCTCTCCTCCCAACGGTAATTCAACAAACCTTCATTTTTTAATCTGGTTAGAATGGGGTACAATGTCCCCTCCACAACAATGAGCTTTGCATCTTTAAGGCCTTGTAACAGATCAGAAGGATATGCCTCTCCTTTTTTCAAAATCGAAAGAATACAGTACTCTAGTATTCCCTTTCGCATTTGAGCCTTTGTATTTTCGATATCCATCCCCATAGTAATTATGCCATGCAAAGATATATATTAAGACCAGTACTATGCAATACAAAATACTGTTAAAATAAATAAGGGTGTGGAGGATAGTGAAAACGCCATACCCCGGATAGCAGTGGAAAGCCCGGAGGGCGCGGAGCGACCGAGGACTTGAAACGGATAGCCGGATAAGGTCCAAAAAAAAGGTGCAACTCGTGCACCTCTCTTGAAAATACTAATGCTTTATCCCCACTGTGCTATCAAGCTTCGTGTATTGTGAAGGTTGGTAACTGCTGGATTGAGAACCATAACGGGAATGGCCGCATGATTGGTAATGACTTTTTGTTCTGCGTCAGAACCAAAAGCATGAATCAACTTCTCATTGGCGAAGTTCAGAATACAAATCATATCCACTTTGCTCTTTTCTGCATGATCAATAACTTGCTCCGCAAAATTTCTACTTCCGCCTTCTGCCACCACAGATTGATATGGAATTCCACGCTCCTCAAAATAGCCCTCAGAGAATGCCATATTGCGTTCCAATTGATTCCTCAAAAATTCATCTGACTCATTGGGGATGATGATTTCAACTTTGGCCTTGAACTTCTCAGCAATGTCAGCAGTGTACTTGATTTTTTGCTTGGTCTCCTTGTGCAAATCGAGAGGAACCAATATTTTTTTAACACGTGATTCAATTACCGTGTTGTCCTGAACGACAATAAAAGGAGCTTTGGTATCTGTAATCACTCTCAAAGCATGACTTCCAACCAAATGCTGCAATCCTTTCATACCATGGGTTCCCATCACTACCAAATCTCCCTTCTCCTCCTCAACCAAGGCGGGAATGTCATCAAAAATACTTCCCACTTTCATTATGGATTTTGCTTTAACCGCAGTATTCACGTAATGGCGATGAATTTGCTCATCCATTTGTTTTTGAACTGCAGCCTCATCGCCTCCCTTCTTAAGAATGTGGAGAACAAAAACATCCGCTTCCAATGTCTTCTTCAATGCTATTGCATAAGCTATCGCCTTGTCAGCAGTTGCTGTAAAATCGGTGGGAACTATAATTTTAAACATATCAATATTGAATTAATGCCAAAGAGGCACAGTATAAACGACATCATCTTGTTTTTCTGGTGTTATCAGCATCACCGGTATCTCCGCATCATTGTATATCAAGCCCTCCTCCTCTGCGCGAGGAAAAAGTGTATACAAGTACTCATAAGAAAAATTGACTGCACAAATGAGATCAGCATCTATGGATGCGCCGAAACGCACGATAGAATGAACAAAATTGCTTCCTTCAGCGGTGTAATGCATATTCCACTTCACATTTTCTGCTTGGAAGGCGTTCTCAACGTCTTTAATAATGGACTCACTGTAAAGCTCACTATCCTTGGGAGGTGCAATTAAAAAAATCTCAGATTGAAACATCTTGGCCAACTGCACAATGAATGGAATTTCTTCCATTACTTGTGGTCTAAAATTGATGGGTACCACAACGCGCTCATAACCTTGAGGATGCACATCCTTGTGCTGAACAATAACAAAAGGCAGTTTAGATTGTGAAACCACTTTTAGGGCTAAGCTACCTGTAACCTTCTGCCATCCGCGCATTCCATGGGTTGGCATCACTACGAATTGACAAGACTCTCTTTTGGCAATCTCACCTATCTGTTCTAGGATATCTCCCATTTCAACCAAAGATGAAACCTCTCCATTGTGGATGGCTTGCAACTCATGGACCCAGGATTGTATTTCCTGCTCTGCCTTCTCAACATCCTCAATTTTTTTGGTCAAATGCAATAAAATAATATGGGCTGCATTGGGTTTGGCTAAAATGGCTGCATGATGCAAAGCCACTTTGCTCTCCTCTTTTAAATCACAGGGAACCAAGATTCGGTGAATGCCTTTCATTTTCATTGAGTAAAAATAAGAAAGTTCAAGCAATATGGATTTGATTAAATTTGCTTTCAGGAGATGGAGTCGTTAATTCAATTTTATCAGGAGCAATATCCAATCGTTGTCCAGCAATTAAACCATGGGCTTGACACCCGTTTTGCCTATCATGGGTTGCGGCACACGCTGGATGTCATTGAACAATCTGAACAAATAGGACTTGCTATGCAATGTTCAGAGGAGCAAATTCAGATTTTAAAAATAGCTTCACTTTTTCATGACTTGGGATTTCTTCATATCCGAAAAGGTCATGAAAAAGCCAGTTCAGATCTATTTCTCTCAGCCAGTGAGCACAAAATAAACGACGTTCAAAGACAACAAATATCTGCTTGTATACTGGCCACTACAATGCCTCAATCACCTCAAAACCTATTGGAGCAAATCATCTGCGATGCTGATTTGGATTACTTGGGGAGAAACGACTTTTTTGAAATTAGCCAAGACCTTTTCCATGAAATGCATGCTTGTGAAGAGATGAGTGATCAAAAAACTTGGGATGAAATTCAAGTTGTCTTTTTAGACAAACATCAATTTCATACTACGTTCAATCAATCCAGAAGAAACCTTCAGAAACAACATCATCTGAAGCAGATTAAGGAACGCATCAAAGGTTAGATATAACCTTATAAAGCATACGCTCGCCCTTTCCTTTTAGCATAACATTTCCTACAGGCTCCGTTGTAAAATCATTGGCAATGAGCGATGCTGTATAATCCGTGATGGTAACCCGCATGCTGGTTCCAGCGCTTTCTACACGTGCAGCGATGTTTACATCATCACCCATTACATCGTAAATAAATCTTGATTTACCCACGATACCTGCGATAACACTGCCAGAGTGAATCCCAATTCGGCAATTCCATTGCAAAGAATTTTGCGCATTGCGTTGTTCCAAGTACTGAATAAATCGCAGGCCAATTTGAACCATTCTGGATGCGTGCGCTTCATCTTGATCCAACACACCTGTAGCGGCCATGTAGGCATCGCCAATGGTTTTGATTCGGGTTCCTCCCAACTCAAAACAAACCTCATCAAATGCTGTAAAAATTTCTGTCAACTCATCAAACAATTTTTCTGGAGACAGCGTTGAACTGATACTGGTAAAGCCAACAAAATCACAAAATAAAATGGAAACATTGGATCGCTTTTCCGGCAAATACCTTCCTTCATGAATGAGGGCATGTATTACTTTTTCAGGCAACAAAATGCGCAACAACTGTTCTGACTTCTTGCGCTCTGCTTGCAATTCAAGATGGGTTTTGATTCTTGCTTTTACAATATCAGGATTAAATGGCTTGACAATAAAATCAGCTCCACCTACTTGAAATCCTTTGGTTTCATCGGCAACTTCATTCAATGCTGTCAGAAAAATAATTGGAGTACTTTGGGTTGCTGGATTGCTTTTGAGCGCCTCACAAACCTCGAATCCATCCATTCCTGGCATCATAACATCCAACAAAATCAAATCGGGCATTGGCGTTTGCTGGGCAATTTCCAATGCTTTCTCTCCTGACTTGGCCACCTTGATTTTATACAAATCTTTAAGAAGGGCTGAAAGCAGTTGTAGATTTTCAACCGAATCGTCTACAATTAGCAATGTGGACTGCAATATGTTGGTACTAACACTCATTGTTCAATATTTCTATGGCTGCGTCAAATTCAAAATCCTCAAGATTTGACTTTATCTTATTAAACTTCAACGACTCTTCGCTGGTTAATTGGTACGTGGCCAATATATTGTCACAAAAGTCAACAGCCGATGCATCTTGCTCTAGTGCGAATTTTTTCAAATCAGCCATGGTATTGAGCCAAACTTCTTGAGTCATTGAGGGCTTTATTGATTCCGGTTGCTTCTCACTGGACAAATGCTTTTTTATCCGCTCAATAAGATCTGCAATCTGCTGAATGATCCATTCTATTTGCTTGGTCTGTGGCACATTTAATAGTTTCCCAGACTCTTCACTTACAGCCTTTAATCCATGAGAAAGCGGATAAACCACACCATAAATTTCCTTGGCTCCAATATTGCCGCAAACCCCTGCCAATGCATGTAGAATTGCAGCTAACTCTGCCAATTGATGATTCTCCACCATTGGCTTCATGCGGAGAGGCAAGTCGTTGTAATTTTTTACAAACGTGCCCAATAACTTGAGATAGGCCTCTTTCTTTCCGCCTATTCTGCGCAATCCTTCTTCTGTATCAAGACCTTCAATGATAATTTTAACATCGTCCGCTTGGGCATTGACAGCTGTGCCTTTGGCATCAACTCCTTTGATGTATTTCAACAAAGCCTGATACAATACAGGTGGATCTATCGGCTTAGTGATGTGATCATTCATACCCGCAGCAATGCTCTTTTCACGTTCTCCTTTCATGGCGTGAGCAGTCATGGCCACGATGGGCAATTGATTGAAACGTTGATTTTCCCTAATTTTTCGGGTAGCGGTAAGCCCATCCATTTCTGGCATTTGAATATCCATCAGCACTGCATCAAAGTCCATGGCATTGACCATCTCAACAGCCTCACGGCCATTTCGCGCAGCATGAACTTCAATATTTACATCCTTCAACAGTTCTATCGCCAATTCCAAATTGATATCATTGTCCTCAACCAACAAAACCTTTGCACCATTCAAATACTCTTGAAACTGGGTGGTATCTAATACAACTTCGGTTTTACCATGTCCGGCGGCGCTCTTTCCTTTTAAATGAAGAATGCTGTGTAAACTATCATTCAGTGTAGAAATATTGATGGGCTTTAAAAGCACACCATCCACCAACTTATTCTTGGCAGCCTCTTTAACAGATTCTAAACCATAAGCTGTGACCATCAAAATGGATGGCACTTCCATGCCTTCCTTAGACTTGATTTCTCTGACCAGTTGCAGGCCATCCATTCCTGGCATTTGCCAATCCACTACCATCAGGGTCAAAGGTTCTTGTGACACTTGTTCTACCTCAAAAATCTCTATCGCTTCAAACGCATCTTTGGCAACCAACACATTGAAACCCATGGTGGACAACATCTCATGCAAAACCATTCTTGCGGTTTCAGAATCATCTACCAATAATGCTTTCCTTCCCCTCAATTCCATCTCACTATCCTCTGTTAATACAGATTCATTGCTCAAATTAAAAAATGCATTGAAATGAAATTTTGATCCCTTGCCCGGTGTACTTTCCACCGACAATTCACCGTCCATCATCTCCACTATTCTCCTACAAATAACCAATCCCAGTCCTGTGCCTCCAAATTTTCTGGTGGTAGATAAATCCGCTTGCTGAAAAGGCGAGAACAATCTTTTCACCTGCTCTTCATTGATTCCTATTCCGGTGTCTTCTATGGCAAAATGAATGATTACGCCGTAAGGCAGTTGTTTCACCAAATTGGCACTCAGTCTCACCTCACCCTTTTGGGTGAACTTGGCTGCATTGTCTGTTAGGTTCAATAATACCTGACGCAATCGAACACTATCACCCAAAATCACCGGCGGGATGTTTTTATCTATTTGGGTGACCAATTCTACTTCATTCTTGCTTTGCAGCTTCACATTTACAGTATCGGAAACCTCTGAAATCAATTCATCCAAAAACAAATTGGTGTGTTCCAAGGTCAATTTGCCTGCTTCAATTTTGGAAAAATCAAGAATGTCATCAATGATGCGAAGCAAATTCTTAGCAGACATTTCAATCTTCTGATTGTAATCTCGCTGCTTCTCATTGAGTTCTGTTTTTTTTAAGAGATAGCTCATTCCAATGATGGCATTCATTGGTGTGCGAATCTCGTGGGACATATTGGCTAGAAATTCACTTTTAGCGGCATTGGCGGCGTCAGCTACTTCGCGCAGTTTGGTCATTTCGATGTAGCGTGCATCTGACTCAGCTGTCTTTTTCTTGGCAATATCCAAGGACTTTCCGGCAAAAGACGCAACAATGGCCAAGACTATGGGCGCCAAATCCACTATCCACAGCGTAGGCGTAAACATCTGCTGAGCAGCCATCCCCATCAAGGTGATATCGCCATCAGTAAAATAACACTCCCAAATTGTAGCAACCAAAGGAAAGATGAGACCAAAAAGGAATCCATAAACAAAAAAGACCTTCTGGTCTTTTTTGAGTTTTCCGCGTAATACTGTTACCGCAGGTGCAAATTCTGCCAAATTTTTCATGATTAAATCTGCTTAATCATCTGCGCTGTTATGTTCAATTTCACTTCTTCAGACAAAGTAACACCACCATCTTCAGTAGCTGTATTCCACAACAAACCGAAATCTGAACGCATCACCACAGTTGACATTTCAAAACCAGCTTTCACTTGACCCCATGGGTCAATGACTGATCCCGTATACTCAGTATCCAATGTCATGGTCTTGGTCACTCCTTTCAAGGTGAAATCACCAGTCAAAGCATATTTGTTGTTTCCCAAGGCTTTGAAGGAAGTAGATTTAAAAGACAATTTTGGAAATTTCTCAACTTCAAAAAAATCACCCGACTTCAAGTGACCATCACGTTGTTCATTCCTAGTATTCACTGAATCCACATCCGCTTCGAAAGAGATTTCAGCATCAGAAAAATCTTTTTCTGAAGAATACATCTTGGCTTCAAAGCGGTCAAAAGTACCAGATACATTGGTAATCATAACGTGACGAACTTTGAATACTATTTCGCTGTGAACTGGGTCAATAACCCACAATTGCTTGCTCATATACTTTGTTTTATTTTATTTGTTCAAATATAACTTGAATAGGTGAAGTTTAGTTCTTCATCCATTGTTTTGTTACTATACCGCTTTCATTTTGCATTCTGATCCAATACAAACCATTGAGCCATGAAGATGTTGAGACATAACAAGGCAAGATTTGTCTTTGATAATGGGCGAGGCATTGGCCCAAAGCATTGAAAATTTTAATATCACACTCCCCATTTTGTCCAGCAATGGTCAAACCATCGGTTCCTGGATTGGGATAAATCTTGACTTCGGACGCAGGCCTTTCAAATTGACCAATCACCACATCGTCTCCCGTATACAATGTGATTCCTCCTCCACTCTGCCCCATGATCATATCCAAAGTACCATCACCTGTAAAATCTGACCATCCAATGCTGGAACGATCACCTTCTCTGATGTCTTGGAAGGATTCATCAACCAAAGTACCCACTCCAACTGTTCCGGCTTGAAACTGATAATGATTGATTGTTCCAGTCTCATTGCCCAAATACAAATTCCAAACACCCATATTGTCCTTTAATACAAAAGGAACACTGAAGCCATCCAACCCCAAATAACTGGAAGCCTCTGCACCTGCTAAAGTTTCAGTTACCAATGACCATATCGGACTTTGCGTGGTTCCAATGTTTTTAAAATAATTCACATTACCGGATTTCTCTCCCAACACCAAGTCCAACAGCCCGTTCTCATTGATATCAATCAACTGAGGTGTTGCGCTTTGCCCCACATCAATGGCAACGCCATTGGCATCATTCATCAACTGCGCTGAAGAAAAATTGGGTACGGTATTGGTACCGATATTCGTCAGGCGGAAAACATTTCCATTGAGTTCACCCACCAACAGGTCCCAATCCCCATCACCATCCAAATCACCAAGAGCAGGATATATATTCTGCCAATTCTGGCCTGACAAATTCAACCAATCAAAACTGGTCCATTGGAAAATCTGCTCACCGGTAGGGGTTGTATCATTCAACAACAAATGCAATTTGGATCGGTTGGTTAACAATTCACGATCAAAATATCTTGCAGCCAAAACCAGGTCCATATCGCCATCTGAGTCAACATCGTAAGGAACTGGATGGGCTCCGTGTCCAACATCCACCATTTGATTTTGTAAAAATGACATGGATTGAAAACTCCAATCTGGATTCTGCTGTGTTCCCTGATTGACGTACATTCTAACCCCTTGGACATCTTCAACACCAAAAATAGCATTGGGTGAAGAAACCAAATCAGACACGCCGTCATTGGTCACATCAACATAATACGCAGCAGGAAACAAGTACAAATCAATGGGCGGGGATTGGGGAAAATTGTATGCCACAGCAACTGCGCTGTCTGGACCCTCAGGAGTATCTGACAAATAAATGGCCGCCATATTGGACTCTGTAACATCTCCCAAAACAATGTCCTTAATACCGTTGCCATTCAGGTCAATCATGGCAATGGTTCCACCTGTATGCCGATTGGCGCTCCTTGGATCTACTACATTCAAACTGCAATTGAATTGATCACCAATGAACAATGAAAAACTCTCAGGAGCCTCCGAAACTTTTCCAAAACATCGATTGGCACAAACAAAATCTGCCTCATTGCAATGGTCGTTCTCCACCTGAAGCGACTTGTAATAGTACATACCCGTGCTGGATTCTGTATTGGAAATCATGTCCATATCTCCGTCACCGTCCAAATCCTCAATGGCCAACATATCAATACTCATGGAGTAAATGGGCGCTGTAAATGGACCTCCACCCAAATCATAGGAAGAAAACAACATTTGACCATTTTGAAACAATTCAAAAGATAAGCCCCCTGTTTGCTGTGTTGTATTTAAATACACTATAATTCCAGATTGAAAATTGGTATAGATGTCCAGATATCCATCACAATTGAAATCGCGAAGCAAAGCCCAATTGTTCATCAGAGGGAAAGCGGATTGATATTGCGGTGCATGATACCAATAAGCTTGACCTTGAACGTCAGAAGTTTGAAGGAATGTCAAGACACGGTTGCCTTGGCGATCAAAAACAAACAAATCCAAAACACCATCTTGGTTTAAATCAATGTTTGAAAATTGAGGAGCATTCAGTCCTCCAGCCCAAGCATTGGCAATGTAATAATTGTCAATTTTCACTGGAATATTGTCATTCCGTTGCAGCCATTGCGCAAATGATGAAGTAACACCGATAAACAAAAAAACAAAGAAGCAAAATCTCTTGTACATTCATCTAATTTAATGACATCTTTGCAAAAAATTGAATGCAATGGAAAATTTATGGATTGTTCTACCATTAATCGCGACTACTATAGGAATAACATGGTTTTTGAATAAAGAATGGAAACAAACCATTTTGCGCAGAGAACGTTTGGAAACCCAAAGAGAGAAGAACAAACTTTTTATTCCATTGAAACTTTCCGCCATTGAAAGATTGACCATCATGTTGGAAAGAACCAAGCCTACCCATTTGATCTTGAGACAACCTGTCAATCAAATCACTGCGACTCAACTGCAACATGAATTGATGCGCAATATTCGCGAGGAATATGACCACAACATGGGCCTACAAATTTACATTGCCCCTGCTACCTGGACGAGTGTACAATTGGCCAAAGAAAGCACCATTGAATTGATTAAAGCTGCTTTTCAACATGTTGGCATAGATGCCAACGCCATGGAACTAAGTAGCGTAATTTTCCAACTCGAAGCTGAAACACAGAACAGCGTTATTCAAATCGCACTGGATAAATTAAAGGAAGAAACGACGCAGCTTTTATAATTAAGCGTTGCGCTGAATACAATTCAAATCTTCAAAAGCCATTTTCAATCGTTGAACAAAGGTTTTTTCACCCTCTCTCAACCATACACGGGGATCATAGAATTTTTTATTGGGTTTATCCGCTCCTTCTGGATTTCCAATTTGTGATTGCAAATAAGCCGACTTACTCGCCATGTAATCACGGATACCCTCAGTATAGGCCCATTGCATATCCGTATCAATGTTCATTTTGATCGCACCATAACTAATCGCTTCTCTGATCTCTTCACGGGTTGATCCGCTTCCTCCGTGGAAAACAAAATGAATCGGCTTCTCAATAGTACCGTATTTCTGTTGAATATATTCCTGAGAGTTATTCAAAATTACGGGCTGCAACTTCACATTGCCTGGCTTGTAAACTCCATGTACATTTCCAAAAGCTGCCGCAACAGTAAAACGATGACTCACTTTCTTCATGTGCTCATAGGCATAGGCCACCTCTACTGGCTGGGTATACAACTTACTGCTGTCCACATCTGAATTGTCGACGCCATCCTCTTCACCACCTGTCACACCCAATTCGATTTCTAGGGTGATGCCCATTTTATTCATTCGCTCAAAATACTGAACGGACAATTCAATATTCTCTTCCAATGATTCTTCTGAAAAATCCAACATGTGAGAAGAGAACAATGACTTTCCAGTGCGCTCGAAGAAAGATTCACCATGATGCAACATACCGTCCATCCAAGGCAATAAGTTTTTGGCACAGTGGTCAGTGTGAATAATCACCGGCACTTGATACAAAGCTGCCATTTGATGAATGTGGTGCGCGCCACTCACTGAACCAGCGATGGCCGCTTGCTGATCGGTATTGGACAATCCTTTACCAGCATAAAAAGCTCCCCCACCATTGCTGAACTGAACAATCACAGGTGAGTTCACCTCACGTGCCGTTTCTAAAACTGCATTAACACTATTGGTACCAATGACATTTACAGCAGGAATAGCGTATCCTCTGTCTTTGGCGTCGTTTAATAATTCAGTTACTTGATCTCCGGTTAATACTCCTGGTTGAAAGCGCATGGTATAGGGTTTATTCCAACAAAAATAAGCAAACCTGTTATTGAGACAAAAGTTGATTGGCCTTATTTCGATTGCGTTCGATTAAAAATTGATTCACAAGATCCATGCGATGGTCCCAATCATAGATACTTCCCTTGATTAGATCCAACAAGGCCAATTTGTCATCTTCCAATTCAAACTCTCCAAAAACTTTCCCCCATTGTTCTACAGTACAACATGTACCCTTGGAAAGCATCGCTATTGTTCTTAATTTCTGAGTAGACATAGGATTGGAACGAACCTCATTGAAAAAAACACCCCATTGGTCATCATACATTGGAAATTGACAATTCTTGGAACCAAGATACACAGGATCCAATGAAACGACCACTGATGATTGAGCAGAATCCAAAACCCAAGTATTCTCACCAATCAATTGCCACTTCCACGTATTCTTGACTTGCTGCAATTCAAAATCCTGATTGAAACCACTTTTGTAATTCAATGTTTGAACGATTGAATCGCCATCGGTCAGTACTGTTGTTAACTGAAACTTTTTATCCTTGGTCTCCCAATCAAATCCCAATCGATGCACAGGATGTAAGTTCATCACATGCCCATTGACTTTTAAGACAAATGGAACAGCGGCTTTCAAATCTACACGCATTTGTGCGTGCACTGAAAGAGTACACATTCCTACAACAAATGACAACAACCAACGACTATTCATGATTCCAACCAGTTGATGCCTTTTTTCAATGCTTGCAATGTTTGATGCTCAGGAGTTCCTTCTTGTGGAATAAAATTGTACTTCCATGAAGCATACTCTGGGAGACTCATGAGAATAGACTCAATGCGTCCACCTGTCTCCAAACCAAATCTGGTTCCGCGGTCGTACACCAAGTTGAACTCAACATATCTACCACGGCGCATCAACTGCCATTCCTTTTGTTGATTAGCGTACTGAATCTCCTTGTATTTGTTCATCAGAGGAACATAAACATCCACAAATGTTTTGGTCAAATCCAAGGCGTAATTCATGAGCAAATCATGACTGAACTTTCCATCTGCAGGTTTCAAATAATCATAAAAAATACCTCCAACACCTCTGGTTTCATTGCGGTGTTGATTGAAGAAATAATCGTCCGCCCATTTTTTTTGTACAGGATAAAAATCCTCATCATATCGATCACAAACCTCTTTCAACGCCCGGTGAAAATCTCTGGCATCCTCATTAACGACATAGATTGGAGTGAGGTCAATTCCTCCACCAAACCAAGCGTCTCCTCCGTTGGTTTCAAAGTAACGAACGTTCATGTGAATAATCGGAATAAGAGGAGAATTGGGATGCAACACTATTGAAATTCCAGTCGCAAAGAAGTGTGTTGCCTCAGCGGAAACATGGTTCTTCATAAAACCTGGAATAAGACCTTCAACTGCACTGAAATTCACTCCGCCTTTTTCCAAGACATCACCGTGCTGAATCACTCTGGTTATTCCACCACCACCTGATTCATGGCTCCATTCTTCAACACTGAATTTCCCTAATCCATCCTCCGCTTCTAAGGCTTGACAAATGGAACGCTGCGCCTCTTGAAAGGCCGATTTAATTTTGTCTTTAAAAACCATATTTATTTAACCCTAATTACCACCCCTTGATGACACTCCATGATCACAACGCCGACATTCTCAAAACCATTTCCGCGGCCTACTTGAATCAAATCAATATTACAGAATAGCCCATTGATGAGCATTTCATTGGACAACAAATCCAATTGACCCATGGACTGCTGTTGCACAAATGATTTCAAAATATCATGTCCACAGAACGAGTAATCCGTTGGATGGGTGAAATACGCTTTGTGGTATTGCTTTATCCAAGCATTTACATCTGGGTCATCTGATTCAGATTGTGAAGATCTGGTGAAGGTAAATTTCAATCTATTCTTTACTTCTCCTTCTGCATCACCCTCTGACAAATGGTCCACCCATTCCGACATTCCCAAGACCCAAGTGCGCTGCAACAAGTGACTCTTGGCATTGAACTTCCTGGCAATATCCGGAGATTGTGAAGGAATCACAACCACCATAGAATCCATCTGACCCGCACGAGCCGTAAACAAAGAATCAAGGTTATTGGAAACCTTCAAGTTTTTGAGACCTGATTTCATGTAGCGCGATTTGAAAGCCTCTGCCCGCTTCTTTTCAGCCTCTGTTTTTCCAGCATAAAGAAACACGGGAACCTTGTCGGATTTCCTTTCTAAGACATATCGTGCTGTGGCTCCCCATTGCGATACATCACTTGGAAAAGCCTTGATGATGCGCTCATTGCCCATCAGAATCTTGTTGCTAATGGGCACTGGACAAACCAACCAAATGTTCCGCTTTTTGGCCCAAGGTGCAAGGGCTTCCAAAGACTCTTTAAACAATGGTCCAATAATCAAATCCGCATCGTTTAATCGGTTGCCTTGTGTCCATTGTTTGATCAACTCCACGTTGTCATAAAAATCAACCACTTCAATTTCCACCTTTACACCTGATTTCTCCATGTCTGACTCTGTCAGCAACATTCCACGGTACAATTCCAAAGCCGTTTGACGAATGACCTTCTGCCTTTGGGTGATGGTTGAATCCGGAACGCCTGATAAAAATGGCAATAGCAGATAGACTTTAAATTTTCCTTCACTGACTTTAGGCGCTACCTGAAAGGTCTGGGCTGCAGGCGTTTTAAGTGAAATTCTCAGTTTCTGATTCACTCCAATACCAATCTCAGCACCAGGATTAAGCGCATAAAATTCATCCAACTTCAATTTGTACTTTTGAGAAATACTGAAAGCGGTCTCTCCAGGTTGTACCAAATGATAACCGGACTCCACATTTAAATTAGCATTGGATTTATCAGGAACAACCATTTGATCTGAAGGATTGGGCATTCCACTACCGCCCTTTCTAATTTTCAGTGTTTGTCCCAACTGAATACCCTCTGCAGGAAGGCTGTTGGTCTTTTGTATTTCTTTTATTCCAACATTGTACATTTTTGAAATACCATACAAAGTTTGGCCCGGCTCAACCTTGTGCATGTAATAATCTACTCCATCTATTTTCTGAACTGGTGCAGTGATTTGCGACCACAGTTGATTAGAACAAAACATCAAGACCAGCAGTAGGTATCTCATAAGGTAAAATTAATGATTTCTATTGGACAAATATCATTCCCATTCAATCGTTGCGGGTGGTTTAGAGCTGATGTCATAGACCACTCGGTTGATTCCCTTCACTTGGTTGATGATGTCATTGCTCACCTTGGCCAATAATGAATAGGGAAGATCCACCCAATCGGCCGTCATGCCATCGGTGCTTGAAACAGCGCGCAAAGCCACAGCCTGCTCATAGGTGCGCTCATCACCCATCACGCCTACACTTTTCACCGGTAATAAAATCACACCAGCTTGCCAAACCTTGTCATACCAGCCTTCCGCTTTAAGTGCATTGATGAAAATGGCATCGGCTTGTTGAAGCAAAGTCACCTTCTCAGGAGTAATGTCCCCCAAAATTCGAATGCCCAAGCCAGGACCAGGGAATGGATGACGCGCCAACAAATGCGGGGCAATTCCTAAGCTGGCTCCGACGCGTCTCACCTCATCTTTAAACAATGAACGCAAAGGCTCAACCACTTTCAATTTCATATAATCGGGCAAACCACCCACATTGTGGTGGCTCTTGATGGTTTGAGAAGGTCCGCCTGAGGCGCTGACACTTTCAATCACATCCGGGTAAATGGTACCTTGCCCCAACCACTGTGCATTCTCTATCTTTTTGGATTCCTCGTCAAATACATCAATAAAGGTCTTTCCTATGGCTTTCCGTTTGGCTTCCGGATCATCCAAAGCTTTTAATGCTGCGTAAAATTGATCAGCAGCTCTGACGCCTTTGATGTTCAATCCCATGTGCTCGTAATCCGCCAATACTTGATCATACTCATCTTTTCGCAACAATCCATTGTCCACAAAAATGCAGTGCAATCGATCCCCAATGGCTTTGTGCAAAATGACTGCAGCCACCGTAGAATCCACACCTCCGCTCAATCCCAAAACAACATGATCATCACCCAATTTGTTCTTTAATTCAACGATGGTCTCATCTACAAACACCGCTGGAGTCCAATCGCCTGTGCAGCCACAAACATTCATCACAAAGTTTCTCAGCAATTGCATCCCCTCGGAGCTGTGATAAACCTCTGGATGAAATTGGACACCAAAATGAGATTTGCCTTTTATTTGATAACCCGCAAAATTGACATCCGCGGTGCTGCATATGATTTCGGCTTCTGAACCTGCAGACTCTATGGTATCGCCATGCGACATCCAAACTTGGCTATTCAAAGTAACACCTTGGAGCAATACATTGCTTCCATCTACGTGATTCAACAAGGCTCTGCCGTACTCACGGTGGGTAGAACGAACCACTGAACCATCATTTTGAATGGCCATGAGTTGTGCTCCATAACAAATACCAAGAACAGGGAAATTTTGATAAATAGCTGTTAAATCAGGCATGGGAGCACCTTCCTGATGAACAGAAAAAGGACTACCAGACAAAATCACACCTTTTACTTGAGTAGAAATCTCCGGAATTTTATTCCATGGATGAATTTCACAATACACATTCAATTCACGCAAACGACGCGCAATCAATTGGGTCACCTGGGAACCAAAATCAAGAATTAAAATTTGTTGATGCATGCGCAAAGGTAGTCCTTTACCGCAATACCTTAGCAAGATGAACATTGATAAATTTCAGGAATTAAAAATCATTTTGGCTTCTCAATCGCCCCGAAGAAGGGAATTATTGCAATCCATGGGGTTGAATTTTGAATCCATCGGATTGGACATCAACGAGGATTTCCCTTCTGAATTAAAGGAACACGAGATTCCTGTTTATTTATCACAAAAGAAAGCGGCCGCATTGGAGAGTAAATATAATGAAGATACCATCATCATTACAGCGGATACCATTGTTTGGCACAACAATACTGCGCTCAACAAACCCATCAACAGGGAAGAAGCGATTCAAATGTTGCGTCAACTCAATGGACAATGGCATACGGTCTTCACCGGAGTGACTGTACAGCAAGGAAATCAGACCATCTCAAGATGGGACAGCACACAGGTCAAATTTGCGCAAATGGAAGAGCAATGGATGGATTACTACGTTGACCACTACCACCCCATGGATAAGGCGGGCAGCTATGGTGCGCAAGACTTTTGGGGATTGATTGCGATTGAGGAGTTGAAGGGTTCATATTACAACGTCATGGGTTTGCCCACCCACCTCGTTTTTCAAATGCTATCAGATATCATACAAAAAGTAGAATAAATCCAGCTGTAGCCAAGACCATCCACAATTTCATCAACCGAGCGATGCGCTTGAAATCAGCAGGTTCCTTCGCTATCCAGGTCGGAAACCAACCCAACAATCCCGGCACCACCATCAAATTGAGCGAGAGGTTGTTTTTTGGTTCTAATAAGAAGAGTTGAAACACGATAACGCTGAACAACAATCCCAACCATGCCCATTTGACTAATTGGGCAGCAGAACCGATACCTTTGACCAAGGCAATGCTACGGTAATGACCGACAGCATCACCCTCAACATCTTGAATATCTTTGACCACCTCGCGAATCCAATTGGAAACGAAGGAAAAGAATACCATAGCCCATACCATGGAGTAGAGAGAAGCAGGAACAATATCCATCAATGCCCACCATGGCAAACAAGCCACAATGGCTGCAACCAGAACATTACCAAAAATCATGGTACGCTTAAAAAAAGGAGTGTAAACCAAAAGAGCAAAAATTAGGATCAAAGACATCGACCAATAAAAGTGATTGTGGTAAACATGGCTTAGAAAAAAGGATGAGAAAGTCGCCAATGAACTCAAAAGAATGTGAATCAAAATGGCCCTTTTACCCGTTAGATGAACACCCACAATTTGTTCCTTTGGTTTATTGATGGCATCGGCTCGTTGGTCAAAATAATCATTGATGGCATAACCGCCTGCTGCAATCATAACCAAAACCAAGGACTTGAGCACCATTAAAAATGTTTCAAAAGAAAGCCAATTGTCCGGTGTTTTCACCAAACATTGGAGAATCAAAACAGTTAGACCTATGATTAT
This sequence comes from Flavobacteriales bacterium, assembly GCA_947442505.1. GTDB lineage: Bacteria > Bacteroidota > Bacteroidia > Flavobacteriales_D > Sanyastnellaceae > CAMCTV01. Next base: position 4,325 of record CANEVR010000046.1, on the reverse strand, counting down.
CAGATTAATAGGACGGGTTATTCGTAAATAATTCAACATGTTAATGAAATCATGAACAAATTAAACCCAAAAATTGATTCCAAGGCTTACTTTTGCAACGCGAAAAATTGTGGGTATGGAAGAAATGGCAACCAAAAAAATATTGATTCTCGGCAAGCACCAATACATGGTGGATAATATCCAATCTATTTTGGAGAAAGGCGGATTCTCTGTAGTTGGCTATGCCGCTGTTGAACAAATCTTGGAAGAATACCAATCCGAAACATTGGATATGATTGTATTCACAGGAGCCGTCAGCCCTTCAGATGAAAGTGATTTGATCCAATGGAAAAACGAGAAGTTTCCTGCTGCAATGATCTTTGAACACCACGGCGGTCCTGCAACTGTGTTAGAAGAAGTTCAAGCCAAATTTTCAGCCTAACATACTTTTTGAGGGAATCACTTCAGCCTTTCCCTCTTTCCAAATGGCATAAGTAAATCCTGGATGCACACTGTATGCTCCAACTTCTCCTGCGGCATTGCAAGCCAAAAAGCAGGCTTGATAATCTTCCACCTTTAATATACCTGGTGTATTGATTTTCACCAAACGTTGAATGGCCTCCTCACATGCAGCTTGCGGAGACATTCCTTGTCGCATCAATTCCACAATCAAAAATGAAGAACAAGATCGCAGGATGGTTTCTCCCAACCCTGTAGCGGTGGCTGCGCCCACTTCATTGTCCACATACAATCCTGATCCGATAATAGGTGAATCGCCTACACGACCACGCATTTTAAACGCCAAACCACTGGTAGTGCATGCTCCGCTCATATCGCCTTGTGCATCCATGGCCAAAATACCAATGGTATCATGGTTCTCAATATTAATTACCGGCTTATACTCACTCTTCACCAACCACTCTTTCCAAGCCTTGACTGCTTCCGGATTTTTATAAGTATCCAATTCAAATCCGTTTTTCAATGCAAACTGCTGCGCTCCTTCACCCACCAACACCACGTGCGGTGTCTTTTCCATGATGGCGCGGGCCACCGAAACCGGATGTTTGATTTGTTCTAAAAAACAAACCGATCCCGCCTTGCCATGATGATCCATGATGCATGCATCTAAGGTAGTATGACCATCACGATCCGGGAATCCTCCCAAACCAATGGACAACTCACTCAAATCATCTTCCATTCTCCTTCCTGCAGCTTCCACCATGTCCACCGCTTTACCTCCCTTTTGAAATGATTCCGCTCCCGCCTCATTGGCTTTTAAACCAAAATTCCAAGTACTCAATACCAATCCCTTTTGATAACGCTTCTTCGTCGCTGTTGGTTTCCGTTCTAGACCTTTGAAGCTTAAAAAAGGAAGCGCTCCCAATGCTGGAAGCGCCTTTAAAAAATTTCTTCTTGATTTCATTATTGTATGCAAAAATGAATGGTTTGAACCCCATACTGGTGCTTGATCTGCACCACGTAAACGCCTGCTGGAAACTCATTCGCATTGAAAAATATCTGCTTCTCACCTATGGATGCCATTCCATTGAACAAGCTAGAAACTTTTCTTCCAGTCATGTCCATTAAATCCACTTGATAGTCAGATGTGAATGGCGCATTCCAACGAATGCAAGTGATCGCAGAGGCAGGATTGGGAAACAACTTGGTTTCTAAAACAGGAGAAATATTGGCAACAGCATTCACTCCCACAATGGAAAAATCCCAATATCCTGCCGGTGCAGTGATGGGACGAACTTGAATCTTTCCTGATACAGCTTCCCCTTGAACATAATACTGAATAGTAGATCCCACGGCCTGGGCAGGGATAAAACCTTGCCAATTTCCATTGCCAACATTCACCATATCCACCGCATTGTACGTTGTATTTCCGAACAACCTCCAATACAATTGGGCACTGGCAATTCCCGAGCGGTGATTGATATATGCAGTCACGTTGTAAGGATCTTGATCGTTGTCAGTGTCTTGTAAAGACTGATGCGTAATCAACATCGGATCTTCTACACCCACGCTATGGGTGATGCAATGAATGGCACCACTTTGGCTGATGATGTTCGACGTGTTGTTATCACAATCGATACCTACAATGTTGTATCCGGGCATGGACTCTTCCCAGATACGAAGCGCTGTGGTATCCACTTGTTCGCGGTAGGTAGGAAGAATAATGGTTTTGTTTACAAAAACGGCATTGGTGAAAGTTCTGTAAGAAGATCCAGTGCTCGGCCAACCACCTGTTGCAGAACTCGGCATGGGTATGCGCACAATGTGATAAGGAGTTCCCCAAGCAGAATTGTAATTGCTCAATACATATTCAATATTGGCATTGATCTGAGGACCATCTGAAACGCCATCGGGATACTCACCCACCAACAAAGTTTCTTCATCCAATAATTTCATGTGCATGTCGATATGATGAATACCATCGTAAGGAAGGGTGTTCATTTTGATGTAGCGATTGATGCCCAAATAATCTTCGACTATGCCATCGATTTGTGATTCAGTTTTCGCAGAAACACCATACGGATTACCTGCAATGTTCTCTTCCAAAATCAAATCACTGGCGAAAGCTGTTCCCAATCCGTCCACCATCCAATTGCCACCTGTGTTGACCAAATCGTTGGGCGCAACCGTCATGGTGTGCAAGGGGATATTCAATTCTGTTGCGATGCACTCAGGCGAAGCATCATCGTTGGGACGGGTTGGTCGGTTGTAGATCCAATCGACCATGACCAAACTGTCCACTTCATTTTTATACACGGTATTGCCCGCATAGTCCCGCATCCAAATCGAATCAAAATTGCAAGGCAAGATGGTCACGTTGTTCAAATCGGGCAATGCCGTTCCTCCTTGCGTGGACAACAAATAATCTTGGGTGGCCTGAACATCTTCAGACAAAATAATCACGCGGGTTTCCAATTTGGCGGCAGCGACAATGGATTTCAAAATATTGGTATATCCAGTCCAAGCAATGGTGAGGCATTGAATTTCCTCCCACTCTGCCGCGCTGCGCAGGTGACTACCCACCGGAGGAGTAGTAATGCCATTGGGCAAAACACCAGGTGTAACTTCACCCGATTTGACCAACTGCCATTCCTGATCAGTAAATCCGTTGGGCAATTGCTGAGCGCCAGCAGTAGTATTAAAAAACAACGCGACCAAAAGGCCAAAAATTAGTTTGTGTTTCATTATCTTCTTGTTAATCTAGTAAATATAATCCAAAGTATTTTGAACAAATGGTTCAATGTACAAGCTATCAAAATATTGCAAAGGACCTGAAGGGCCATTGGAATCAATCTGGTACTTCAAATACCTTCCTCCAGGTGCATAACAGGTTTTGCTGAGCTCTTCCAATCCATCAACATGGAACACACCCATATCATCACAATTGCATTGGGGGTGACTGGAGAATACCTGCAAATCAATACTCGCAGAAGCATCGGTTGTTTTTAAATACACCAAAACGGAAGACATTGGCGTCATGATGGTTTGCCTTTGCAATACCTCACCCACCTGGAAGTCATCTGGACTCAGGGTGACGATTTCTGTGAAATATTGAGAGCGAATTACCTCCAGTTGAAGGGCTGCATAGTTATCTCTTTCAAAATGCAAATTGGCATTGCCTGAGCCATCAGTGGAGGTAGAAGTAATGTCCGTCCAAACATCGCTGTAAACGCCTGATGATAATTTTTTACCCTGCAATTTGACCTCTACACCGGACAAATTGGACATCCCCAAATCTACCTTGACATTCAAGGTCAACTCCCAATGATTATCCTTGTCCTTGCATGAGAACATGGTTATGCATGCTACAATGATTAAGACCAATTTCTTCATTTCACTTTGGATTTAAAATGATCGTAAAAACTCAATACCCGATGCACAAAATGATAGGTCTCATGGCACCTGCAATACCCGCTCTTGACACCAGGCAATGTATAGTATTCTTTCTGTGCTTTCAACAACAAGTCGTTCTCCACGTGATTGAACCACAAGGTATCGGGGGTTTTGTTGTATTTCGCAATTTCAATGGCATCCAAAACATGCCCCAATCCTGCATTGTAAGAGGCCAAAACAAACTTCAACCTTTCCTCTCTGTTCTTCACCCTATTGGCCAAAGCCTTGTCCAATTGCTTGATCAGCATCGCTCCAGCTTGGATATTGCCCGCCACTGTATCCGTGCTATCACATCCACACTTCAAAGCTGTCTCCGGCATCAATTGCATCAAACCAAAAGCGCCATGGCGAGATACCACTGAAGGATCAAAATTGGATTCCTGATAACACAATGCGGCCAATAATCGCCAGTCCCAATCAATGGACTTGGCAGC
>CANEVR010000045.1 GCA_947442505.1 Flavobacteriales bacterium | reverse complement strand
GTAGAAAAAAAGAAAGATGGATATCTGGTTTTTCAGTCTAAAATAAAGTCATTTGATTTTGATGCAACGGATTGTCCCGATTTGTTTCCCATCTTGGCCACCTTGGCAGTCTTTGGCGATGGTCCTTCTATCATACAGGGTGCGCATCGCTTGGCTGACAAGGAGAGCAACAGAGCCAAGGCCATTCAACACGAGTGGTCTAAAATGGGTGTTAATACGGTTATCAGAGGTGATGAATTAAAAATATATCCCAAGTTGATTCAATCCGCACATGTTCATGCCCACCACGATCACAGATTGGCCATGGCTTTAACGGTGATGGGCCTTGCTGGAGCAGCATTGACCATTCACACAGCAGAGTCCGTAAGTAAATCTTTTCCCAATTTTTTTGAGTTGATTAAGGGGATTGGGGGGCGACTAGATTGATTTATTTTACTACTTTCGTATCGCATGAAATTCAAAGCCTCTCAAATAGCCATGATGCTCCAAGGTCAATTGGAAGGAGCAGATGTTGAAGTCAGTCAATTGTCTAAAATAGAGGAAGGGAAAACAGGTTCATTGACCTTTTTGTCCAACCCAAAGTATACCCCTTTTATCTACCAAACAGAGGCCAGTGTGGCCATAGTAGCCCATGGTTTTGAAGCAGAGCAACCGTTGCCATCTACTTTGAGTTTGATTCGTGTGGCGGATGCATATGGTGCCTTTGCGCAATTGTTGGAAGCTTACAATCAATTTATGCTTCCCCAACCTGCTATCAGTAGCCATGCTGTAATTGCTTCTTCTGCCAAAATTGGTGTGAATGTGCATATTGGCGATTTTGTAACCATCGGGGAGGGAGTTGTTATTGAAGACAATGTTATCGTTCAGTCCAATGTGAATGTTGGGAATAGAGTTGCGGTTGGTGAAGGTTCGGTCATTTATCCCGGAGTTAGGATTTACCACGATTGTGTGATTGGAAAAAAATGTACGTTGCATGCCAATGCAGTTATCGGTAGCGATGGATTTGGATTTGCCCCCGATGCCAATGGTGTTTTTAAGAAAGTGCCTCAAATTGGTAATGTTGTATTGGAAGACAATGTGGATGTGGGCGCGAATACCTGTATCGATCGCGCAACGATGGGATCGACAATCATCAGAAAGGGAGTGAAGTTGGATAACCTGATTCAAATTGCCCACAATGTTGAAATAGGAGAAAATACTGTCATGGCAGCGCAATGTGGTGTTGCGGGTTCTACAAAAATTGGCAAGCAGTGCATGATTGGCGGGCAGGTTGGTTTTGCCGGTCACATTACTGTGGCAGATGAAACCAAAATTGCAGCCCAAACTGGTGTATCTGGAAATGTCAAAAAATCAGGAACAACCCTGATGGGCACTCCTGCTATTCCTGCAATGGAGTACAACAAATCATATGTTTATTTTCGTCGTTTGCCTGCGATGAATCAAATGTTGGATCAGTTCAAAAAGTGGATGGACGGTCAGTCAAAATAGTTTATGCGTTGGTATTGGCACTCATTGGTCCGAGGCGTTCAGCATTTTTTTAAGTCGCAAAAGCGACATGGTGTTCATTCTCCTTTGGTGTATCAACTGATGGACAAGGATTTGTTGGAACCCCTTCCTGAGTCGGTTAATGCAATTCAAGTTCATCGCAAATGGCTGTCGGGTTCGCAAGAAAAATGGACGCCTCTAGATTTTGGCGCCGGCTCTCGGTCAAGAACAAGACACCTGGGTGACGCAGTTAGAAAAGCAACAAGCGACTCAAGGAAAGGCCAATTCTTGTGCAGGTGGGTCATGCGGTTTCAACCCAAATACATTTTGGAGATGGGAACGCACGTTGGGATTGGTTCTGCTTATTTGTTGGAGGGTTGTAGTCAAGCACAACTTTACAGTGTAGAAGGTGATCCCTTTTTGCACAATAAAGCAGTTGATTGGTTGAAGCAATATGGTCATCGTGTTCACTTGTTTAATGGGTCCTTCGATGAGCAGTTGAAAGAAATATTGCCTATTCACCAATGGGATTTGGTGGTGATCGATGGGCATCATCAAGGTGATGCATTGTTGAAGTACTTCGAAATGATTTCACCTCATTTGAGTCAAGATGCATGGGTCATCATGGATGACATTCATTGGTCACCCGATATGACGCAAGCTTGGAGTAAAATTGTATCAAATGCCAATCATCTGTTGACTTTAGACTTTCTGCATTGGGGTGTGTATGGTCATGCCCCACGATTCCAGAAGGAACATTTTAACTTGCAATATTAGAAAGATCTAACGGGCAGCGCAATGATCGTCGTGCTCTTGCTTTGAATATCAGAAAAATCAAATTCAAAGTCATAGAAATATCCGTAAACTGATGTGTTTTGAGAAGATGACCAGTAGAATCCTGCATAGAAATTTCCGATATTGGGTGTGACAAGCACATCTTGTATGCGTGCCAATTCATCTCTGGATGGCACAAACCAATCGTCAAATCCTCCAATGACCAAGTTATTGATCAAATAAGCAACAGTATTGGTTTGGTTGCATGCAGCAAGAATCAGCGAGGTATTGTTCTCTCCAGTACCTATAGCAGTGCTGGTTCCAGTGATGTTAGTGGACTGGCATCCCCAAGTTCCAAGGACCTCTGATGGGTAGGCTTCCAGATATCTCCAACCATTGGAATAGGAACCCTTGTCATAAAAGACATACCCTCCTGCGGGACCTTGCGAGCCAATGCTATAGGACACGGTTCCCGCACAAACGCATTGTGCATTGTATTGGTCATTGGTGGTTGCAGCATCGCCATCATCACAACTTTGACCAGTTATGTGACAGCTACCATCGTTGTCTGTGGCCAATGGATTGAAATTGCATGCAGCACTATTGGTACATCCAAAAATGTGGTTGGCGGCACTAACGCCTGGAATAATAATATTGTTTTGTCCAATTTGTAGGGTGTCGCCTGTTTGACTTACAGAAACAGAAGTTGTCTCTGCGTACAAAGCAAACGGAACGCTTTGAAAAGGTTCAATGCCATACAATAACCAGCCTTGACCGAAGTTTAAATCTACTTGCAAGTATTTTTGACCTTGACTCCAGTCCAAATTAGAAAAAGTACCTATGGTGGCGGGCCCGCTGCCAATTACCGTTGTTACAAGACCTTGAGCATTGGTGCTTAAAGATTTTATTTCTTGATAGGTAATAGCACCGTTGGCGCTGCCTTGTCGAACGCAAAGTCTAAGACTTAAATTTTGATTGGGCATTAATTCACCGGCGCTGTTTTTAATGATCGCTTGGTAATTGAATCCTTGGGGGGCTTGTCCCATTGTTTTTAAAGACAAGATAAAAGCGATGAATAGAAATATGGCATTTTTCATGGAAGCAAGTTAATCAAAAAAAGTGTTTTTACTTAAGGTGTCTAAAAGCCATGAATCAAAGGCCTTGACTCCTTTCACATTAAGGTGGTCTTCATCAATGAAAAACTCCGGTATAACTGACATTGAGGGTTGACCATTGATGAATTGATTTTCTGGAATCAAAGTTTGAATTTCTTTGGGCAATGATTGGTATGATACTGCAGCCTGGACATTCATCATTGGAGACTGAACGACCATCCATTTTATACTTCGGTCATTGGCCCATTGGATGACCTTGGCAAATGCTTGAATTTGTTTTGTGTTCAAATGGCCAGATGGTTTTGGGGTTTCATGTTTTGAGTTAAAAGGCTGATGGCTTTCAACGTAGCCCCCGCGGATGTATTGGTCTGTGCCGATGGTTTCTGAGCACGTTTTTGATTTTAAATGCAAGATGTTTTTGGACATGGTTCGATACAATAGGGCATTGTACCATTTCATGTCTTCGTGCTCATTCAAAAAAACGGGATAAAAGTTGGTGTTGGCCAATAAATCAATCGAAGATTCTATTCCTTCATTATAAAAGAGCGGGAGAAAGAAATCAATAATCAAATATTTCGGAGATAAATTTTCGCCAAGTTCCTCTAGTATTTGAAGCGTTTGAACCGGTGTTTGCGCGGTACTGCCGAGGTTGAACGCTTTTAGTTTTGCTTGCTTGAAAATTCTGGGGTCATAATTCCGATAGGCATGACTGGATCCGATGAAGAGTAGATCAATCTTCCTCTGCAATGCCGCTTCCTGAAATCGCAATTGGCTATGTCCTGCTCCACCTTCGGGATAATAAAATTGAGAGCCAAAGGAGAGGTTCATGTTGCGTCCAATCACTACCAATAAAAAGCAATAGGCAACAAGAAATAGTCCTACAAAAAAGAATGCTCTCCGAATGAAAAACAGTGACATGCATCAAAGATAAGCAATGTTTTATGCTAGATTTGGACCATGAGAAATGCTTTATGGACAGTCATGACATTGCTGCTTTTTGTTCAATGTCAGAGCAATGTTGTTCAAGATTATAAACCCAAATTCGTGATGTATACAAAACCTGGATGTCCCAGGTGTGAGAAGTCATTGGAGATTTTGTCCCAACGCGGGATAGTCTTTGAGGAAAGAAGCATTGCAGAGCCAAAATACCAGCGAGAGATGTGGGAGTTGATTCGAGAACAGAAGGATCAACAAACCTCGAGGGTAACGCTGCCTGTTGTATATATGGACAGTGTCTTGTATTACAATCTGCAAGATTTGGATGGTTTCTTTCAGGGCATTTAAACCCTAACACTGCTCATTCCTCCATCGACATGAAGGATTTGACCAGTCATCCATGCAGATGAATCTGTCAAGAGGAAATGTGCCATTTGTGCAATGTTTTCCGCTGTCCCTAGTTTTTTCAATGGATGACGTTGCGCTCCTGACTCAATTTTTTCAGCACTCCCAGTCAATTTTTCGGAAAGTGGCGTAACCGTAAGCGAAGGTGCGATGGCATTGACCCTAATCAATGGTGCCCATTCTGCAGCCAAGCTTCGGGTCAGTCCTTCCAATGCTCCTTTTGCTAATGCAATGGAACTGTGGAATGGCATCCCCGTTTGAACCGCTACTGTGCTGAATAAAACGACGGACGGATGACTAGATTTTTTCAAAAGACCCAAGCAGTTTTGCAATATTTGAACGGCTCCCCAGGTATTGACATTCATTTCTTCCTGGAATTGCTCCATGGTCAAACGGTGGAATGGTTTCAATTCAATGGTACCTGGCAAATAGGCGATGCCGTCCAATACTTCAGGCAATTCATGCATTGGAAATTCAGTATTGTGTGCCCAGGTAATTCCATTTGAACCGGGTAATTCGTCATGGCTTTCCCCTCTTCCGGTGAACCATACTTGGTGTTTGTTGAGCAACAATTGTTCAACAAGTGATTTTCCAATACCGTGGGTACCTCCCACAACAAGATAATTGGCCATGTTAAAGTTGAATGTATTTGAGGAATTCCGCTTTTTTGTTTTCGTCTTGGAAGGCACCGCTGTATGAGGAGGTGACAGTTGCTGAGTTGATGTCTTGTACGCCTCTGCTGCTCACGCACAAGTGAACGGCATCAATCATGACTGCAACATCTTCTGTTTTCAAAACCTTTTTCAATTCATTCGCAATTTGAATGGTCAATCGTTCCTGAACTTGTGGACGCTTGGCAAAGTATTGAACGATGCGATTGAGCTTGGATAGGCCAATCACTTGACCATTGCTGATGTAGGCAATGTGCGCCTTACCCATGATGGGAACAAAGTGGTGCTCACAATTAGAAAAGAATGTGATGTTCTTTTCTACCAACATTTCCTTGTATTGGTACTTGTTTTCAAAGAGTTTGATGTCTGGACGATTCTCAGGAAGCAGGCCGGAGAAAATTTCTTTCACATACATTTTGGCTACGCGATGTGGGGTTCCTGAAAGACTATCGTCCGTGCGGTCCAATCCCAGAATATCCATGATTGCGGCAAAATGTGTTTCAATTTTCGCAATTTTTTCATCTTCGTTTAAATCAAATGCATCCGCCCGCATTGGGGTTTCGATAGAGGTCATGACGTGCTGATCTCCTATTTCATCGATTTGAATTTTTAAATCCTTCTCCATGGCTATAAAACCATTTGACCTGAATTTTGTTCGCGAAAAATGATTATCATTGTGAAATCAAAAATTTAAAGGAAATTTTATGTCAGTTTGGAGAAAGAAGCCTGTAGAGGCGTATCATGCGGATGCGAGCAAGAGTGAATTGAATCGCGTGTTGACCAGATGGGGATTGACTTCATTGGGGATAGGCGCCATCATTGGCGGTGGTATTTTTACTTTGACCGGTATTGCAGCCCATGATCACGCTGGTCCAGCTTTGGCTTTGTCATTTATTATTGCTGGTATCGGATGCTTGTTTGCGTCATTGTGCTATGCGGAGTTTGCGTCTGTTTTACCCGTGGAAGGTTCAGCCTATGCCTATGCGTATGGAACAATTGGAGAGTTGTTTGCCTGGTTCATCGGTTGGAATTTGATTTTGGAATACATGATGGGTGCCACAACGGTGGCCGTAGCGTGGAGCGGATATTTCAATAAATTATTGCACTTGTTCGGCATTCATATTCCAGATTATTTGACCAACGATCCTGTTTCCCATGGTGGTCCATCGTTTAATTTGTTGGCCTTTATCATTACTTGGGTCATCACAGCCATTTTGGTAAAAGGAATTAAAGAAGCTGCCAAAACAAATAACATCATTGTGATTTTGAAAGTAGCCGTTGTGTTGTTTGTTATTTTTGCCGGTGCATTCTTTGTTGATACCGCCAATTGGACACCATTCATTCCTGCTGAAACACCCGTTCTGGATGCCCTTGGAAATCCTACTGGCGAAGTTAATTTTGGATTCGGAGGAGTATTGACTGCCGCGACCATTGTATTCTTTGCCTATATCGGTTTTGACGCTGTGTCTACTCAAGCGGGTGAGGCAATCAATCCAAAGAAGGATGTTCCTTTTGCCATTATCACCTCATTGGTGATTTGTACTTTATTGTATATCGCAGTGTCTTTGGTTTTGACGGGTATGGTTCCTTACACCGATTTGGATTTGAAAGCTCCTGTGGCCTCTGCCTTTGAAGGTGCTGGAATAACATGGGCTGTTTATTTGATCACCATAGCTGCAACTGCAGGCTTGATGTCTGTCATGTTGGTGATGATGTTGGGTCAAACCCGTATCTTCTTGGGAATGTCCAAGGATGGTTTGTTGCCTTACAATATTTTTGGAAAACTTCATCCAACTTTTAAAACTCCTTACCGCTCAACCATTTTGGTGGGTTTTATTATTTCTATTGTCTCAGCCTTAACTCCTATTAACAGCGTCTCTGAAATGTGCTCGATGGGAACTTTGTTGGCCTTTTCCATGGTATGTGTAGCTGTTTTGATTTTGCGTATCAAGCAGCCAGGTTTGGATCGTCCATACAAAACACCATTCATTTACTTTGTTGCTCCTGCAGGTGCGTTGTTCAACGTATTCTTGATGTCTTACGTGCGCATTCATACTTGGTATGCTTTCTTGATTTGGGGCGCAATCGGTGTATTGGTTTATTTCTTATACAGCCGTAGACATTCTCATTTGCATCCCAAAGGATAAAAGATAATTTTTTGAAAGAGCCGTCCTTGTGACGGCTTTTTTATTGCATACCCGATTACCTTTGTCTCGTGATGGAGAAATTTTCAATAAGAAATTTGGTGGCAAAGGGTCAACCCTTCTTAATTGCAGGACCTTGCGGTGTGGAAAGTCGTGAACAGCTGATGAGCACCGTCGAAGGATTGTCTAAGATCCCTGCAGTCAAAGCCATTCGTGGCGGTTTGTGGAAACCACGTACCCGCCCCAATTCCTTTGAAGGGATGGGTGATGCAGGTATTCCATGGATGGTGGAAGCCAGAGAGAAATTTGATTTGCCTATCCTCACAGAGGTCGCCAAAGCCCAGCACGTTGAGGTATGCTTAAAAAACAACTTTGATGCACTTTGGATAGGCGCGCGCACTGTTTCCAATCCCTTTTCTGTGCAAGAAATTGCCGATGCATTGAAGGGTGTGGACATTCCTATTTTCATCAAGAATCCCATGCATGCCGATTTGGCCCTTTGGATGGGAGCCATTGAACGCATTCAAAATGCAGGTATCTCTGATATTGCAGCCATCCATCGGGGTTTTTCTACCGGATCGCCTACTATTTACCGGAATCAACCGCTGTGGGAAATGCCCATCGCATTGAAAACAGAAATGCCGGATTTGCCCATTATTTGCGATCCCAGTCACATTGCCGGTAAGCGCGATTTGATTTTGCAAGTAGCACAGAAAGCAGCTGACCTGAATATGAATGGTTGGATGATTGAATCTCATTGTTCACCTGATTTTGCACTGAGTGATGCCGCGCAGCAACTGACGCCTGAAGCTTTGGGGCAATTGATGGATGCCATTACCATCCGAAACACTACGGATGAATTGATAGAAAATTGTCCTGAAATACAACAGTGGAGACAAGAGATGGATGCGTTGGATCAAGAAATTATCCACCTGCTAGGCAATAGAATGAAATTGGCTGATACAATAGGACTTTATAAGAAGGAAAGAAATCTGACCATTTTTTCATTGAATCGGTGGAAAGAAATTTTAGAGAGCCGCCAAGCCCAAGGTGAAGATGAAGGATTATCACTTCGTTTTCTTAAAACTTATTTAGAAGCGTTGCATGCCGAAAGCATAAGGCACCAGGTAGATGCAATGAAATAAAAAAAGGCTGAATTATTTCAGCCTTTTCTTTTGTGCCCAGGACAGGACTCGAACCTGCACAGATTGCTCCATACGCACCTCAAGCGTACGTGTATACCAATTTCACCACCTGGGCGAGCATCGCAAAGGTAAGCATCGCTTGGCATTCTCACAACCCATGATGAACGATTTGATACTGCTCGCTGCCAAAACGGAATTTTCGGCATTGAGATTAGTATTCAAGGAATGGATGATCAACCAGGTCAGCAAATGTTGAATTATAATGAAACTTGGACTGCACGAAAACAAGTGGAAGAGATCAATCGGATTCAACGTTTTTTGGTCGAAAAAACAAGACGGGGCATTCGAGGGATATTCTTTTGAGAGGCTCTGTATGGTGTCGTTGGTTAGGATGTCATGTGCAAATTTGAGGCAATTGAGGTTTGAGTAGTCAATATCTACTTAAAAGAGTAACAGATTTATGGAGACGATGCATGATAAAAAACAAAAAACCCCACTTTCGTGAGGTTTTTCTTAGTGATCCCGCTGGGACTCGAACCCAGGGCCCATACATTAAAAGTGTATTGCTCTACCAGCTGAGCTACGAGATCGCCTGTGCAATTTTGCGGGTGCAAATATACACGGATAAATTTTAATTCAAAATCTATTTCAAAAAAAAATATTTGGGCAACCAAAATGGGCATTAGGAGGTCTGATATTTAAGCCTTATATTTGAAAACTTGTGAAATCAATAATTATGAAAAACGTATTTCTACTATTTTTTGGAGTGTTGACGATTTCTTTGTCCGCTCAAGTCAGTGTTCCAGATGCTTTTGTCCAAGAGAAAGCCTATGTAATGACCTATCATCCTGAGAAGTCTGCCAATCTTGAAGACATCTCCAACCTATTCCCAAATGGTGTTACTTGGTCAGAAGAGACCATGGGGCAAGTAGATTTAAGTCATTTGTTCGCCACCATCAAGCCTTTGGATAAATTCCAAAATTTTCGAATAGGCAACTCAGGTTATGTTGTGATGGTCAATAACCGTCAGCGCATTGAGCGCTTGTACCAGGGTTCCATCAACAAAAAAAAATAACGCAAACCCACGCCCTTCGTGGGCTTTTTTTTTGAATCATGATTAAAAAAATATCATCGGTCATTGCATTGGCCACCTTCATTTTCATTTCTGGTATCACCACTGAGGCACAAGTGCTGATCAATGAGGTGATGAACAATCCCAATAATGCATGTGATGGATCTTGTATGCCCAACACAGCCGAATGGACGGAGTTGATCAACACAGGGGTTGAACCCTTTGATTTGAGTTGTTTCATTCTCACAGATGGGGATTGGGCGGTGACTTTTCCCCAGGGAACGGTTATACAGCCGGGTGCAATTTTCACCATTGGATCAATGAATTCCGGGATTGCCAATTTGGATTTGGATATCGCTACTTGCGGATGTACTTCCGGAAATGCCAATGATATTGGTGTTTTCACCAACAATAACGAACAGTTGGTACTCGCCAATCCACAGGGTATGGTGATTCATGGTATTTACTGGGGCAATGGTCAATTTGTTCAGACACCATCAATAACCACTGCAAATCTTTTTGGCTGTGGTGCAGTAACAGTGAATCTTTCAATCAATGATCCAATGATTCAGCATATTACCGGAAACACCCAAGATGGCGAATCCATTTACGCTGTTTGTGATGGTAGTGGTGTTTTGGTTTCAGGGAATGAAAATCCTTCACCGGGTCAATTTAATTTCACGGCTCAGCCCATTGTAACCAATGAAAACATTCAAAACGAAATTTGCCCCAATACAGGATCTATTACGGTGAATCCTAGCGGAACAGGACCTTTTGACTTTGAATGGTTGGGTGCCTTGGCTGGTAACACATCTAACTCAGTGAACAATTTGAATGCAGGTGATTGGTCTGTTCAAATCACCGACAATGGTCAATGTGGTTTGGTCGATACTTTCATGTTTGGTGTTTTGGATCAAAGTGGAGGTTGCGTTCTTCCCGACTCCTCGCAATTGGATGGAAACTCTAGTATCGTATTGCTTTGCAGCGAGGGTGGTTCAGCCTACATTTCAGACAATGGTGGCGCCGCAGGCAACATGACAGCAGCTCCAGGACAAACATACCAAAGTCTTGAAATTTGCAGCGATTCATGGGACGTGAATGCACAAATGACATTGTCGAATTGGAATTTCAATTTTAATGGATTGTCTGGGGATTTATTTGTGGTTTATGCTGGACCATTCAGTCAAATCGAGCAGTATTTGGGCGGTAATCCAGCAACTTTGTTGACTTCACCAGTGGCACAGAATATAGTTTTCAACAGTCTGAATAGCCCATTTGGAGCGGATTCTGTGTTGACGATGTCTGATACATGTTACACTTTGATTACCTATCACGTGCCAGGTTTTGTTCCATCTCCAGGGTTTGAAGCAACTGTAACCTGCGTTGAACCATTGTCTTGTTTATTGGATTTAAGTCCCATCATCGTCAACGATTGCGATACAGTGAATCAAGTTTACAGCATTGAATTTGATGTTGTGTTAAACAATACAGTCAGCGGTACATACGATGTGGCTTTGAGTTTAGATGGCATGCCGATGGATACCGTGAGTGTTATATCTGGAGAGATTTTCTCATACACAATGACTGGATTGACGGCTGATGCCGGTGCCAATCACGTTGTATTTGCAGAGGTAATCGGTTCATTGGGCTGCAATGCTGAAGAACTATTTGCCAGCCTAAATTGTATTATCGATTGCAACACCATGGCAGGAACGGGTATTACAGGTCCAGCATCGCGCGTTTTGTGCTTTGGTCAAAATCAAAACTGGTCGGCAACGGGCACAGTGGTTTCTTCAGCAGACGTTAATGACCCCAACGTTGATTACAATCCTGGTATGGCATGGGCAATTTATACTGATATCCCCACCATTTTTTCGGGTAATGTGACTGCAGATCCTGCTTATGCGGGTATTTGGCCTGCTTCTATTTCAGGGTTAGACGGCACCTATCCATTTAATTTAATGAACAACACCGCCAATGGTGGTGCCATGAATAACATATTAACTGGGAATTCAGTTTACACAGGGCCATTGCACTTTTATGCTGCGCCGGTAACTTTGTATGATCAGATAACAGGAACCATCTATGTGCCAGGTGCCTGTTCATCGATTGGTGATCTTGTTGAGATTACTATGGTTCCCGGAATTAACTATGTGCTACCCGTTTCCAGTTGCTTGGATGGCACTGTGACATACAATCCAACACAAGGTGATCCTGCCCTCAATGACAATTATTTTCAACTTTCAGGTTTGACACCCAATACCGTTTTTGCCACTCCCATTGGAAATTTAACCAATGGTGCAGATTTGACCATTGGAGGATTGGTGAATGGTGATATTTTTAGTTTCACTTTGACTGATACTTTGGGTTGTGCCATTACTGTGAATGGTGGTCCCTTTGTTGGTGATCAAACGCCGAGCTCTCCTGGTGTTCCTGAGATTTGTCAATCTACTGATCCTGTTCAATTGCAAGCAGAACCTGCAGGTGGTGTTTGGAGTGGTTTGGGAGTAGACGCCAATGGTATCTTTGATCCAGACATCGTTGGAACTTTTGGAAGCTTCACTGTGACATATACCACAGCTGGTGAATGTGGCGGTTCTATCGACATCGTTGTTCCTGTATTGACCAATGACAACTGTGTTGAGGGCGAAGTAATCGGAATCGGTGAACCTCTCATTATTGCTTGCGGCGGTTTCTTGACAGATGATGGCCTTCAGCCTAGCGATTACTCTCCCAATTCCAACGATACTTCAGTGGTTTGTCCTGATCCCGCTTATCCTTTGCCTCAAATCTCGGCTTTGGATTTTAACGTATTTGATTTGGGATTCGGTGATCAGTTGTCCATTTACAATGGCGACAATGCCAACGCTCCTCTTGTTGGAACATATACGGGTGCGGATATTCAGAATCAAAGTTTTTACAGTACCGATCCTTCTGGTTGTTTAACCGTTGTGTTTACATCAGATGCCGATGCGAGTGTGGGTAACTTCAGTGCTGAGATCAGTTGCGGTATCCCTTGTGTCAACCCAGCTGTGGTGGTTACTACAACAGAAGGTCCTGCTCCAGCTCGCATCTGCCAGCAAGGAGAAATTACTTTCAATGCTTCAGCAACTGAATTCTTCAACGACGGGATTTATGAGTCCCACATTTGGGAGTTTGGTGATGGTTCTGTAGATACGACCAGCTGGCCTGTAGTTGACCATACATTTGATGCGGAAGGTGGTTACATGGTTCAATTGTATGTGACGGATACCAACGGCTGTACCAACTCTGTATTGATTGATTACTTGGTTTTTGTTTCTACCACTCCTGTGATCCAATTGGCTACATCTGAAACGGATAATAAAATTTGTACTGGTGTTCCATTGTCTTTGTTGAGCAATTTCAATGAAGTGAATTGGTCCAATGTACCGACAAATCCAATTGATGGATTTTTGTTTATTCCAGATGACCAATCGCAATGTTTCAGTGATACCATTACTTTCCAAGGTTTCCCTGGTAGTCCTGTCATTTCCTCTGTGAATGATATCGTAGATGTATTCCTCAATTTTGAGCACAGTTACATGGGCGATATCAATATCACCATTAGCTGTCCTGACGGATCATCGGTTGTATTGCACAACAATGGTGGTGCCGCCACTCTTTTGGGTCAGCCAATTGATGTTGATGCCGATTTGACCCCTGGTGTAGGTTTTGATTATACCTGGTCACCACAATCAACCAATGGAACTTGGGTTCAAAATGCAGGTGGAACATTACCGGCAGGTGATTATGAGCCTGTCGAGCCTTTTACCAACTTTTTAGGCTGTCCCATTAACGGCGACTGGATTCTAGAGATTTGTGATGTATTGGGTTCTGATAATGGTTATGTGTTTGATTGGAATGTGCATTTTCCAGAAGAGTTTTATCCAGACACCATCAGCTTTACACCAGTAATTGGTGAGGCTTGTGACTCCTCTTATTGGACCACCAGCAACAATGTTGTCATTGCCAATCCTGGCGGAAATTGTGACTCCATTGATGTCATTGTGAATGCAGCAGTCTCCAATACATACATCTACCATGTGATGGACAATCATGGTTGTGAGTATACCGATGAAATTACTGTTGAGTTTTATGCTGCTCCTGTAGTTGCGTTGGATCCATTGATCAATTATTGCAACACAACTTTGCAATTGCCTGATGTAGATGCAAGTAACCCGCTCACCAATCCTGCGCAAGGAATCACGTATAGTTATGCATGGACCAGTGATTCCATTCAGTTCCTTTCTGCAACCAATATTGCCAATCCCACACTTTTTGGTTTGACGCCTTATGTAGCAGCTGCCCATCAAGTCCAATACAACGTTTTGGTAACATCCAATCAAGATCCTGAGTGCTTTGCCTCGGATTCTATCTATGTGAATGTGCCACCCTTGTTGATTCCTGGTGGTGTTATTGTAGACACGGTGTTGTGTCAAGGTGATGAGTTTGAGATGGTATATCCTTTCTCCACATTGTCAGATTCTTATACCTATTCATGGTATTTTTCGCCTGATCTTGGTCAAGTGGACACAGTAGGATATACATCATCCTACACCATCCCAAGCTTGTTTTCTACTACGTACACGTTGGAAGTGATTGATCAAGATTGTGATTATAAGGACTACTATTATTACACCGTATTGGGAGATCCTTGTCAAATCACTACCTACAATATTTTCACGCCCAACAGCGACTTGGCAGGAAATAACACTTTCCAAATCGGTGGACTGTATTTGTGCGATGAAGATGAGAATTGCGTGTTGAAATTCCCAGGCTCAGTGCTGAAAGTATACAACAGATGGGGAACTTTGGTCTATGAAAATGACAATTACAACAATACATGGACAGGTGAAGGATTGACTGAAGGAACTTATTATTTTGTTTTCTTGCAAAACTTCGAGAATCAGGATGATAAATATTTCCATGGGGATGTGTACATCGCCCGATAACAAAATTCAAATCCCTCTTCGGAGGGATTTTTTTTGAAGAATAATGAGTGCATTAGAGCAATTGGCCAGTTGGGCGTCGGCGTTAAAGGCTGAGCATCAGCATGAGCAAGAGTGGAGTCAGACTTGGTTATCTCAAACCTCACCGCAGCAGCGCCGTGAAAAAGGTATGTCTTGGTTTCCAATTAAAGTAGTAGAAGACGGTTATGGCCTTGGCGCCTATCCTTTTTTATTTGTGGAGAATCCAAGGCCCATGAAAGGCCATGCTTTTCAAGCGGGTAATCCTGTTTCCTTGTTCAGTCAAGCGGATACTTCTTTTGGTGAGCGATTAATCGGCACCATAGGCTTTGTTGATGATCAGCGCATGAAAATTACTTTTCAATGTGATGAGTTACCAGACTGGATAGACAATGGCAAGTTAGGGGTGGATGTGCTCTTTGATGAAAAGAGTTTCAAAGAGATGTTTCATGCTTTGAACTTTTTCATCAATTTGGAAAAAGGTCGTTTGTGGGAAATTCGACAGTGTCTATTTGGGGAGCGGAAACAGGGTAAGAATGACGATGTTGAGTTGCCTGTTTTGAATCATCTCAACAATTCACAGCAGCAAGCTGTTCATGGTATTTTAAGTCAACAAGACGTTGCTGTAGTGCATGGTCCTCCGGGCACTGGAAAAACCACCACATTGGTCGCGGCCATTGTTGAATTGGCCAAGCTGGATAAAAAAATTCTGATTACAGCTTCATCCAATGCCGCAACGGATCATCTTTTGCAACAGTGCGTTCAGGCTGGTTTGAAAGGTGTTAGGATAGGAAATGTAGCCAAAGTGGAAGAGGACAATCAAGCCATGACCATTGATGCATTGCTGGCCAGAGATCCGGATTTTAAGCGCATCCGCGAACTGAAGAAGCGAGCAATTGAGTTCAAGAAGATGGGCGGAAAGTACAAACGTAGTTTCGGAAAAGAAGAGGCCGATCAACGCAGATTGCTGTTCCAAGAGGCCAAGAATCTTCAGAAAGAAGCGCGAGATTGGGAGCAATACCTCATTGAGAAACACATAGAAGAAAGTCAAGTTGTCGCAGCCACCCTCATAGGAGCCAATCATGGTTTGATCAAAGAAAGGAAGTGGGATGTGGTAGTGATTGATGAAGCTGGGCAAGCTCTGGCATCAGCATGTTTGGTGGCCATTGCACATGCGGATAAGGTGGTGCTAGCAGGTGATCCCCATCAATTGCCACCCACGGTGAAATCAAATCAACTTGTAGTGAAACCGCTCCATACCACCTTATTGGATGTTGTAGTAAAGAACAATTCTGAGGCTGTTTTTTTCTTGGATACGCAATACAGAATGAACAATACCATCATGCATTTTTCCAATCTTAAATTTTACCAAGAGCGATTGAAGGCGCATGATTCTGTTCAGGATCAGTGTTGGCATGAAGGACAACCACCTGTTGTTTTTTTAGACACTGCAGGTTGTGGATTTGAAGAGCAAAAAGGTTCTGAAGGGGAGAGTTTGCAAAATGAAGAAGAGATCAGGATGATACTCCAACATCTGGAGCGATGGTCAGCGGGTCAACACCATGGAATTGCTGTCATTAGCCCGTATAGAGCGCAAGTAACACGCATGCAAGAGGCATTGAAGGACATGCCAAATTTGGAGGTCAATACCATCGACTCCTTTCAAGGACAAGAAGCGGATGTTGTTTATATCAGCTTGGTTAGAAGCAATGCAGAGGGCGAAATTGGATTTTTAAAAGACTACCGCAGAATGAACGTCGCTATGACCAGAGCCAAGAAAGGGCTAATTGTTATTGGTGACAGTGCAACCTTGGCCAATGATTCTTTTTATGCCCAATGGATGGATTGGGTAGAGAAAAGCGGTGGTTATGTTTCAGCTTGGGAGTATATGAATTGAATTACCTCAAATCATCTTCCCCCATCTCATCGGGTCCTCCGCGGTTCACTTGAAATTTCACATTTTTGCTTTGACCAAAAATGATTTGAACCAAGCTCAGAAACAATGAAAGACCTACCGCCGTCCAAAAGCTTTTGATTTGAAACTCTTCGATGATCTCACTGGCCAATAATAGAATCAGCGCATTGATCACCAAAATGAATAGACCAAAGGTGAAGATGGTAGCAGGAATGGTAAGGATAATGAGCAAAGGTTTGACAAACCGATTGAGGACCATGATGGTCAATGCCGCCAGCAATGCATCAAAATTGCTGACAATCCTTACGCCATCCATCATCCAGTCACCGACAATCAGCGCAAGGCTGAGCAACATGAACTGAAAACTAATTTTCCAAAAATTTTCTGACATGGTTCAAAAGTAATGATGGGTATGGGTTATTTTTGCAACCAAATATTGAACCATGAAATTTTTTATCGACACAGCAAACCTTGACCAAATCAGAGAAGCCAAAGATTTGGGAATCCTAGACGGCGTAACCACCAATCCCAGCTTAATGGCCAAGGAAGGAATTTCAGGTACAGACCGCGTACTGAAACATTATGTAGACATTTGCGAGATCGTAGGAGAAGGTGATGTGAGTGCTGAGGTGATTTCTACAGACTTTGACGGCATGGTCCGTGAAGGCGAAATGTTGGCGAGCTTACATCCCAATATCGTGGTGAAGGTTCCAATGATTAAAGATGGCATCAAGGCCATTCGTTATTTTACAGACAAAGGAATCAAGACCAATTGCACTTTGGTTTTTTCAGCTGGGCAAGCATTATTGGCAGCGAAAGCTGGAGCTTCATATGTTTCTCCTTTTGTTGGTCGTTTGGATGATATTTCTACGGATGGCATTCAATTGATCGAACAAATCAGAGGCATCTATGATAACTATGGTTTCGATACCGAGATTTTGGCTGCTAGTGTGCGTCACCCCATGCACATTATTCAGTGTGCAGAGATTGGTGCAGACGTGATGACCGGCCCGTTGAGCGCCATCATGGCATTGTTGAAACACCCATTGACAGACAGCGGATTGGCTCAGTTTTTAGCCGATCACAAAAAAGCAGCAGAGGCCAAATAGTCCGCTGCCATTCACAATCTTTCGTTTGCAACTACATCGGAGCCGAACAATTATCCTTGTTCGGCTCCGTTATTTTTACTACAAATTGCAAATGACTATGAAACGTGGATGGATGGTGTGTATGCTGTGGTGTATTTTGGCATTGACTGCCAATGCACAACGACCTTTTCAACTCTGGAATGATCAGCAGGCTTATCAGCATGCAGTAGA
Source organism: Flavobacteriales bacterium (assembly GCA_947442505.1). Taxonomy (GTDB): domain Bacteria; phylum Bacteroidota; class Bacteroidia; order Flavobacteriales_D; family Sanyastnellaceae; genus CAMCTV01. The sequence goes on along the minus strand of CANEVR010000045.1, from coordinate 5,264 downwards.
ATTATTTGAACAGAGCAAATTTGCGCCTGCTCGCAAAGCTTTCGAAGATTACAGACAAAAGTTTTGTCAGATCAATACTTCGATGGAATGCGCCAATGCAGAATACTTCATCGCCCGTTGCGCTCTGGAATTGTATCACAAGGATGCAGAATTTTTGATGGATGTTTTCATTCGCAACCACCCGGATTCTCCCCAAAAGGAAAGAGCCTATTTTGAAATGGGTATTTTTTATGGCAAAAAGAAGAATGCCAACAAATGCCTGGAATGGTTAGCAAAGGTGGACTTGCGCTCATTGACTCCAAAAGATCAAATTGTATTTCATTACTACAGAGCAGAATCACTTTACAGCAAAGGAGATAAGAAAGGAGCCCGCGGTGAGTATTTTGTTATTAAAGACAAGGAAAGCGTTTATCAGTTTTCTTCGTTGTACATGTATAGCCATTTGGCCTATGAGGACAATGACTATACCGCAGCATTGGAGGGTTTTGAAATATTAAAGAACAATCCCAACTTCCGTGAGCGTGTTCCCTTGTATATCGCACAGATCTATTATTTGCAAAAGCGTTATGACGAACTCATCGCCTACAGCAATGAAGTCCTGGAAGCAGCCACTCAATTGGATGAGGGCAAAGCGGCGGAAATTCAAAAATTGGTTGGAGATGCCTACTTCAACAAAGATCGCTATGCGGAATCCATTCCTTATCTCGAGCATTTTGCCAAGGTGAAAGGAAAAGGCCAAATGAGTCGAGAAGATCAATACCGTTTGGCTTTTGCCTATCAGCGCAGTGAGCAATGGCAAAAGGCAGTAGACGGTTACAGTGGAGCCAAGAGCAAGGAGGATTTACTGGGGCAAATGGCGGCTTACAATGAAGGTTTGTGCTACATCAAAATGGACAACAAGCGCGAGGCATGGAAAGCATTTGGTGCTGCACGAGACATGGCTTTTGATATGGAATTGCAAGAAGATGCCATGTTTAATTTTGCCAAGTTAGCCTTTGAATTGTCCTCTGATCCTTTTGATGATGCCATCACTTCTTTCGAAGCCTATTTGGCCAAATACCCTGATAGCCCCAAGCATGATGAGGCCTACCAATTCTTGCTGAATGTTTACATGAAGACCAAGAATTATGAAAAGGCGTTGGCTTCATTGGACAAAATCAAAAAGAAAGACAATGTTGTAAAGGCAGCTTATCAAAGTTTATCCTACAACAGAGCAGTAGAGCTATATCAGTCTCGAGAGTATGACAAAGCGATGAAGTTTTTTGAACAATCCTTCACCTATCCCATCGATCAGCGCATCTCTGCAAGTGCCCGTTTTTGGATGGCTGAGATAGCTTACCAGAAGAATGATTTTGCTCTGGCTTTTCAACGTTATGAGCAATTCCTTGATGAGCCCGGTGTATTTGAAACAGAATACCACGGAGCTGGTTATTATGGACAAGGATATTGCAAGTTTAAGGAAGCTGGAAAAGAATTGGATCCGGAAGTGGCCAAGACCAGGTATATGGAAGCCTTGCCTTATTTTAAAAAGTTCATAGAGACACATGGTGTAAAAGACCCACGAAAAAATTATGACGCTATTTTGCGTGTTGCCGATGTTTATTTTGTCAACAAACAATATGATAACGCTATTGTATATTATGACAAAGTAGCGGACGACAGCCAAGGCAACAAAGACTACGCGATGTATCAGAAAGGTTTGGCTTATGGTTATTTGGGACAACCTGATAAAAAGACCTGGGTACTCAAATCCATGCTCAAGGAATTACCTGGCTCAAAGTATGAAGTAGATGCAATCTATGAATTGGCCAAATCCTATCTGATGGATGATCGATTGATTGAGTCAGAGGAATACTACACTATTCTTTTCAAAGACCACGAAGGAAGCGCCTATACCAAAAAGGCGTTGGCGGATCAATGCTTGTTGTTCGCCAAGCAAAACAAATTGGAGAAGTTGAAGCAAGTATGGAATCAATTGGTGACCAAGTTTCCCAATGATCCCATCCTATTGGATGCCATTGCCATCGTCAAGCCCTTGTTGATTGAAGACGTCGCCTTTCAACAACAAATCAAAGGATTGAAAGTGTTGAATGTCAGCGATAGCGATATCGAAGAGGAAGTGTACGCTCGTGCTGCTGAATTGGGTTTCTCTGAGAATTGCGAAGCAGCTGTTCCCAAGTTGCGTCAGTACATCCAACAGTTTCAGCCTGCATTACATGCTGCAGAAGCCAATTATTTGCTGGCGGAGTGCTTGTACAAATCCAATGACCAAGACGGCGCATTGGATGCCTACAATGCAGTGATTGCCCTACCATTCAACGAGTATACAGAAGATGCATTGTTGACAGCGTCAAGCATTCAGTTCAATAGAAAAAATTGGGATATCGCTGCGCAACATTATACAGAGTTGGAGCAAGTGGCGGTTTCCAAGAACAATGTTTTGGAATCTCAAGTAGGTTTGATGCGTTGCTTTTATTACAAAAAGGATTTTCTGCATGCAATGGAATACGCCAACAAGGTTATCGATAACCAAGGCATTCCTGAGGATGTCAAAAACACGGCCTACCAATGGCGAGGTTTGATGAGAGCAGAGAACAAAGAGTTCGATTTGGCCCGAGCAGATTGGGCGGTGATCATCGAGAAAGGTGGTCGTCAGGCTGCAGAGGTGAAATATTTGCGTTGTAAATCTTTCTATGATCAAGCCAATTTCGAAATGGCCGAAGCAGAGATTTATGATTTGGTGGACCAGTTTGGTGGTTTTGAAGAGCCCCGCAATAAAGCATTTTTATTACTCGTGGATACCTACATCGGAATGGGCGATTTCTTCCAAGCCAGAGCCACCATTGAAGCCATTGAGACCAATGTAGAGGATGTCAAAATAAAGGACGAGGCCAAGGCAAAGCTCGAGCTCATTGCGCTGAAAGAAGCAGAAGCTTTGGAGAAATTGAAACAGCCGGAAGTTATAGAGGAGATCAACATTGAAGAAACCGCACCGGTAATAGAAAACAAAGAAGGAGGAAACAATGAATAAGGCGAAGCAAATCATTTTTGGACTGTTGTTTTTTTATACAACAGGCTTGTTGGCACAGGTTGATACCTCCATGGTTCAAAGTGCAGAGTTTGACGGGGAATTGAAGATTCGCTTGCGCGATGCTGGCAAGATCAGTTCCAACCCTGCCATCATTGAGCAAAAGTCCAAGATGGAAAAAATCAAGTTCAACTTTTTACCAACCCCTTCAGTAACCACCCAAGATCCCGAGAAGTTGGCTGCTGCCAAAATCAATGTGATTGACAAACTGCCCAACTTGCAGAATGGATACGTCGTAGCGGGCTTGGGCAATTACTTCACGCCGGTTGTGGATGCGCATTACTCATCAGGTCGAAATAAAAAAGGTGATTGGGGAACACGTATTTATCATTTGAGCAGCCAAGGCGGCGTTGTCCCAGATAGCAATTTGGTGCAAAGCAATTATAGCGAGAACAAAGGGCAATTGTATGGTCGTTATTTCTTTGATCACTTCAGTGTCAAAGGGTCTGCCAATTACTTGCGAAACCTCAATCAATATTACGGCGCCGCTTTTGAAGGTCTGACCGACTCTTTGGTTCAGATTTCTGGTGATCACCAATTGTGGCAGAGTATGGGTGGGGCTGTGGAGTTGGATAAATTCTCGCGAGACTCAACAGAACTGAATTACAATGGCGCTGTACGTTTCAATCATGGGTTGGGTCGCTATGGTGAGCAAGAAAATGTTCTCGACAGCAAATTGGGTCTGAGCAAAATGGTCAGGACAGAGATTTTTGCGGTGGATCTGGGATTTCAATGGAATTCCTTCACCGGAAATGGAATGAATTACAATACGCTCGCCGTGGCCTTAACTGCGGATGATTCGTTGGTTCAGTCGCGCAAGCAGGACAACATGATCATTCGTTTTCAACCCAGTGCCTACACCGTTTGGAAAGACTTGCGGGTGAAAGTGGGAATGGGCGTGTTCATTGAACCCAATGCAGAGAAACCCGCTAATTTCTATCCTGAATTGGAATTGAAATGGAACATCATGGATGGATTACTTCTGCCATATGCTGGAGTCAAGGGTGGGGTAGAGCTGAATACCTTTCACAACATCATGGAGCAAAACGCATTCATCATCTCCAATCCTTTGCTCAAAAATCGGAATAACAAATTGGAGGCTTATGCTGGGATCAATGGTGTAATCTCTTCCAAAATGGGATATGAGTTGGGTGCCAATTGGAACCGATTCGAGAATCAAATGTTCTTTGCCAATGATTTCAATACATCTTTTGGCAATCGTTTCAATGTGTTGTATGGCAACATGGATCGTATCGATGCCCACGCCCGTTGGATGATGCGCAGCGGTGAGCATTGGGAATGGGATTTATTGGCCCATTACTATTACTATGATGTTCAAGGTTCGCAAAGGGCTTGGAATATGCCCAATTGGAAAGGAACAGCCACGGGGCGTTTCAAATTCAATGATCAGTGGAATATCGCTGCACAGGTCCATTACATCGGTGATCGCTATGCCCTCATGATTCAGGATACATTGGGAACGGATTTGGGTCTTAACAATGGTTTACAGTGGAACGAGCGCAACATTGCCGAGCAAAAGATGCGTGGATTTGTGGACGCCAATTTGGAGGTCAAATACCAATACAACAAGCAAATTGCGGCTTGGGCCAAGGTTTACAATACCATCGCACAGCGTTATCAGATTTGGAATGGTTACGATCAACAAAGAATCCTCTTTCAATTGGGAGCAGCTCTCTCTTTTTAAGGGTTCAATTTGTTGATGAAATGTGAACAAGATTCGGGGGTTTAGGCCCCCGTTTTTTATGCCTTTTTTTCAGGACCATTGTATCTTTGAAAGCCTTGTAAATGAAGCTTTACAAGTGATTTTTAGACCTTAGAAACCAAACAAATATTTATTGTAATTACCATGAGTGAAAGCAACCCCAATTCAGCCAATTATACTGCCGCCAATATCCAGAGCTTGGAAGGCATGGAGCACGTGCGCATGCGCCCTGCCATGTACATCGGAGACATCGGTACCAGAGGATTACACCACTTGGTGTATGAAGTAGTGGACAACTCCATCGACGAGGCTTTGGCTGGCTATTGTGATACCGTTTACGTTACCATTAATGAAAACAACAGCATCACCGTAGAGGACAATGGTCGCGGTATCCCTGTTGATATGCACGCCAAGGAAGGTGTTTCAGCCCTTCAGGTTGTAATGACCAAAATT
>CANEVR010000044.1 GCA_947442505.1 Flavobacteriales bacterium | reverse complement strand
TTGCGCATTTCTCTGATGGCCATAGCAACACTCCAATGGGCATTGACTTTGATCAATTCTTTGGCCATTAACGCTCCTGCAGTGCCCTCTTCATAGTTCATCAAATCAATGATGTCGCTGGCGGCCTCACTGTCCTCGATAAGGGCGATTACTTCTTCCTGTTTCTCCTCCGGTAATTCAGCAATAACGTCTGCTGCATCATCACTGTTGAAATTTTCAATGAGGTCTTCTGCAATCTCCCTTGATGTAAGGGTACTCAATAGTTGATTTCGGACATCCTCATCCAATTCCAACATGACATCAGCCGCACGCACCTCATCCAAGGTGCGGTATAGATAAACGGCCTCTTCAGGACGCAATTCATTGATGAGCTCCGCTAAATCGGCAGGGTGAAGTTCAATGGTTAGATTTTCTAATGCAGTATCCCTCCCTTCAGCGATGGAGCGGCGAATATCTGCCAGCAGCTCTTTGGTAATTTTGATATACATCGGGAAGGGTCCATTGGTTTGGTTAAAACTGATTATCGAAACAAAGATAGAAAAGGCTTACTTTGAACTGCCAATAAATTTCTCTACTTCTTGAATGCTCTTGGCCTTCAGTTGAAGGGTGCCATTTTGATCCATTACAAAGAACAGTGGTGTTTTATTGACCTTGTACAATTTTGAAACAGGCGAGTCCCATTGTTTTCCTCCAAAGATATTGGGGAATACAAAACTTCTTTCATTGAGCGCATTTTCCCACATTTGTTGATTGTTGTCTAAACTATATCCAACCAGTGTGATTTTTTCTTTGCTGTACTTTTCATGAAAAGCCTTTATTTCAGGAGCAGCAGCTTTGCAATGTTCACACCAAGAACTCCAGAACATCAGGACGGTGTATTTGTTTTTTGCTACAACATTATTCAATTCAAATGCGCTACCATCTCTGAGTTTAGCTTGGAAATTGGGAGGGTTATGTCCAACGGTTAACTGTTGAATGGAGTTGGCTGTTTTGGTCAGTAACTTGTGAATGTCATCTTCTCCACAACTTTCACCATTCAGTTTTTGATCAATCAAATAGGCTGTTATGTTGTCCATTCCACTTTCAAAGAAACCTGTTATCATCTGATAAACTGCAAATTCATATACTGCATCGTTGATGGATGCCTTGGTTAAAATTTCCTCAATGCATTGAATATATCCTGAATTTTCTCCTTTTGAGAATTTGCGCATATAACGTTGAATACGATCGTTTAACACGGTGCAACGGACAATTGCGGTGTCATTAAAGTCAAAATTATTCCAGAATGTTTCCTTTTGCAAAGGAAGTATGTCGCTCTTCCATCCTATGAGTTTGTCTAGAAATGTGCCAGTGTGAACGCGACGCAAGGAGTCTCTCATTTCGGCCAAACGCGCTTCTTTTAGTCGGATAATGGTACTGTCATTTCCTTCTTTTTTGTGCGCTGCTCTGATGGCGTTATTGATTTTAATTTCCTTAGGTATATAATCGATGTAAGCGATATTTAGTTTGGATTGGATGTATTTTAAATTGGTTTCCAATTTGGGTCCGTTGGCGGTCAGTTCTATCAATGGCTCATTGTCCAAAAGAATGGGGACATGGTTGCCTTCATTTACTCCGATGAGATACATTCCTTGTTTATAAAACCGGGGTTTGAATTCAAATTGACCATTGATCAATTTGGCAGAGTCAACCACTTCCATCACTTTGCCAATGGTTGACCAAATGATGATGGTTTTAAAATTGTTGTGAGAATAGTTTCCTTTGATGGTGGTTCTTTGCGGTTCTGCGGCTAATAAGGAAAAACCGAAAATCAGGGCAGATAGCATGAATAAAAATTTCTTTTCCATAAAAACAAAAATAATCATTCCCCTAACCAACACCATGCCATTAACTTTGTTTTATGAATTTGGATTTGTGCAAATATTGGGGTTTTACAGATTCTTTGAATGAAGACGAATGGATTGAGCTGTATTCACAAAAGCTGTTTGACTTGAAGAAGATGGTTTTGGAACAGATTTATTTGCCGAAATTGATTCGAAAGCGCTTGGAAGAATGTCAAAGAATTATTCAAATTCAGTTTCCGGAGAAGCGCGTCATGTTCTTGGATCAATACCAATTCAGTGATTTCAATGTATTTGAGCGTGATATGGCCAGCACAAAATTGATGATACATAGAAGTATGGATTTTGAGGATTTGTTTATCGGCTTGCATCATGTTCTGGCGGTATTAGAAGCCTATCGTGATTTGATTATGCAGTACACCAATCAATGGGAAGGAGAATGGAACAATGTTGAAGTAAATTCAAGAGAAATTTTTCCTTCAGGACTTTTTCTACAATCATTGAAAGATGGAAAAACATTAGCAGATTGGAAAGAGACTTTGCTTAAAGAAAGAAAGCGTATTACTATTGTGTTTTAAGAAAATAGAATGAAATGAATAGAATCATTGAATGTATACCCAACATATCTGAGGGAAGAGACCGAGTAAAAATTGACGCCATTGTAGCGGAAGTTGAAAAAGTCAAAGGGGTAATGTTGTTGGATGTTGATCCAGGAGCATCAACAAACCGAACTGTAATCACCTTTGCTGGCGAGCCAGCGGCTGTTCAGGAAGCGGCATTTTTATTGATTAAAAAAGCGTCAGAATTGATTGATATGACAACGCACAAAGGGGAGCATCCGCGTCAAGGAGCAACAGATGTTTGTCCTTTTGTCCCGATTGCAGGTGTGAGTATGGAAGAGTGTGTTGAATTGGCCAGAGCATTGGGAAAAAGAGTAGGAGAGGAATTGGGAATTGCAGGTTACTTTTATGAGTCAGCGGCGATAATACCGGAAAGAAGAAATTTGGCAGTTTGCAGAAAGGGAGAGTATGAAGCGTTAGAGAAGATAACCACAACAGAAGGGAAACCGGATTTTGGACCATCGATGATAACCGATACAGTAAGAAGGGCAGGACTGACCACCATTGGAGCAAGAAATTTCTTGGTTGCGTATAATGTCAATTTAAATACAACATCTACGCGCAGAGCCAATGCCATTGCATTTGACATTAGAGAAGCAGGAAGAACATTGAGAGAGGGAGATCCTATTTCTGGAAAACCAGTTTTAGATGATAAGGGTGAGCCGGTTCGTATTCCTGGAACCCTCAAGAGCGTCAAAGGTATTGGCTGGTACATCGATGAATATGGTATCGCACAACTTTCTTTGAATCTGACTGATATATCCATTACGCCCGTGCATGTAGCTTTTGAAGAAGCTTGCAGCAAGGCGGCGGAAAGAGGGATTAGGGTAACAGGATCTGAATTGGTGGGGTTAATACCCTTGCAGTCTATGTTGGATGCAGCAGATTATTTTTTACTCAAACAAGAACGCTCATTGGGTATTTCCGACGAAGAGAAAATTAAAATTGCCATTAAATCCTTAGGCCTAGATGACCTGGCCCCTTTCAATCCCAGTGAGAAAATCATTGAGTATGTATTGGAGGGAAAGATGGGTTCTAGAAATCGTTTGATTTCTATGAGTGCAAGAGAACTGGCCAACGAGACCTCCAGCGAGAGTCCTGCACCTGGTGGAGGTTCAGTTAGCGCATATGTTGGAGCTCTAGGCGCTTCATTGGGTGTAATGGTTGCCAACTTGAGCAGTCACAAACGCGGCTGGGATCACAGATGGAAAGCGTTTTCGGATGTTGCAGAGCGTGGTATGAAAATACAAAAAGAATTGCTTCGATTGGTTGATGAAGATACCCACGCCTTTAATCAAATTATGGAGGCTTTTGGCTTACCCAAAGGAACAGAGGATGAGAAAAAGTCTCGTTCTGCTGCCATAGAGTTGGCTTCAAAATATGCAATGGAAATCCCTTTGAGAACTGCTGAGGTAGCACTTGAGGCAATGGATATTTGTTGGCAGATGGTGAATGAAGGAAATCCAAATTCCATCACCGATGCTGGCGTTGGTGCATTGTGCATAAGGGCAGCAGTTTTGGGAGCGGTAATGAATGTGAAAATCAATGCAAGTGGAATCAAGGACAAGGAGTTCACAACAAACTTGATTGAAAAAGCAAATCACTTGGAAACTTTGGCCAATGAAATGGAAATGAAAATTAGAGAAAAAGTAGCCACTGTGTGCTAAGTGCTTTGGATTGAAGCGTAAAAATGTTAAAAACTCAATATTTTTTGTATTAATTTATTTTACCAAAGTTAACGGCTTTTGAATTTGTGGGCCCTCTTGGACCCGTTGATTTCACTGCGTTTTTTTTCAAGTTGTTTCAAGTATTTTTATCATTTAAGGTGAAAAAAAACTGATTTGTTGAACTTCAATACAATGGACATGAGCCTTTAATTTTTATAATTTGGCGGAATGGAAGATTTACATATAGGAACAGAAATTAGAAAGCGTGCCAAAAAGAAAGGTATGCGGACTGAGACGATGGCGAAATTGTTGAATGTATCAACCCCCAATGTCTATAAAATTTTTGAAAGAAAGAGCATGGATACGGATCTTTTGGCCCGTGTTTGTGAAGTCTTGGATTTCAATTTTTTCACATTTTACGCCAAAAGATTCAGAACCGAGATGGAATCTGATGCTTTGGATTTGTGCAGAATGGAGAATTCCATGCTACGTGATGTTTTGAAAGAGAAGGATGAACTTTACCAAATTTTGAAAATGGGTAAAACTTCAACTTCAGTTGTAAAGGATGCTCCTGTAAAGGCAGCACCCGTTAAAGCAGCTCCAGCTAAGAAAGGTGCTCCTGCCAAAGCAGGTAAGAAGCGCTAATTTAGTTTCGTTTATTTTGGAAGAAGGATTGCAACATTATTTTGCATTCTTCTTCCATTATACCCCCTAGGACAGTGGTCTTTGGATGAATGATTGACTGTCCATTGTCTTGATGTCTTTCAAACTGGGTGTAACCTCTTTTCAAGTCGTAGGCACCGAAAACAATGCGACCTATTCTGGTCAAATAAGCTCCTCCAGCGCACATCACGCAAGGTTCGAGTGTTACGTACAATGTACATTTTTCAAGTGATTTTCCTCCTAGATATTCGGAGGCAGCTGTGTAAGCTTGCATCTCGGCATGTGCAGTGAAATCTTTCAATCTTTCCACTAGATTGTGCCCTCGGGCGATGATTCGGTCTTCACAAACGATAACGCATCCAATGGGAACTTCATCTTTTTTCAATGCTTCGTTGGCTTCGGCAATGGCCAATTTCATGTAGTGTAGATCCTTATCCATATTACTTCACTTTACGGTCTTCTTGTATGCTTTTTTGATAGCCCTCATTCAGCTTGCCGGTAATGCTGAATTTTTCTGGATGGTCAGCAATGATCTGAATTATCTCGTCCATCCCTGAGGTTAAAGGGTTTGTCATTTTTGAAAATAACCAGACAACTTGATCAAAGTCTTCTGGGGTATCTACAGAGAGCTTGTAGCAGTATTCTTTTCGAAATTGCTGCCAAGCCTTTTTTAATGTGTTGTTTTTCTTAATGTATGGAGTGACGTGTTCCCTTTCACTGAGCCAGACGGCATTATCACATGCATCTTTTAAATCTTTGTTGTGAAAAAGTTCAACGCAGAATCCATCTTCAGCAAAGTGTGGCGGTTCATTCCCGTTGGAGAAGTAGTCTATGTTTCTCTCTTGAAACTGCTGCACGGCAAAGTCGATAATTTCTCCAGATATCAGTGGAGAGTCGCCACAGATGCGCATGACAAGTGGATTGGAGAACAACTGTGCCGCTTGATAAAATCTACCCAGCACGTCCCATTCGCTGCCTCTAAAACAAGCTATTCCCAATGTGTCACATTCTGTTTCTATGGGATCATCTTGGTGATGATCAGAGGTGGCAACGACAATGTTTTGGGTAGAATGATTTTGTTTTACCCGCTCAACGAGCCAATACAGCAATGACTTTTCCTGGTGCAAGGGCATCAGCATTTTTCCAGGTAAACGGGATGACCCCATGCGGGCTTGTATGACAATGGTAACTCCTGAACTCATTTCACAGCAATCAATTTTTCATCTATCAATCTTTTTAAAATGGATTGATAGTCTCCTATGCTTTCATTCCTTTTTTCGGCGATGGAAATCAAATCATGTTCACCATCTGCCCATGAAATAAGGTGGAACATTCTATCGATGTCTTTTCGCCTTTTGTCATTGGGTTCGATGGATGAAGGTAAAAGATTTCTTTTTCCCATTCTGGGTTCACCATAGGGAACCAAGCACACTGGAGTGATATTTTGTTCTATGGTCTGAATGCATTGATAATAGGTTTGTATTGTTTTTGTCATGGCCTCAAAAGAGATAAAAGATTTATTGTCCAATGAGGTGTGGTATTCCTTGTACCTGTGGTACATGGATCGGGTGATGGATCCAACCGGTAAGTTGAAGCCTGGGGAGCAATACTGCCTTTCATCAGACCCCCCTACAGCAAAGGGAATGGTGGTGTATGACAATTCGGAATGACTCAATGCGTGTTCTGTGCACTTTTCGAGAAAACCACTAGGGTTTTTTGATTGTTTAAAAACAAAAGGAGCCTCATCACCGCAGCATGTCAAAACATAACCAGCCACAGTATTTTTTTTCATCGCTTCCCCATGGTCCGACAAGTAAGCAATGACGCCAATGGTTTCAGGCGCCATGACAAAGCGATAAGTATATCGCCGATTGGGAATGGCAGCCAACGCTTTGTACAAGAAGGCCATGCACAAAGGTCCACTGAGTTCATTATTGGCCATACTGGGGTGGCACAGGTAGGTGGACAATAGGATTTCTTGATCGGTTTCTCCTTTCAATAAAGCACTTCCAACGGTGATGGCTCCTGGCTCTAATTTGCTTTTAATGACAACTTTGTAGTTTCCTGATTGGGGTAATTTTTGCAACTCATTCCAACTGATACAAAACCCCCAAGTCTCCTTGTAATAGGATGTAATGTATGGAATGGCGTCGGGTTGGTTTTCAATGGTAAACAGATGAGTTCGCAATTCCTCAAAAGAGAGCTCACCTTCAAACGGAATGCTGTAATTGACAATATGCAGGTTGTTTTGCGAAAAGTCACATATTTTTTTTCCGTTCGGAGCGATGATGTAGGCATCTTCAATGTTCCATTCTTTGGGTATTTCCCAGTCATAGACCTGAGTTCCTGTAGGATACTCTTTTAAAATCAAAGGAATAATTTCTTGAAGAATTTTGAAAGAAGATCTGAGTCCATTTCCACTGATGCTTCGGCAGATGGGCCAAAGACGGTCAAAATATTGTTCTAATTCAAAAGTGTTGAACGGTAGGTTATTCATGTCTTTTCGATTTGGGAAATCATGATGCGATGTATCCCTGGATTGTATTTTTGTACAATGTACTTTTTAATGATTTGAATCCACTTGGGTTCAGCAATAAAATCAATTTCAGAGGTGTCCAACATAAGAATGGTTAACTCCGGATGCTGCTGAAAGTACTGAAAATATTGGGATTGAATGTTGTTCAAATATTGGTCGCTGATTTTTTGTTCGTAGCTTCTACCTCTTCTTTTGATGTTTTCCTGCAACCTGTCGGTATTGACATAAAGATAAACGATGATCTCCGGTTGAGGGAGGCTATTGGAAACAATGTCAAACATTTTATTGAACAATTGCCATTCATCATCCTTTAGATTATTGGAAGCGAAAATTTGACATTTGGAGATGAAATAATCGGCAATAACTCTGGGTTGAAAAATATCTCGGTTGACTTCTTTTTTGAGCTGGGCAAATCGTTCAGAAAGAAAACTTAGTTCCAATGGAAATGCATAGCGATCAGCAGATTCATAGAACTTGGCAAGGAAAGGGTTGTCTGTAAATTCTTCAAGAACAAGTGAAGTGTTCCAATCTTGGGCAAGAATTTGCGCCAAAGAGGTCTTGCCGGAACCGATGTTCCCTTCAATCACCAAATATTGATAGGGACAGGTGTTCATAAAACTTTTACTGCAGAAGAATCAGTGCATTTTTTTAGCATTTCCATGCTGGTTAGTCCGGTTGTCGGATGTTTTAAATCAGGTGCAATTTCAGCCAAAGGATGAAGGATAAAAGCGCGTTCAGCTATTTTTCCATGAGGAACAATCAATGGCGATTCATGTACCTCATTTTTGTAATATAGTACATCAACATCCATCTCACGATTGTGGTAACCTTCACCAAAACGTTGCCTTCCGTAATACTCATCAATTTCTTGAATTTCTTTTTCTATTTGAGCCAAAGTCATCGCGGTTTTCACTCCTAAAATTTGATTGAGAAATGGGGGTGTATCAACATCCATTCCCCAAGCAGCGGTTTCAAAAACTTTTGATTTCATGACAATGTCTCCAATATTGAAATCTATAAAATCACAAGTCTCCTCAAGGAGTGCCATTCGATCTCCCAAATTTCCTCCTATGCTAAAAAAAACCAATTCCTCCATCATGGTTACGAAAGTAGCACCAATTAGATGAAAAACGATTTAGATTCGTAGCATTAAAATTGAATTTATGGGATTTGGAAAAACGCTATTGGCCTCTGCATTGGGAACTTTGATTGCCTTTTTTGCAGCGGGAATAATCTTCGTGTTGTTTGTTGTTGGACTTATCGCGGTCTCTTCTGGAGGTGGGGTAGAGCCATTGGATAAAACAAGTGTTCTTCAGATCGCCTTGAATAAGCCAATTCTTGAACGTGGTAATGACAACGGTTTGAATTTTGATTTTAACTCTCTATCAAAGAAAGATGAACTCTATTTGGATTTTTTGAAACGTGATTTGGAATATGCTGCTCAGGACGAGAAAATAGGTGGCGTTTTATTGATGGTAGGGGGAGTGAGCGGAGCTCCCAGTACACTGAAGGATTTGCGTGGTTTAATTGAGGGTTTTAAAAATTCTGGCAAATGGGTGTTGGCCTACGGTGAAAATTATACCCAGGCCGATTATTATATTGCTTCTGCAGCCAGTGAAGTGTATATGTATCCAACAGGAATGTTCACGTGGACTGGACTCAATGCAGAGGTAATGTTCTTTAAAAAATTATTGGACAATTTGGAAGTCGACGCACAAGTTATTCGCGGTAGGGACAATAAGTATAAGAGTGCAGTAGAGCCATTTTTGTATGATAAAATGTCTGAACCCAACAAGGAACAGATGAAGGGCATCATGGATGGTGTGTGGGGAGAAATGATTGGAGCGATTGTAAAATCCAGAAAAATAAATGCGCAGAAGTTAAATGCTGCGGCCACGGAATTGAGATACGTTAACGCCAAAAACGCTGTTGAGGATGGTGTTTTAGACGGATTGAAGCATTACGACGAGATGATGGCTTTGGTCAATGAGAAATTGGGAATGGCTTTAACGGACAAGATGCCCAAGATAGACTACGCAGATTATCACGATATAAAGCGAGATCCTGTTGCTGAGATGCCTGCAGATCATGCATCAATTGCTTTGGTTTACGCAGTGGGTGAAATTCAATCAGGTAAAGGTTCAGATGATGTTATTGGAAGTGATAGAATTGCCAGTGCATTGAGAAAAGCCAGAATGGACGAGAATATAAAAGCCGTTGTATTAAGAGTCAACTCACCTGGAGGAAGTGCATTGGCCTCAGATGTGATATGGCGAGAAACAGAATTGATCAAACAAGCTGGAAAGAAATTGATCGTGAGCATGGGTGATTATGCGGCCTCAGGCGGGTATTACATTTCATGTTCTGCGGATAAGATTTTTGCCAATCCCCAGACCATAACAGGAAGCATTGGTGTGTTTGGAATCATACCCAATTTACAGAACATGTTGGACCACAAGTTGGGCGTTACTTTTGATCGTTATGAAACACACCCACATGCTGATTTCTTTAGCATTAGCAAGCCATTTGATGAATTTGAAATGCAGCGCATGAATGAAATGATTGTGCAGATATATGATGATTTTTTGCTTAGGGTATCTCAAGGAAGAAAAATGACAATTAATCAAGTGGACAGCGTTGCAAGGGGTCGCGTTTGGACAGGATTAGATGCAAAAAAATTGGGTTTGGTTGATGAAATGGGCGGATTGACAGATGCTTTGAATTACGCAGCCAGTGAGCTTGGTGTTGAATTAAAGGACAATGTTAAGGTATTGCCAGAAATGCAGGATCCTTTTGAAGCATTGTTCAATGATGTATCAGAAGCTAAGTCTGACTTGATGTTAAAGGAGATGTCTGGTGAACATTACCCAGTTTGGAAGCAAATGAAGAATATGATGGATCATCCGGGAGTGTATGCACAATTGCCAATGGTTTGGAGCTGGAGATGATGCAAGAATTTGTCAAAAAGGAAATGGCAGAGCTTGATCGTGTGGATGCGCAAGCTTTCAAGCAGCAAGAGAAATTCCCTTTGGTTTTGGTGTTAGATCAATTGAGAAGCGGTTTGAATGTCGGTAGTTTTTTTAGAACTGCCGATGCTATGGGAATAGAAGCGGTGTATTGTATCGGCTATACTCCTATACCCCCGCATCGTGAGATTTTGAAAACGGCATTGGGTTCTACTGAGAGTGTGCTTTGGAAGCACTTTGATTCTATTTCAGATGCTTTGGAAGAATTGAAATCCAAGGGTTACAGCATCATAGGTTTGGAGCAAGTTCACGGATCCACATTTATGGATCAGGTTAATGAAATAACAGAACCAACAGCCCTTGTGGTTGGTAATGAAGTTTCCGGAGTGAGTGAAGAAGCAATGAAGCTTTGTGATGCTTGCTGGGAAATAAGACAATTTGGAACCAAACATAGCATGAATGTGGCGGTTAGTGGGGGAATGGCCATTCATCATTGGGTTCATTTGTGGCGAAAAGGCAATGGCGCATAAGAAATTACACCTGCCTGAGAAAGTCTGTCAAGTCTGCCAAAAGCCTTTTGCTTGGCGGAAAAAATGGGAACGGGATTGGGATCAGGTAAAGTATTGCAGCGAGCGGTGCAGACGGGCTTCTAAAAATGATGCCTGAAAAGGATAGCGACGGCATACAATGAGGCTTTTTTGACTGTACTTTTGTGGCCTTCATGAGTGAACAGAATATTGTACAGAAGCATTCTTTGGGTCGTGACATCGCTACCTTATTCAAATTGAGATTGTCTTCTTTGGTCATTGTATCAGCCATTGCTGGATACGGCATGGGCGTGCAGGTTTGGGATTGGGAAGCATTGTCCCTCTTGGTTATAGGAGGAATTCTCTTGACAGCAGGTTCCAATGGAATGAATCAGGTTTGGGAAATAGAGTTGGACAAGTTGATGCACCGCACCATGAATAGGCCCCTACCTCAGGATCGAATGACTTTGAAATTGGCGACCATTCTTTCAGTATCGGCGGCAATTATTGGCGTTGGGATTTTGTGGGGCGGATTAAATTTAGCATCAGGCGTATTGGGTTTGTCGGCATTTGTACTTTATGTCTTTGTGTATACACCTTTGAAAAGAATTTCAAGTATTGCTGTTTTTGTTGGAGCCATTCCTGGAGCCTTGCCTCCTATGATTGGTTATGTTGCGGCTACTGGTAATTTTGGTTTGGAGGCAGGTATGTTGTTTGCCGTTCAGTTCATGTGGCAGTTCCCTCACTTTTGGGCCATTGCATGGGTTCTTCAGGATGATTACGCTCGAGCGGGATATAAGCTATTGCCATTTGAAGATGGTAGAAGCAAGCGAAGTGCATTTCAGATATTAATGTACACACTTTTCTGTATTCCTGTTTCGCTTTTGCCATGGGCATTGCCCATTCAACAACCAATGGTAGGTGACGTAGCAGCCATTGTTTCCATACTCATGGGAATCATGATGTCTTATTACGCATACAGACTATTTAAGAGTTGTGAAATAAAAGATGCAAAATCTTTGATGTTTTCTTCTTTTGTTTATCTACCTGTGGTGCAACTTGCGGAAGTATTTAATCGAATATAAAATTCTTGAAAATGGAAGACATGGTAAAAAATGGGGAAATGGATGTTTTTGATTCCGTTACCCCAGAAGTCAAATTGAGAACCAAGAAGATGATGATGTGGTTCATCATCTTTGCAGTGGTGATGCTCTTTGGAGGTGTAACCAGTGCATTGATTGTATTAAAAGGCAAATTGATGTGGATGCATGTTCATGTACCCACTGCTTTTTGGTTGAGTATTGCATCTGTGGTTGTATCGAGTGCAACCATATACTGGGCTGTGCGATCTTTGAAATCCGGTAGTGTAAAAAATGCGATGATTGGCGTCTTTTCAACATTGGTTCTTGGGATTGTTTTTACAATTACTCAGATGTCAGGATGGGCAGGACTGAAAGATAAAGGAATGGGATATACCATTACACAGAATGAGCAAGGGTTGAAGTCCTACAAGTGGAATCCATTGGGTAAATTCACAGGGGAATATGGTGTTGATTATTGGATAGAATACCGTAATGCACCATTGGTATTGTGGAATGGAGAGTTTTACGCTGAATCTGATGTTAATCATATGCAACCCAAAACCACTGAAGTAATGTCCACTTTTAATGCATCAGGAGCATTGATCAGCGTATTGGTTTATGTGCATTTGATTCACTTATTTTTTGGATTGATTTACCTTGCTGTTAATCTTAATCGTTTGAGAATAGGTGCTTTAAGTCAGGAGAATTACATGTCCTTGTATGCGAATGGAATGTATTGGCATTTCATGGGTGTCTTGTGGATTTATTTGTTCGCCTTTCTATTTTTCATCTACTAAATATTTCTTGATCATATCAACGTGGAAAAACCCTTGATTAAATTCATCAAGGGTTTTCTTTTTTTATGGATTTATGCTTAACATTGCAACCGAAAACCATAAACCATGGCTGGACATACACAAAATTTAACTAAAGACGAAATGTGGGGTGGTAATGCCTCACCATTTGGCGTTTCTTACGGTAAGATGATGATGTGGTACTTCTTAGTATCAGACGCATTGACATTTGGAGGACTTTTGACTGCTTACGGCGTAATTCGACACGCCAGCGCTGATCCCTGGCCCGTTGGTGAGCAGGTATTTGAATCGTTGCCTTTTTTGCACGGTTCGTATCCTTTGATGTACGTGGCATTGATGACTTTTATTTTGATCATCTCCTCAGTAACCATGGTGTTGGCTGTAGAAGCGGGACACAGAAGAGACAAAGCTGGTGTTATCAAGTGGTTGGGATACACCATCATTGGTGGATTCTTTTTCTTGGGTTCTCAAGCTTGGGAGTGGTCTCACTTTATTCACGGTTCCGGTGGCGGATTCCAGGTGAATAAATCTTTAACCGTAACTGGTGAAATGGAAAATGGTGAAAAGGTTCAAATGACTTTAAATGCAGGAAACTGGGTGCACATGGAGTCTGAATTCGGTCATGCCTACGAGCATGCATTGGAAGGTGGCCACGCTGCCCCAGCCGCAGATGCTCATGGACATGATGCACATGGACATGATGCACATGCAGCGCATGGTTCAGAAGTTGCAGCAGAGGCTCATGTGGATGCCGCTAGTATGCATCCTGAAGCACTTATCCTAAACAAGTACGTTTTAGAGTTAAAGGATGATAAAGACATCCGCAAGGTCAAGGTAACCGGTGAGGATTGCAAAAAGTTGTGGGAAGCCAAAGCCAACGAGACTGTTGTGTTTGGTGCCAACATGCACAAGAATGAGTATGCAGTTCAACAGCAGTATGCGAACTTCTTCTTCTTCGTTACTGGATTCCACGGATTCCACGTATTTTCAGGAGTGGTCATTAACATCATTGTTTGGTTAATGGCTTTGGGTGGTGAGTTTGATAGAAGAGGTCATTATGAAACCATCGAGAAAATTGGTTTGTATTGGCACTTTGTTGACTTGGTTTGGGTATTTGTATTTACATTCTTCTATTTAGTATAATCATAAGATCATGGAAAGAGACGATTTAATTGTAAACGACAGTTACGCTATTAACAACTCCCATACGAATGAGGAGGGTAAGGCAATACGTAAAAAATTGTACAATGTCACTGTTTTATTGACAGTGATTACAATCATCGAAGTGTTTATGGGTGTTTTCTTCAAACGCAATGGTACGGTCACTTGGGAAACCATCAAGTTAGGCTTTATCGTTTTGACTTTGGTGAAAGCTGCGTACATTGTTTTGATTTTTATGCACTTGGGTGATGAAAAGAAAATTCTGAAGTACGTGGTTTTACTTCCCTATGCTTTATTCATCCTTTATTTGATTTTTATCGGTCTTTATGAAGGAGTTTCTTTTCAAGAATTGAACTCAACTTGGAGATAGTGGTTTAATAAGCATGAAGACATCTAATTGGAAAAAGTACACCTTACTCATCGGTGTACTTTTTTTATTTCCACTCATTTGGGTAATATTTTTCGGTGTAATGGGAAAACACCATTTCAATACATTGCCTTACTTCGATGCAACACATTTGGAGGGCGATACCCTGCATTTGGAGCACAAAGTTTCCAATGCCATTCTGACGGATGAGAACTTTCAACATTTTGAGTTGAATGCATTGAAAGGGAAAGTATGGTTGGCTTGCTTTTATGACCTATCGGATGCTCACATTGGTAAAATCACAGAGCGCTTGCTCAATGTCAATTTCAAGTACCGAAATGAACCGGACATTGGGTTGGTAGTGATTTCAAGAAAGCCAGACTCCTTGAGCAAGGATCAAGTGCAAGCCTATCTCAAGGGTTTAACCAAGTACAATAAATTTGATGGTAAGTGGAAGTTTTTAATGGCTGATGATTCTGTAGTCACAATCATTGAAAAGAACAGCTTTTTTATTCAGGATTTGTCCAATGAAGCCAGATTCAGATTGGTGGATACAGAGGGGCACATCAGAGGCTTATATGGGAACACGGAGTATCATATGCAAAGCATCATTGAAGACATTGCTTTGTTAAAAAAGGAAGTAGATATAGCGCGCTACAAGGAGAAACATGCAGCGGAGTAGTTTTTTTTTACTTGTGATGGTTTTCTCGATTTGGGGTTGCAAGGACCAAGATCGATTGCCTTTTTTGGGAACACATGATGTTATACAAGGAGATACCGTTTACTATACCATACCCAAATTTTACGGACTGAGAGATCAAGAGGGCAAAGGCTTTTCATTTGACCAGATTAAAGGGAAGGTTTTTGTAGCTGAGTTTTTTTTTAGTCGCTGCAAGAGCATCTGTCCAATCATGACTTCTCAGATGGCCCGTATTCAAGATGAGATAAAAAGCAAGCAGTGGCAAGGAAAGGTAGCCTTGCTTTCACATACTGTAGACCCTATGTATGACCAACCGGAAGTATTGAAGTCCTATGCAAAAACACATGGTGCTGATTTTTCAATTTGGACTTTTGTGAATGCAGATAGCACTGTTTATTCTCTTGCCCAGCAAGGATATTTGTTGAGTGCATTTCCTTCCGTTGATGCGGATGGTGGTTTTTTTCATACCGATCAGCTCACACTCATAGACAAGAATTTTCACATCAGGGGATATTATGACGGTACCTCCACCAAAGCTGTGGATGAATTAATCAAAGATTTAAGTGTGTTAATGTCTGAAGAAGATTAAATTTGTTTTATGCTAGAACCTACTTTTAAAAAGAATGATGCCAAGGCCAAATTTCTGATTTACTTGGTGTCCGCTGTTGTATTTGTTGCCGTTGTTGCATTAAAGTACATCAAGTTGGATGTAGAACTTCCCTTCAGCAAGCATCTGTTTGCGGATATCAATGCTGTGATTAATGCCACCGTTTCTGTGCTGTTGGTGCTTGCATTGTGGATGGTAAAAGAAGAGAATTATAGGGCTCACAAGCGTTTGATGATGTCCGCTATGATTTTGTCCATTGGATTTTTGGTGTCATACATCGGGCACCACATTTTTACAGGTGAGACCGCTTACGCGGGCGATTTCAAAGTTTTTTATTACATTGTATTGATTAGTCACATCATTTTGGCCGCTGTAATTCTACCTTTTATTCTATTCAGTGCATATCGTGCTTTGATTGGTGAATACGCGGAACACAAGCGTTTGGCTAAATGGACTTGGCCCATTTGGTTTTATGTTGCAGTGACTGGAGTTGTGGTTTATTTAATGATTTCACCATACTACCAATGAAGAAAGTAGCACTATTGATTGTTGCGGTAATGGCTTGTTCTGCTTGGGTTCAAGCGCAATGTGCGATGTGCCGCGTAACCGCTGAACAGGCTGCAGCCGATAATGGTGGAATAGCAGAAGGTTTGAATACGGGTATTGTATATCTTATGTTTTTGCCTTACCTTTTGTTCCTCATTGGCGGATTGGTTTTTTTTAGAAAAAGAATCATTTCGTTTTTTAAAGATTAAAAATGAAAAATGTAGTCATTATCCTATTTGCCTTATTGTCTTTTTTGACAACATACGCTCAGCCTAGATTTGTAAAGGAAAGGGCTGATTATGATGGTGAGGAAGTGATGAAGCCTTTTTATTTTTCAATTCAATCTGACGATCATCAATTGGTTTTAAATCCGGTGGGCCGCATCTCAGGTCGTTTGGATACCGGTGAATTGGAGGTTATTTCTTTGGATGGCAAGTCAGTTGATGCTTATCCCTATCGCGAATTGAAAGGAGCGATTTTAGCAAAAAACTATCTGCCTTATTTCTTTCATTTGTTTCCCATGGATGTGGCTAACGCCCAGAAAGAGGTTGTAATGATGCCAATATCTGAGGGAGCGACTTTTGTAGCTGAGGGAATTGTTTTCTTGGGAGACAACACCAACATTTATTTCTCATCTGTAGATGCGCTTCAGTCGTTGTTGGAGTTTATGAATATGCACCCCAGTGTTCGTGTAAGAATCATTGGTCACGTGAATGCCAATGCGGAGACCAAGTTGAGTGATACGCAATTGATAGCTTTAGCCAAAAAGCGCGCAGAGAATATTCAGGATTATTTAATTAACCACGCTGTATCCAAGCATCGATTGAGCACCATGGGAAGAGGACGCGAGTCTGTGAAATATCCCAACCCTCAGACCGAAGAGGAATTGGAGTTCAATCGACGCGTAGAGATTGAGGTGATTGGATTTTAATCCTAAAATTGTATAATCCAACGCAATGAAAGAGGTGCCATCGTACTTTAGCACCATGCGAATTTTTACCATCGTTTTCTTATCGGTATTCTTACATTCTGTTTCCATTGCTCAATGGACATTGGAAAAGTGTGTTGATCAAGCCATAGGCAATAATATTCAACTGCAGCAGGCATTAATCAATGAGCAGATTACGTCTTATGGGCAATGGACTGCTGTTGGAGCCATGTTGCCCAATATCAATGGACAAGCGAGTCACGGTTACAACTGGGGACAGCGCATTGACCCATTCACCAATAGCTTTGCCAGTGAGCGCATTCAGAGCAATAGCTTTGGAGTGTCTAGTTCGATAGATTTATTTACGGGTGGACAGAATTGGTTCAATTATCAAAAGGCCAAATCAGACGTTGCTGCAAGTCAGTGGAACGCAGAGAATGTCAAGAATCAAATAGCCTTGCAAACGGCCAATGCTTTTTTGAATGTTATACTCACTTCAGAATTGCTGAAGATTGCTAAGAGTACAGCAGACAATTCCCTTGAACAGTTGAATCGATTGAAGAAACTGTATGAGATAGGGACAATCAATTCAGGAACGTTGTCTGAGATGGAGGCACAGCACATGTCGGACTTGGCGAGTCAGGTTGTTGCAGAGAACAATTTGAAAGTTTCGCAGTTGACCTTGATTCAGGTTATGCGATTGGATGAAAAGCAATCACAAACGTTTCAAGCTTCTTTTCCAGATATTGCGCTTTTTGGCGTAAGTGATCAATTACCTCCAAAGTCATTGGTCATTGAAACTGCTCTTGGCAACCAGCCTAGTATTCAATCTAGCTTGGCTGCTATTGCATCAGCACAGTTCAATTACAAAACGGCCAAGTCTGGTGTATCTCCTAGACTGTCCGCTTCCTTATCGTTGGGAACAGGATATTCAGGTGCTGCGCGTGTGATAACGGGTAATCCTGATTTATTGAGTTATCCTATTGGAACAGTAATGGGAACCAATGATGTTGTGTTATCCATTCCTCAGCAAGTTTATTTTTCAGACGATTATGCTGTTAAATCATTTGATGCGCAGATGAGAGACAATGTCAATCGATCCTTTTTCTTTTCTTTGACCGTTCCAATTTTTAATGGATTTCAGAATCATGCCAATATTCAAAGGTCCAGGTTGGGAGTGGAAAATGCCAAGTTGAATTGGGAATTGGCCAAGCAGCAGTTGAAGATGGATATTGAGTCGGCTTATACCAATGCAGAAGCTGCTATTTCAAGTTACCGGGCCAATGAGCTTAGCTTTAAATCAAATGAACAATCCTATGAATGGGCAAAGACCCGTTATGACAACGGATTAATCAACGCAACCGAGCTGAGCATTGCTAGAAATCGTTTGGATATAGCCAAAGCGCAATTGGTGAGGTCCAAAGTTGACTTTGTTTTTAAACGCAATATTTTAAATTTTTATTTGAATCAACCCATACAACTACAACCATGAAGAATAAAAGAAAAAGAAATTGGATCATTGCGGGAGTTGTTCTGCTTTTGATTGCATTGGTAATGTGGTTAACCAAGGATAAGAAAGAGCGCCACGTTCAGGCTGAGTTGCCTGTTGTGAGAACAATTATTGAAAAGGTGAGTGCGAGTGGCAAAGTTCAACCATCCTCAGAGGTGAAAATACAATCGGACGTCAGCGGTCAAATTGTTGCACTGCCGGTGAAAGAAGGGGATCATGTTGTTAAAGGACAATTGTTGGTTCGAATAAATCCTGATTTGTATACATCAGCCTTGCAAAGAGCTGAGGCAACTTTGAACTCATCCAAGAGCAATTTGAGCAGTGCCAAGGCTCGGTTGTTGCAAGCACAAGCCCAGTCCAAGTTGCAGGAATTAACTTTCAAGAGAAATGAAAAGTTGTTTGCAGAAAAGGCCATTTCCATTGCTGAGATGGACAATGCAAGGTCAGTATTTGAAACAGCCAATGCTGAAGTTTCAGCGGCAGTGGAAAGTGTCAAAAGTGCTGAATTTTCAATAGCGAGTGCAGAGGCCAGCAGAAATGAGGCTGCGGACAATTTAAAAAGAACCACAATACTATCGCCTATTGATGGGACGGTAACAGCATTAACCAAAGAAGTGGGAGAGGCTGTATTGGGTAACAACATGACCAGTGGTGACGTCATCATGAAAATATCGGGCTTGAGCAATATGGAAGTGAATGTTGAGGTGAACGAAAGTGATATTGTAAGGGTTCAATTGGGAGATACAGCGATAGTAGCTGTAGATGCTTTTAGAAATGAAAAGTTTAAAGGAATAGTAACTGAAATAGGAAATACTGCGTTGAATTTAATGACAACAGGATCAATGGCGGGGTCTACCAACAATCAAGTCACCAATTTTTCCGTTAAAATCAGTATTCTTCCTCAATCCTATCAACACTTGGTTCAGTCTGGGGGGACTGATTCACCGTTTAGACCAGGTATGACTGCCACCGTTGACATCCTTTCAGAAAAAGTGGAACAGGTGATGAGTATCCCAATTAAGGCAGTCACAACAAGGTCAGATAGTTTGAAGACTGACGAAATGAAGACATGTGTTTTTGTTTTGGATGCCAATGGCAAAGCCAAAGTGAAGTATGTTAAGACAGGGGTTCAGGATGATCAGTTTATTCATGTACTTGAAGGAATATCAAAAGATGAGCAGGTGATTACTGGACCATATGATGAAGTGGCTAAGACATTGAACAATGGAGATGAAGTGACCATTGGTGAGATTGAGTTGAAGGCTGAAAAATGATTCTAGGAATTGATACATCTTCAAAAAACTGCAGTCTTGCTTTATGGGAAGGTGAACGGTTATTGGGGAGTTTCGATCAGGTGAGTGAAGATTTTCTGCACGCAGAGATTTTACATCAGGAGATAGAGAAGTTGTTATTGTCTTCCAATGTTCAGTTTTCAGATTTGACTGCTGTTGTGGTTGGGAGTGGTCCTGGTTCTTACACAGGTTTGAGAATAGGAGTTGCTGCTGCCAAAGGTTTGGCCATGGCTTTGAATATTCCTTTGTATGCAGTTTCAGGTTTGGAAATGATGTTGTCTCAAAGTACAAGTCATTTTCAGGGAGATGTTTTGGTTGTAATGGATGCTCGGCGCAATGAGGTATTTGGGGCTTGGTTAAATTCTGATGGCACGTTGACAGACCCCGAAGCAATTATTGTTAATGAAGACTTTGTGGATGCATTGTCCAGTAATCCTTTGATGGTGATTGGGGAGAATGCCTCGAAGTTGAAAACCTTGTTACCTGCTGAGACACAGTTTATCGATACCCTTCCCAGTATTCGTATGGTTTTTCAAGAAAGTTTGAAGATGGGAGATTCAGTGGATTTGGCTTATTTTGAACCAGTTTATGTGAAGCCTTTTATACCTACAGTGTCCAAGAAGTGAATAGGATAGTATACATATTTTTATTGGTGTTCACCCTCGGGGGGTGTGATCGATGCAGCAGAAGTCAATTGTTACCAGAGGTAAGTTTTGCCTTCACCATCAACATCAATGAGCCATCCTATTTTGACTTGTCCGTTGCTACTGGTTTTTTGTATTTCGATGGGGGAACGGTGAAATTGATTATCTATCGGATCAATCAAGAAGAGTTTAATGTTTATGATGCGCGAAGCACGCACAATCCGGATGATCCATGCATTTGTGTGGTGGATGACAACCATGTTTTTATTCAGGATCCATGTGGAGACTCCAAGTGGTTGTTGACTGATGGCACCATCGTTGAGGGTTCTGCCTCTCAAAACTTGCTTCAGTACAATTACACCTTTGATTCCTCCACGGGGGTATTGTATTTTTACAATTGATGAAAGCCTTTTATTCCATTGGAATCATTGGGCAGCGGTGTTTTGTATGATTGGAGCTGTATATTTTGTTTTCAAGAAATAGTTTATGATAAGAAGAATCGAACATTTGGGAATTGCAGTGCAGGACATTCAAGCGTCCAATGCACTCTTTGAGAAGTTGTTGAATACAGCTCCGTATAAGATGGAAGTTGTAGAGAGAGAAGGGGTGATGACCAGTTTTTTTCAACTGGGGGAGAGCAAAGTTGAATTGTTGCAAGCTACTCATCCGGATAGTCCAATTGCGAAATACTTAGAAAAGAATAAACAAGGTATTCACCACATTGCATTGGATGTGGATGATATCTATGCTGAGATGGCGCGTTTGGAAAAAGAAGGTTTTGTTTTATTGAGCAATGAACCCAAACCAGGCGCTGATGGAAAAATCATCGTTTTTTTGCATCCCAAATCGACCAATGGTGTTTTGATTGAGTTGTGTCAAGATACAAAAAATTAATTCCGCTTTCTCACTTTTACGCGTTTGATTTTTTCCTCGAATAAGCCATTTTTTCGGCTGTGTCTTCCTGGGTCATCTTTATCGATTTCAACGTTGACGTTGGGTCGGTTTTCACAGGATTTGGATGGTCTTTTCTTGAGAAGGATGAGTCGAGCAGTGAAGAGGATGGGCTGCCAATCGGTATTGAGCACTTTCATGTTTGGCCATTTTTCTTCCCAAGGGTAAAAGGTGAATAGCGGTGTTTCAATGGTATAAAGGACAAAGAGGCCAGGGAATTTTTTTCTGCCCAATCCAATTTGGTAGTTGATGCCACCACTCAACCTTGAGGGCATTGCCTCCGGTAGTTGAATAAACTCATTGTTTTTCTTTTTTATGCTTTGAAATGCTTGATAATCTATAGTTAAAACCGGGCCATGATGAAACCAGGAACGATCCGTGAATTGTCGCATATCAATAGCACGAGCCTCAATACCGATGGTATGCAAATTGAATTTGGTTTTTCTGTCAGAGGCGATGCCTTCATCGGTTGATTTTCCTGGATAATTCCCATTGAATCTTTCCAAACCACGCAAGCAATAGTAACGCGCTCCAGCCTCCCAATAGTCGAAGTAATTCCATTTGGTTTTGAACCACATTTTGTTGGCTTCAACGGCCCACCCTGCTTTGGGGGTGGCGAAGATATTTCCGTCATATACCAGAGTAGGAACCCTCTGAATGGTATCATAGCGTTGAATCGCTGTTTTGATTTGGTAAGGCAGCATGCCAGTAACACCGCCACCAAATGACCAGCCATGATCCAAGAAGTCTGGCTCTGCATGTAATGGTCGAAATTGTCTTTGTCCTAAAACACAAAGACTGCAAAAGAAAATGACGGTGAAAAAGACGTGTCTCATCTTTGTTTTTTTTACAAAGATGGGCGCGAATTATTTTATTTGATTAGGCTCAACAATTTGTTTTCAACCTCCTCACTGTTCCAAACTTCCTCGATATTGGGCATGTCCAATACCTGAGCCATGATTTCATCTTGCTTTTTCCCATTGGCCAATGCAATGTGATAAGGGATGTGGCTAAACGTAACCTGCGAGTAAAGAGGCATCCATTTATCGGGGTGCTTGGTGCTGAACCAACCTTCAATTTTTTTCTGCAACAAGAAACGTGGATCGGCTGTGAGATCGCGCATCTCAATGTAATTGCGCAAAGCCAATTCTAAGATGGCATCCCCATTGGGTTTGCGTTCTTTGGCAAATTGAGGAATGGCCTCTTCCCAATTTTCATTGGTGGATTGTAAAATTTCTTCGAGCGAAGAGCAATCTTCGAATCCACAATTCATCCCCTGGCCATAAAATGGTACAATGGCATGAGCAGCATCTCCCAACAAACAAACATCTGAACCTACATTCCAAGGATCGCATTGGGTCATGACCAAACTGCCGGTGGGGTGATTGAAATAGTCTTGAATCAACTCAGGCATTAAAGCCTTGGCATCAGGAAAGTATTGGTCAAAAAAAGCATGCACATCCTGTTCCGTTTTAATTTTTTCAAAACTCACTTCTCCCTCATAAGCCATAAACAAGGTGCAGGTAAAAGAGCCGTCAGGATTGGGAAGACCAATCATCATGAATTCGCCTCTAGGCCATATGTGTAAACAATCTTTTCTCAGTTGATGTGTCCCGTCAGGATTGGCGGGGATTTCCAACTCTTTGTAACCATGGGCCAAGTATCTCTGTGAGTATTCATGGCGATCCAATTTGGTCATGCGTGAACGCACAGCGCTGAACGCACCATCCGTTCCAAATAAGCGATCATACTCTACAGGTATTTCTTGCCCGTCATGCTCAAAATGAATGGTTTTGTTTTTTAAGTCAACATCATTGCACTTGTGCTCA
>CANEVR010000043.1 GCA_947442505.1 Flavobacteriales bacterium | reverse complement strand
TAAAGAACTGCAAAAAGCTCAGCGCTGTTAAACGTAGTTTCATCATATTTCAAATATAGGGAAAGAGACTACTTTCTGGTCAAAAACAACTTTCCTCTATTGGTCCAAAACCAAACCATCAAAAAGAAAACTGAGATGATCAAAGCCGACAATCCCCAAGATTGTTGGGGAGAGTAATTCACTGACCATGCTTTCAAAGGCAAACCAAATCCCAATAAACCTTCATAAATCAACATCACATGGACGATGTAAATCAGCAACGTGTTTTGCCCCATTCGCAAAAACAAATTGTCTTTAAAAACAAAAATCTTATTGATCCAAATCAACACGCCCAACACCATTAACACATATCCCAATCCAATCAGCGCGTCTTTGTTGCTCAACTGAATATTGACATTGGCCAAACCCATTTGTTGAATGACAAAATCCAGTCCCCAGAGAATGTAATACGCATCACGCACCAAAATATAGCCGAATAAAGTCAGCACAAAGGCAGTACCATAGCGCAAGACATGACGCTCATACACCCTGAGCAAATGCCCCATTCCTGCACCAAAGAGGGTATAACCACTGAAACGAATAAAACTGAAATCCGAGTACTGTCCATAAAAGAAGTTTTGAATCCATTTGGGCCAATCCGCTGGACGGTAAATAACTTGCGATTGAAGACCTTGATTCACCCATTCTCTTTGTTGGTGAATATAAAATTCTTGGTAACCATTACAGATTAAAATCAGAAAAGCACCTGCAAAAGCCCAAAGGTAAAAAGGCAATCGAGAAAGTTTAGAGAGACCGAATAACAAAAGAATCAAGAAAATCGCCACACCAATGGATTGCAAAACATGAAACGCCATGAGCCAGTCTGTATGATAGGTTGACCCATCCAACCAGCAAGAAATCAAATTGCGCAAATGCAACTGCAACAAATAACCCCACAGCATCAATTCCAACACCCGTTTAAATCCTTTTCTTACGCGGTTGTTTTGCCAATAACTACCTTGCTCCTTTGGGGATGACAACAAATAAGCAAACACAATTCCCGAGATGGTAAAAAACAATGGTGATGTATAACCGTGCAAATGCTGCCAGAAAACGTACCAATCGGTATTCAATGCGCGATAGTCTGGTGAAAGTAGCTCGCCAGTGATGTGACCTTCCAGCATCAAAATGATGGCAATGGATCGGGCCATGTCTATGAAGACCAATCTCGGCGCAGGTGTAGGATGAACGGATGAATTCAAATCAGGACAAAAATAATGATTTTCAATCTTTAATCACGCTCAACTCTGAGGATGGGATATTCAGCGCGCCA
Organism: Flavobacteriales bacterium; assembly: GCA_947442505.1. Taxonomy (GTDB): domain Bacteria; phylum Bacteroidota; class Bacteroidia; order Flavobacteriales_D; family Sanyastnellaceae; genus CAMCTV01. The sequence goes on along the minus strand of CANEVR010000043.1, from coordinate 22,175 downwards.
ATGCGCATATTCGGGATAACGAACCAATCCAAACATACTCTCCGGCTCCAATGCCATTACTATTCTTTTCAATTGATTTTGTCCACACGGGACATACCAATAATCTGCACACTCTGCGACAGAAACCTTCTGAACTGTCCAAGCACCTGTCCATCCTGGCACCTGCATACCCTCCAACATTTGCGTCTTCCATCCTTCATGCTTCCATTGCTTGAACAAAAAAGTTCCGGAACTCAGTCCTTTCAAAACGCGAATCTTTTCTATTCCATGGTGCATCAACCATTGATTCAATAGCGTGTCAGACGCTGGAATCAAATATCCACTGGGCACTTGTACTTTTTTAATGGGCCATATTTCAGATTGATAAAACCCATAACTAAAATTCTTTGGCTCATTGGAATCCTTGTGATACATAGTAGTCTTCCAATTTTCATTGCCTACAAAATGATCCATGGATGTTATTACTTCATCTGCCAAGGGTTCTTGCTCTCTGTAACGATTGACGGCATTGAATACATCCTCGTTGTTTTTTAACACCACTTCTAATAATGCAGACAATAAAGCTATTTGTCCTTCAACCCTGCTTTGAATGTTGTCATTTCTACCTTTTCCATTTAATCCTTCAATGATAAAAGACAAACTTCCTCCTACAGCTCCTAAACCTTGGCGTCCATCATCAATGTCCACTGTGCTATGCCTAATTCGCTCCTTTTTAGCCATGGATCCAACGGCATATTCAGAGAATGAGATTCCTCTTAATGTCATGATAGAGTCCACTTCGGGCAATACTACTCCCGAAGAAAAAGAATGATGAAAACTCCCCCTGCAATTCAGATTGGTGACGATGCCCAATTGCTCTTGGGTTCTCTTTTCCCAAGGAAAATCAGATGTACCAATATCCGCAGGATACTCATGTATATCAATCAATACATGCGGTTGATACTCCTGGTACATGGCATGAACAGCTTGATTCTCCTTTTCCAACAACAATAGGTGATCTCTATTTAAATCTTGATTCCTTCCGTTGCGTCTGGTGCCCTGTTCGTACCCATCGGGATTGACCATTGGTACAACACAAAAATGAACATTTCCAAATCTTGCTTTGTACTCCGGCAATTGTTCTATCAACCACAATGCAGCCTCCATGGCGGATGGTTCATCGCCATGCTGCTCAGCAATAATCATAATCTTCAAGTCACTGTCCTGAAGATTAGCGTTGATAACGGACACCAAATCCCTGCCGAGATGACTTTTCCCCATTACTTTCAAATGCAGATCTGAAGAGCTCGCTGTAATTTGATGCAACCACTTCAGCATTTCTTCATGGCTTGTCCACTGCTGAAATTGGCCCCTAACAATGGGCCTTGGTAATTTCTGAGCCATCGTTGTATAAAAAAACAACATCAATAACCCCAAACCAATTCCCTTCTTGACCAACAATTCCATGTCTACTAATCTAATCATTCCTGCTATTTTTGCCAAATGAATATACTCTTGTTTCTTTTGACTTTCGTCACCGGTATGCTTGTAGTAGCTGCCATGATGGGTTCTTTTCGAAAACCTGTGATCACGAACGAAACCATGCCAGGTTATTCCCTGCTTGGAATAAACTATCAGGGTCCTTACCAAAAGATTGGTCCCTCGATAAAAAAAGTAGCTGAGTTGGCAAAATCCAAAGGCATCCAACCGCAAATTGTAGCTGTCTATTTTGACAATCCCAGCGAGGTAAAAGACACCGACTGCCGTGCATTGGCCGCCATTCGTGTGACACCAGAGATAGCCACACTGCTTCAGCATGAATCGCTAACCCAATTGAATATCCCCGCTGGACCAGCTTGGGTCGGGCATTGGTCCGGATCAGCGCTGCCAACTCGCATCATGGGTGCCATTAGGGTTTATCCTTTTTTGCACAAGAAAATCACAGAAGAGCAAATCATGCACAAAGTCAATTTCGTGTACGAAGTGTACGAACCCAAAGAAACCATTTTTGTCATGCAATACAACGCGTAAAAATGAAGGCACAAGATTACATCGATCATTACAAAATGCTTCCTCATCCTGAGGGAGGATATTATTTGGAATGTTTCCGTTCGGAGCAATCCATGCATTTCCCTGGATTCGATGGTCCAAGAAATTACAGCACCAGCATTTTGTTTCTTTTGGAAGCTGGACAAACCTCTTCCTTGCACCGCATCAAGAGCGATGAAATCTGGTACCATCATGATGGTGGTTGTTTGGTCATTACAGAAATTGATGAGCAAGACAAACATCATGTAACCCTCTTGGGAAAAGACTTTAAAACTGGTCAACAATTACAACACGTCGTCAAGGCCGGCAGATGGTTCGGTGCACGCCCCTTGAATACCGACTTTGTTTTGGTGGGTTGTCAAGTAACCCCTGGATTTGATTTTAGAGATTTTGAATTAAAAAATCCTTGATACAAAAATCAACGCAGAGCCCGCCAAGGACGCGCTAAGTGCGCAAAGAAATAAAAACGAATAATCAATATAAAAGTTCCAAATCTCTGCGCACTCCGCGTAATCATTGCGACCTTTGCGTTTAAAATATCAAATAAAACACAAATAAAGCAAGTTCGATTTTATTCCGTAATCACAAACTCCGTCCTTCTGTTCTTGGCGCGATTGGCTTCTGAATCATTGGGAACCGTTGGGCTGGTCTCGCCATATCCCTTGGCAATGATTCGATTCTCCGCCAACCCTGCACTGACCAAATAACGCTTTACTGCATCAGCCCTCTTCTGAGACAAGTTCATATTCAAAGCATCGTCTCCCAAATCATCCGTGTGTCCGCCGACCTCAATCTTGCGTTGTGGATTCTTGTTCAATAAGACAACCATCTTATTCAGTTCAACAAAACTCTCTTTCTTCAAAACATCACTGTTGGAATCAAAGAATACATTCTTCATTCCATCCGCAGTGGTGTTTCCCAAAGCAATCTTGGTTCCTACTTTCAGCTTTTGCAAAGCAATGTTCAACTTGTAAGGTTCTTTTTGCACTTCGTTGCTCAAGGTAAATCGCTCTGAATGGAACAAATAGCCGTCCTTGCTCACGTTCATCACATAATCTCTTCCTGGAGGAATACACAACAAGAAATTGCCCATGATAGGATCAGAATACGTATTGGCAATAACGGCTCCCGTCTCCATGTCCAACAACTCCAATTGCGCTTCCAACTTTTTAAAGCTAGCCTTGTCTGTAATCACACCCGTCACATAAGAAACCTTTTTGGGTCTGGCAAAGTCAGGCAACAAGAATCGGTACAAATCCAATCCACCTTTTCCTCCTGGACGTGCAGAAGCAAACAAAGCATATTGACCATTCGTAGTGACTTGAAAGCTATTCTCGTCATGCTCGGTATTAATAGGGTATCCCAAATTGATGGGCTTTCCCCATTCGCCGGTCTCATCTCTTCTACTTAAGAAAATGTCCATCCCGCCCATACCTGGATGACCGTTTGAACTAAAATACAACGTGTTTCCATCGGGATGAATCATCACACTCTCCTCTTGAAAATCGGTATTGACCCATCCTCTTACCTTCTCTGGCTTGCTCCACTCACCAGTCTCTCTCAATACAGAATAATAAATATCTTGCTCTTGAATACCGCGTGCACTGCGCTTACCGCGAACAAAATACATGGTCTTTCCATCAGCAGAGAATGAAGGTTGACTCTCCCAAGCTCCCGTATTGATCATACTCCCCAAGTTTTTTCCGGGCTCCCATTCATTTCCCTTCTTCAACGAAAAAAACAAATCACAACTACCCACGCCTGTGCGTTCCCCCCCCCATTGTCCATCCAATGTTTGACATGCCGTAAAAATCAAAGTAGAACCATCTGCACTCAATGAGGGCGCACCTTCATTCATCGCAGTGTTGATGCTGATGATGGGTTGTGCAAATGCATAGACGCCTTGATCACTTCGTCTAGAAATAAAAAAATCCTCTTGCTGTCCGGCATCCACTCTGGTATCCGGAACCAATCGCGTAAACAACAAGGTATTCTCATCAGCAGTTACACAAGGGTAATACTCATCGTGTTCTGTGTTCACACCATCGCCCATGTTGACCGGATCAAACGGCACTGGATACTTCAATGCTTTTTGTGCAAAAACACAACTGGCCAAAATCAACTGTGCTTTCTTCTCAATCAACTTATCGTTCTTGGGGTAAGGCATAAACTTGGTAATGCACTTCTCAGCTTTTGCGTATTCTGCTTTGGCCATATAGGCCTCCGACAAAATCAAAAACGCTTCAGGGAAAATTTCAGGATGCAGCGCAACACCTTTTTCCAAACTTGGAATGGCTGAATCCCATTGTTGGTCGTCAATGTACAATTGCGCCAACAAAAAATGCGCTTCGGTAAAATCAGGATAAGTCTTGACCAATTCCTTAAGCAAATTGGCAGATTCCTCAGTCGCTCCTAGTTTATACTTCTCCCCTGCCTCTTCATATCGTTTGATGGCCTTACGCTCGGTGATCGTATACTGCGGGGCTGGTTGTGCCAACGCACAACCGACAAAACCCAATACGATTAGAAATGCTGCAATGGTATTTTTCATTTAATAATTGGTTTTAATCACATAAACATCTTCATTATCCCGCTTCATATAGAAAGTCTCTCGGGCATAACGCTCCAAGGTGCGGTGATTGGTGGTTAAATCTTTGAGATCGCGATCCACAGTTTGGTTCTTATCTTTCATCATGTCAATCTCCGTCTGCAACCGATCACATTCCCACTTGGACCTAACGATGTAAAACAAATTGATATTGTGAATGAAAGAGATGTAAATCAAATTGAACAAAAAGGCCAAAATAAATTTGTTCCGAAAGAATTTTATAATCAATCGCTTCATGCAAGCAATTTCAACTAAAATTCGTGCCACTGGTCTGCAAACAATATTTCTTGTTAACAGTTTATGGTGAAACATCGTAGCTTTGAACATGCTTTTTGACGGCGCATCCCAGGGTGATTTACAATGGCAAGAAATCAAAGATCTCTTGTCTGAATTGTGCTATCAACCATCAGCCAAGCAGAAACTTTTGACACTTTCTCCCATCCACCACTCTACCCAATTGAAGAAAGATTTGGGCGAAATGGAAGAATTCTTAGGTCTAATGGGAAGCGGAGGTCATCTGCCCAGCGGTGAATTTGTCGAAATCACCAGAACGCTTCAAATGCTTCAACTGCGCGACTCCGTCCTCAATGAAGATGATTTTAGGAATATTGTTTCCAATACACTCATTACCAATGACTGGGTAAAAATCAAAAATTTATCCGGAAGTTTTTGGGAGCATCTTCCTCGTCATTTTGAAAATATTATCGAGCAAAAAGAAATTATCCCCATCATTGAATCTGTCTTTAACCCCAATTGGCAAGTAAAGGATGATGCATCGCCTGAACTCAAGAGCATACGTGAAGGCATAACTGTTGTGAGAAGGCAAATTACCAAGAATTTTCAAAAAGTGCTGCGCGATTTGCAAGGCAAAGGCTTCATTGCTGCCACCGAAGAGGGATATCAAAATGAAAGAAAAGTACTGGCCGTCATCAGTAGTTACAAGAAGAACGTTCCAGGTATCATCACAGGAAGCAGCAAGACGGGATCAATTACCTTCATTGAACCATCTGTCAATATTGCTTTGAACAATGAATTGGAGATGTTGAAAGAGGATGAGCTCAAAGAGATCAGAAAAATTCTATGGCAACTCACCCAAGCCATCAAAGGCTACGCCCCTTATTTGATCGCCGCGCAAAAGATGTTGATTCATTTTGACTTTTTGCGGGCCAAGGCAAGAATGGGTTTAAAATACAACGGCATCATTCCCATCATCAATGAGCAACCCGAAATAAAAATCAAATCAGGATATCACCCTTTGCTCTATTTGCAGCACATTGCACAGAAGAAACCAATCTTCCCTCAGGATGTACACTTGAATACAGAGAAACGTATTCTCGTCATCAGTGGTCCCAATGCCGGTGGAAAGTCAGTCACCATGAAAATGATGGGGTTGATACAAGTGATGTTTCAATGTGCGATTCCCGTGCCGGTCAAGCAAGGTTCAGTCTTGGGAATATTTCACGCCTTCCTCACAGACATCGGCGATCACCAAAGCATCGAAAACCAATTGTCCACCTATAGTTATCGCTTAAAAAGAATGCGACAATTCTTGGAATTGGCCAACAGGAGAACATTGGTATTGCTGGATGAATTTGGTACCGGATCAGACCCCGATTTGGGCGGAGCCTTGGCAGAGGTATTCTTTGAAGAATTGTATCATAAGAAAACATTAGGTGTCATCACTACCCACTACGCCAACATTAAATTGCGCGCCGAAAGCCTTCCCCAAGCCATCAATGGACACATGGAATTTGATGCGCAATTGTTGCAACCCAAATACCGACTCATCATGGGCAAGGCTGGTTCATCTTTCACTTTTGAAGTGGCTGAATCCAATGGCATTCCAACCGAATTATTAGAAAGAGCCAGGAAAAAAATTGATTCCCAAAAATTAAAGTGGGATCAACTGTTGCTTGAATTAGAAAAAGAAAAACAAGCACTCACCCAACAATTGATCAACTCCGAAAAGCAACAAAAAATAGCGGATCAAAAAATTGAACAATACGACAAAAAAAACAATGAGCTACAAGCGCTAACCCAGAAGAAAACACAGCTATGGGACAAAGAGCAAATTGATATCCAGTTGGCAAAAAAAATGAAGCAGTTCATTACTGGTGTCAAATCAAAAGGCAAAAACCAAGAGCTCTGGGATGAAATGAAAAAGTTCATTTTGATGGAGCATGCTAAATTGGAAAGTCAACGAAAAAAGGACCAAATCAAAAAGCAAAAAAGTCAAATCAAGGAGGAAGAAGAATCGACTTTGGTCCCTTTGACCATTGCTGACTTGGTCAAAATCAAACAGACCAAACAAGTAGGAATCGTCACCAAAATTGAAGACAAAGGGGTTACCGTTATCATTGGCAATTTCAAAACTTTGATATCACGAGATAAACTCGTAAAAATCTAACAGGGCTCAAGGCCCATTTCGCTGCCCAATTTCAACATGTATTGAAAGGCCTGCTCATCATTGTTCTCTATCACTCCATCTAAAATAGCATCCTTGATCGCGTTCTTGATTATTCCAACTTTGGCGCAAGGATTCAACCCAAAAGTCTTCATGATGAGCTCTCCTGAAACAGGAGGTTGAAAATTCCTCACTCTGTCTTTCTCTTCCAAGGCCACCAACTTCTCTATGACATGCTCGTAATTCTTCAAGTACTTTTTTACTTTCAACTCATTCTTGGAAGTGATATCCGCTTTGCACAGCATCATCAAAGCGTCAATATCGTCTCCAGCATCGAAAAGCAATCTTCGCAATGCCGAATCTGAAACTTCACTCTTGGTCAAAGCAATGGGACGCAAATGCAACTGAACCAACTTTTGAACAAACTTCATGGTTGTATCCAAAGGCAACTTCAATCGTTCAAAAATCTTTGGAGTCATTCGAGCTCCCAAATCCTCATGACCATGAAAAGTCCAACCAATACCTGCTTCAAAACGCTTGGTCGGTGGCTTGGCTATATCATGCAAAATAGCGCTCCACCTCAACCACAAATCATTGGATTGCTCAGCTACATTGTCCAACACCTCTAGGGTGTGGTAGAAATTATCTTTGTGCGCAAAACCATCTCGCTTAGAAACTCCCTGCAATTTGACCATCTCAGGAAAAAAATGATGCAACAATTGTGTATCAAACAACAACTTGAAACCAATGCTCGGTTTTTTAGAAAGAATAATTTTATTGAGTTCTACCGTAATGCGCTCTTGACTTATTATTTCCAAACGCTCAGCATTTCGGGAGATAGCAGCGATGCATTCAGGAACAATTTCAAACTCCAATTGCGCTGCAAATCGCACCGCACGCATCATGCGCAATGGATCATCACTGAAAGTTACATCAGGATCTGTTGGTGTTTGAATCAACTTTTTTTCCAAATCAACCAGACCATCAAATGGATCGATCAAATCGCCAAATCGCTCAGGATGCAAATCAATGGCCATGGCGTTGATCGTGAAATCGCGGCGCAATTGATCTTCCTGTAAAGTGCCTGGTTCAACAGTCGGATTTCTTGACTCTGGCCTATAGCTTTCTTTTCTTGCGCCAACAAATTCAACATCGTTCCCGCGGTAATGAAAAGCTGCTGTACCATAGTTCTTGTAGAAGGTCACCTTCTTCACTTGCAAAACTTTGGCGCAAGCCTCAGCCAACTCCAAACCATTGCCAATGGTTACAAAATCAAAATCTTTATTGTTTCGTCCCAAAATAATATCCCGCACCATCCCGCCTACAGCATAAGTCTGGACGCCCATTTTACTGGACACCTCGCTGATGACATGGAACAGTCGCTTGTCTATTTTATGACGCAGATTCACGGGTGCGAAAATACTCAATTCAATGGGAAAACAATCAAGAACGACATGCCCGATTCAAACGATCGTTCATGGCCCTTCCCAAGCCTAGTTCTGGCAGTCTCTTCACCTCTATTCGGTCGATATCTTGCTCGTCCAACCATCGCATTCCTTGGAACAAGCGCGCGGCCGCTTCTGTCAAATCCCCTTTTGATGACAATTCAAATACGATTTCACCACTTAGATTACCGCCAAAACTGAGGTAACCTATTCTGCCTTCGCCAATATTTTCGGGAATCGATTCATACCAAAACATGGGTTTTCTGGGAGCGTAATGACTCTCCAACATACCGGGAGCGCTGGGTTTGCTGCTGCTGATTTGAATGTCAACTTTCTCATTCAAGCAATCCTCAATCTGCTCTACGGTTATTCCGCCCAAACGAAGAATCTTCACCGGAAACGAAGAAACGTCAACAATGGTTGACTCAACACCTACTCCGCAAGGACCGCCATCCAAAATCATGGGAACCACATGACCCAAATGAGATTCAACATGCGCAGCCTCAGTGGGACTGACGTATCCAAAGGGATTGGCACTGGGCGCCGCCAATGGAAATGGTAAACTTTGCAGCAACTCTAAGGTCATTGGGTGATTGGGCATCCTTATGGCTACTTTCTCCAATCCTGAAGTAACAATGTCAGGAATCAAAGTTGACTTATTGAACAACAAGGTCAAAGGACCAGGCCAAAATACAGAGATCAATTTCTCAGCTTTTTCAGGAACCGATGTTGTATACTGATGCAATTGAGAGACGTCTCCAATGTGCACAATCAGTGGATCGAAAAAAGGTCGATTCTTGGCTTCAAAAATTTTGGCCACCGCCAAAGGATCCAGCGCATTACCCGCCAAACCATAGACGGTCTCTGTGGGAATGGCGACCAAATCCCCTGATGACAAAATTTCTACAGCCCGCTCAATATCATGGGAAATCAAAGACATAAGGGCAAAGATAAGTTCAATTCTATTGCACCAACCAAGCCAATCGATGCGTTTCCAAACCAGTACGAACTACTACCCAATATAAGCCCGCAACTTCTGGTGAAGGCAATTCAAACCATCTTAGTTGATCCATGCTTTCTGTTCTGGCCAGCAATTGACCTGCAGCATCAAAGATTTGAATAGCATTTATATCCTGGGAACTTCTCAACTGAGCGTTTCCGCCTTGCAACAAAGGATTGGGATAAACATGAACAATCGTCATTTGATCTGTCAGCTTTTGCTCGTCATTGTTTGACCACGGCACCATACCAGCCGCACCCAAGGTTTTAAAGCATGAAGGAACTGCACTCCATCCAGAATACGTCACCGCATCGTTGTGCAGAGCACGAATGCGAACATCATACCGCTGACCATTGGCAATTCCAGGAATTGAGTTAACGCCCAAAATCCGAGAACCTCCAACAGACCCATTTACATTGAGAGGCAAGCCAACAACAGGAAAAGCTTGCGTAAACTCCCATTGATACTGCGAGGTTCCGCAGACACTTCTATCTGTAGCTATTGAGGTTGTTGTGGTTTTAAAATTGGGGCAAGCATCCGTACTTCGTAAATTTATTGAGGCCTCCGGATTTAAGGTGAAACTGCATGTCACCGTTGAAACTGCTGTAAGAAAATTCATATTGCCTGCAGCGTCCAACAACTCGTATTGCACGTCAGCAGATACGTAAATGGTTTGTGGCGTTGCCGAAATATTGGCCGGTACAAATTTAGAAAGCTGACAAACAGTGTACATGATTGTTGTGGGAGGAATCGTGTAAGACTGTAAAGGGCCTCCTGAAATAACACTGCTTGACCAACGATTTAAAATGGCCTGTTTCGCATTTTGTCTATAACGGCATTTGAAGTTAGAACAAACATTGGAATAGGTGTTGGTTCCTCCTGTGTAGGTAACAATGTCACATGTACTTGGCAATAGCGTATTGAACTTCACATTAATTGTTCCAGGCGCACCACCAACAGTGGCTACTGCAACATAATACGTATTTCCTTCTACCAATTGGTCTGTCAAAAGAATTTCATTTCCTTGATCAGTTACGCCGGTGGAACTAAGATTCACATCATCCTCCAATGCGATTGGAATCAGCGGCGAAGAATATGACAATCCAGGATCATCATAAATGGCGATGGCATTGTCATCCGCAGTTGAGGCACCTGTCAGTGCTATACGAACCGCATTGGACTGGGCGACAAACTTGAACCATTTCTCAGGGTAATTCCCTCCATTTTCGGGCGTATCGGATTCCAAGGCCATGTTGACATTCTGAGAATAGTTTCCTCCTGTTAATCCAAACTGAGGCAAGGAGGTAATGTATGTTGCTGAAAGCAAAGCCGCACCAATGGAGCATCCTTCGTCAACCAGTGCATCGCAATCATCATCAAATGTGTTGCAGGCCTCCGTTGCGCCAGGGGAAATGGTTGATGCACCATCGTTACAATCCGTATTGTTGGTTGCGAAACCCGCTCCGGGATTAGCGCAAAGGTTGCTGGCAGCTCCTGCGCCATAACCATCTCCATCCGCATCGTTGTAATAATTGACAAAGGTCAATCCATCATCGGCTGTGCCATCGCAGTCGTCGTCAAAACCATTGCAAGTCTCGACTGAAATTGAGTTCAATGACGCATTACCATCGTTACAATCCGTATTGTTGGTTGCGAAACCCGCTCCGGGATTAGCGCAAAGGTTGCTCGCGCTGCCCGCGCCAAAGCCATCTCCATCCGCGTCATTGTAATAATTGACAAAGGCCAATCCATCATCGGCTATGCCATCGCAGTCGTCGTCAAAGCCATTGCAGGTTTCTGGGGAAATACTATTCAGTAAAGGATTGCCGTCATTACAATCTGTATTATTGTTAGCGTATCCGACACCGGGATTCGCACAGAGGTTGCTGGCAGCTCCAGCGCCATAACCATCTCCATCCGCGTCGTTGTAATAATTGACAAAGGTCAATCCATCATCGGCTATGCCATCGCAATCATCATCAACCGTGTTACAGGCCTCTGTTGCTCCTGGATAAATGATTGACGCGCCATCATTGCAATCGGTATTGTTGGTGACATATCCCGCTCCGGGATTAGCGCAGAGGTTGCTGGCAGTGCCTGTTCCATAACCATCTCCATCGGCGTCGTTGTAATAATTGATAAAGGTCAATCCATCATCTGCAGTCCCATCGCAGTCGTCGTCAAAACCATTGCAGATTTCTGGGGAAATACTGTTCAGTAAAGGATTGCCGTCATTACAATCAGTATTGTTGGTAGCGAAACCCGCGCCGGGGTTAGCGCAGAGATCGCTTGCCGCGCCTGCTCCGAAGCCATCACCATCGGCATCGGAATAATAAGCCACTGGAGTATTCACCGTAGCGGTGACTGCAGTTCTTGAAACGGATACGCATCCCGAAATAGAATTCCTTGATTCCACATAATAAAGGGTTGTCGAAGAAATAGAAGGAGTAGTAAAAGAATTTCCTGAGGAAAGCGATACTCCCCCTGATGATGAAGAGTACCAATCTGCCACCAAACCAGATCCAACGGCAGCCGACAAACTAACAGTACCTGCCCCACAGCGGGATCCATTGATGACCGTTGGAGCTGCAGGAACGGGATTGATTGTTGCAGTCACTGCTGTTCTGGTTGATGATAAACATCCTGTTGTTGTATTTCTTGCCTCGACATAATAAGTTGTATTACTTGACAAAATGGGTGTTGCAAAACTTGTTCCTGTATTGATAGAAGCCCCTCCAGAAGAATTGTTGTACCAATCTGCAACAGTCCCCGATGATACTGAAGCGCTTAGATTAACCGTTCCAGTTCCGCACCGAGATCCATTGGTGACCGATGGCGCTGCGGGAAGGGGATTGATCGTTGCAGTCACTGCTGCTCTGGTTGAAGACAAACATCCTGTTGTTGTATTTCTCGCCTCGACATAATAAGTTGTATTACTTGACAAAATGGGTGTTGTAAAAGTTGTTCCTGTATTGATAGAAGCCCCGCCAGAAAGATTGTTGTACCAGTCTGCAACAGTCCCCGATGATACTGAAGCGCTTAGATTAACCGTTCCTATCCCGCAACGTGAGTTCCCAATAGTGCCAGGTGCCGCTATGGGAACACTAAAAATAACTGGATACTCTGCGCTATACTTGGAGCACTCACCGGGTATGGTAAACTTAACCACATAATCTCCCGATTCTGTCGCATTATAACTAGCACCTGCGCCGATTGAGTTGGTTAAATCTGGCATCTTATACCAAGTAAAATCACCGACGCAACCTGTGGTACTTGCTGTTAATAAAGCTGTCTGCCCATAACAAAGGGGATTAATGGCTGTCGAATTGATTTGTGGAACTGGACATAAAGTTTTGATGGTGTATTCTTCTCCGTCATTCCACCCTGTTGGTAATCTTCCCAACCCTGTGCGAATCTTTATGGGTATGTCTTTAACCCAATCACAGGGAATAAAAAGTTGAGTTTGGTATCGAATTGTATCCGAACTTCCTCCTGTCAAATCAATAAAATCATTTCCACTCCAATTTATTGGGACAGTGTATCCCGAACTGGTCTCTTCCAATTTGAGCACAATCAAACTGTCAAATCGTTGGTTGGCATCCAAATCCATATTGATATAGATTCTATGATTGCGCATGGGTTTCATCCCTTTATTCATTGTGACTTCCATGCGCATTTCCTCACCAGGTCTTAATACAGGGATTGCATCTGCTGTATTTTGAATATTGGCAAAGAGCTGAGGAGTTAGTTGATTGGGGAAATTGATAAGAGAAATACCCTGCAGGGCAAGATCTGGCTGTTCTCCGGAACTCAACAACTGATTAAAAATTTCAAGGTGACTAAATGTCTCTTCATCCATATTGGTTACGCTCTCTAAAATGGACTGAAACTCCGCTGAGGAATTAGGCCGCTTCAAAAATTTTACATGAGTAATCTTCGATGAAATACTGTCATTTGGATTGGTTATCTGAGGACTTGTTGAAACATCATCAACTATCGAAAAGGAAAATGACGCTATTGGGACAGAAGCGTAATTCCATGTACACTTGAGGACAAAGGAGCCTGAAGTGTTTAAAACAAGCAGCTGCTGCATGATATCTGATGTCAATTCAATACTGTTCGTCGTGGTAATCAATTGCGGTGAGGTTGTCAAATAACATGTGTTCGGTGAGGTGCTGGAGCAAATTTGCCACTGATAGGTGTTATTGGGACTCAAAGCTTGAGTATTGTTCATACGCCAATTCGCGATAAAAAAACACACATCTTGTCTTTTGGTAAATCTGTTGGCTCCGCTACAATTGCTGATTTCTGCACCCGAAAAATTTTGCGAAGCCGGATAATTATATTGAAACTTTACAATGGGCTTAACATTCAGTAAGGTTTCAAACAAATTGCCCTTCCACAGCCCCATATTTTGTTCGTCCCTGTATCCTTTAAAAGGTATAGAATTATCACCTGTAGAAGAGTCACTCAGAATTTCAAGACCGCTACCCAAATAGATAAATGACGGAGAACCCAGTGAAGTGGGCAAATTCAATTTCAATGTAGTGTCTAATGAATTAAATGATCCAACACACTCTATTATGGGATTATTATCGTTGAAAACATCTGTCCAACTATCTGGATACTGCAATTGACACAACGGATTGGTATCTCCCGCGTTTTTTAGTTTTATCCGCACAATGAAAGGTGTTGTCGAAGTTGGGGCTGAATTCAACTTAAATTGTATTTGTGTTATCCTAGCACCTGCTTTAAGCGGCAATTCACATGCACTATAATGCACGCCCCAGCGATTAAAATATTGACCGCCATATGAAGGAGTGACTATACTGGGGACGTTTACTCCGTTAGATGCCGAATGATTATAGGAGGGATAAAGCTGCGCATTACTGATATTCGAAATAATGAGCAACATCAATAACCATGGCAACGAAAAATAAAATACTAATCTTTTCATTTTCAGAGATTTTGTATAAAACTAATCACTTTTCTTTTACTTTCCAATTGATGACAACATGAATTAAATTTGCGGCATGATTTCTCAACTCAACCGCAACCTACTTTGGATTTTTTTTGGAATAGTTTTCATTTACATCATCAACCTTTTAGTAAGCCCCGGCTTCAACGGTGGAGCAGATAGCATCACCCACTACCAAATCTCCAAGTTTTCTTGGAAGCACCATTACCTCTTCATGGACCAATGGGGAAAACCTTTGTTCAACATCCTCTTCTCCCCTTTTGCGCAACTGGGATTTAAGGTGGTCAACATTGTCAACATTCTACTCATCTTTTGGGGTGCCTACCTTTCAGTGCGCATAGCACAAAACCTCAAATTCAATCGACCTCTTTGGGTGGGATTCATTGCCCTTTTAACACCCATCGTTTTAGGTAATGCCATCTCAGGATTGACCGAGCCCATTTGTTCCCTCTTCCTGATTGGCTTCCTCTATTACGCTACCCTCAACCGCTGGTACCTCGCCGCTTTTCTGCTGGGCTTTATGCCCTTTGCCCGCAGCGAAGGCTTTGTCATGGTGGCCTTGGCACTCATCTTTTTTATTTTAACAAAGCGATGGAAAGCCATTCCGTTTCTGCTGATGGGTACCATCATTTTCAACTCCCTTGGCTTCTATGTCACCGGAAAAGCCCTTTGGATTTTTGACAACAACCCCTACATCAACACTGGAATCAAAGTGTATGGCAGCGGCAGCCTCTTTCATTTCTTTATCATGGCCATTCCCGTGTTTGGTCTTCCTTTTTTATTACTGTTGTATTATACAACCACACAATTGTATCGACTAAAAGACACTTTTCGTTTAACGACTTGGAGCAACAATGATCAGATTGAATTTTGGCTCATCCTCGCTTCATTCTGGGGGTATTTCTTAGCACATACCGTCCTGTGGTGGCAAGGAATGTGGGCCTCCCTCGGTTTGGTTCGGGTAATGTTTGTGGTAGCCGTTCCTTTTGCCTTGATGGTGGTCAAAGGTTGGGAATACTTGGAACAGAAAAATCCATTTTGGCAATCAAAGCGCAACCAACGCATTTTCTTGTTTCTCGTTGCCATTACTCCCTTCATCGTTCGTCTGTTTCCATTCCAAGAAATACAAGTCTTCCCCAAACTGGGAACTGAGGAAAAAGTGAACCGAAAATTGTTTGAACAATTGACTGAGCGTTATGATATCGGAACAAAAAAAACCTACACCGCTCACCCTTACATCAATCTATTGTTGGACATTGACCCATTTGACACTTTAACAAATGACCGTTTGCACAATTGGCACAAAGCACAACCGGGAGACCTTGTCATATGGGATGGTCATTTTGGTCCCAATGAAGAGCAAGTGTTCAAGGAAGACATTGAGAAAGATTCCACATTTACTTTTGCTTTCGTGGTCAAACCAGACAAGCCCTTCATCACCTTAAACAGATACTGGTATGAGATCCGGGTCTATGAAAAACACTAACAAAAAAGCCTTCCATTTTGGAAGGCTTTTTTCTGTGGTACCAGTTGGAATCGAACCAACGACACAAGGATTTTCAGTCCTTTGCTCTACCGACTGAGCTATGGTACCCAAGCGGGGTGCAAATATAAAAACTTTCTTTCAAAATCCAAACAATTAAATTTTTATGCCCAACACACAAACATCATCAATTTGATCAGCGGCACCTCTCCATTGTTGAAAAGCCCATTCTAAATTCATTTTTTGCAAATGACCAGGCTGTTGAGCCATTTCAGATACTTTTTGCTTGAGGGTTTTGGTCATCCATTTTTTACCTTGAGGTCCACCGAACTGATCGGCCATACCATCTGAAGTCAATACAATCCAACCCGATTTATTCTGGATGGATACACTTTCAAAAGCCATCATGTTTTGTTGTAAACCAATGTGCTGCTTTTGACCTTTCACTTCATGAAGCACTCCATCCTCTGCCACCACCCAACAAGGACGGTTGGCACCCGAAAAAGTGATTTGACCTGATTGTTTTTCAAGACAACAAAGCGCAATGTCCATTCCGTCTTTCACCTCGCGCTGACTCTCCTGAAAAGTGGCTACCACCAATTCTCTGGTTTTGGTTAAAATTTCACCCGGATCAAATAGGTTATACTCTTTCACAACGCGATTCAAAGCGTTGGAACACACCACGCTCACCATGGCACCAGGAACACCATGACCCGTGCAGTCCGCCACAGCCCACAATCGATATTGATCATTCTCATAGAACCAATAGAAATCACCAGCAACGATGTCCTTGGGTAGATAAATCAAAAAATGATCGGAAAAGTTCTTTTCAAACAACTGTGGTGATGGAAGGATGGCGGATTGCAATTGTTGGGCATACTGAATGCTATCTACCATGTTCTTATTTCGTTCTTCCACCAATTCTTTTTGCTGTTCGGCCATGTGTTGGGCTTTTCTTTTGAGTCGATATGCCCGGAAAAGAAGAATGGCAATCACCAATAAAACCAAAGCCCCTCCAATGGCCAAATAAACACTTCGATTAGCCGAAGCCTCCTTGGATTGATATTCTTGCTTCAACAGCAAATCTTTGGCCTCCTCTTCTTTGATTTGATTTTGCGCCCATTGAACATCTTCAGCTGCATTAAGGGCTTCCTTGAGCATACCTTTCTCTTTATATAATGTTTGAATTTTCAAGGCTGACTTTAAAAGCGGTTTAGCAGAGCCCACTTTCTTCAAAACCCAATAAGCGCTATCCGCGTATAGAAATTCCAAATCTTTGTCTTTTGTATACTGATACAAAAAAGACAATGCCAGACATGTTTGGCCGACACCCATTGAGTAACCTATATCATTGAATATTTTATTTGACTTCTCAAAGTATTTTTTCGCTTCTGTTATTTTTCTTTGGTCAAGGTAAAGATCCCCAAGTTTGCGGTATGTCGTTGCTTGGCCTTTTTTATTACCTTCCTTAATTCGAATATTCAAACTTTCCTTTAAATCTTTCTCTGCCTCCGAAAATCTCTTCATATCAATATATAATTGAGATCGATTGCCTAAAATAAAGGATTGAGCTGATATGTTTTTCGTTTGCCTAGTCAACTCTAAACTCCTCTCGTAACACAAAAGAGCCCTATCCAAATCTTTCAATTCATACAACACCCTCCCCAAATTCATGGTCACCTCAGCAATGTCATCTTTATCTCCCAATGATTCTCTTAATTCCAAAGATTGATTGAGACTGATGATGGCCTTTTCACTTTCGCCGATACGCGGATAATAAGTCCCCAAATCACTCAAAACATTCCCATACACCTTCAAAAAACGTTTGTTGTCTTTTAAGTCGTCTTCCATGGACTCCAATTCTTTCTTGGCCTCCTCGGCCATTTCCAAAGCTTGGATGACTTCGCCTTTGTCATAATACACCCAAGCTTGAAAAACCTCGGCATACAACACCCCCAATTCATCATCAATTTCATCATAGAAATTCTTAGACTTGTCCAACCAAGCAATGGCTTGATCAAAATTGGAGCGTCTGTCTTCAGCAATGCTAAGATCATAGCAAGCCTCTGCAGCAAAATGCTTGTATGCTTGACGGGGATAATCTCCCAACTGGGTCATCACCCATTGCGCGTATTTGGTCAAAGAATCGGGTTGATTCAGCTTGTATCCCTTGGCAATCTCCAGCGCCAAACGCAGGCCTATGGTGTCTTTCCGCTGCCTGGACCATTGTCGCTTTAAATCGGTTTGGTCAGATGTCTCTTGGGCCAATAATCCCATTGAACCAAAGAATATCAAACCAACCATCCAAAATCTACGCATGTCTCAAAAATACAATGAACTCCGTCTAAAGCCCTTGAAATCAATCCAAAAGCAACTTTGTTTAATTATTTAACATTATTATTAAACAAAATTGAAATTCTCCCTTACATTTGTTGAACAAATTAAATAAAACATTAAACAATGAGCACGTTAGAATTCAATCATTTGGTAGCCAACAATAGCTCTCAATTAAGAGGTTTTGCTTTCAACTATACCAAAAACTGGGATGACGCGGAGGATTTGATACAAGATACACTTTACAAAGCACTGCGCTACAAAGATTACTTTCAAGAAGGAACCAACTTCAAAGGTTGGTTGTTTACCATCATGCGCAACATTTTCATCAATGGGTACAAGCGTAAAAAATTGCAGCAAAATTTATTGGAAGAATCCGCACACAATGTCATGATCAATGGAAGCAAGCTCAAAGAAGATACCATTTCATCCGCATTGAACCACCAAGAAATTCTAAAAGCAGTGAACACCCTCAGTGACGATTACCGTAAACCTTTTCAAATGTTTGTAGACGGTTTTCATTATGACGAAATCGCTGAAGAAATGGGCATCCCCATGGGAACTGTAAAAAGTAGAATCTTTCACGCACGCCAAAAATTATCCAAAATGTTGGTCGATTTTCAATAGGATTCTACATCTACTTGATTGGTTGGGCATATTTTATTAAGTTTGTGCAACCTAACTACTGATTGAAAGGTCATTAGCCTGAAGAACTGAACCCTATGAATCGAATATTGTCACTTTTATTGTTCGTGGTCATTTTGCACATTCAGGTGCAGTCTCAAGTCATGACCATTTCCACTTCGAATAATATTACCCCGGCGTCGTTGAACAATTATGTGAACAACATTTTGATCAGCAGTGGAATTACCTCAGACTACATCTCCTACTCCGGCAAGCCAGAGCAAATTGGATACTTGTCTGTAGGAGGCGCTCAAGCTGGTCTCCCTTTTGAAAGTGGAATTGTCCTTTCCTCAGGAGCAGGTAACGGTCTTAACAACATTACCGGTGGTGTAAATGGCCCTTGGACTTTGGGGGGGGTATCTAGTCCTGTTTGGCCTGCCACTTTCAGTCCTGCCACCCAAGTTTGTTACTCCATCCCTTGTGCACCATCTGGCGCAGAGCCCACCATAAGCGGACTCCTTGCCACACAAGCCCAAGATGTAGACGATCAATTGTTGGCTTTGGGCTTATATACTGGTTTGTCTTTCATGCCCGCAAATGTTGCCATCAATGACATGGTTATTTTGGAATTTGACTTTATACCATCAGGTCCTTTGATGTCTTTTGAATACATTTTTGGATCTAATGAATACACTGGATACGAATACACCCAATTCAATGACATTTTTGGTTTTTTCGTTTCCGGTCCCAATGTTGACCCCACACTTCCCAACTACAATAACCTCAACATCGCTAGCGTTCCAGGTTACGATCCGCCACTGCCAATTACTATTTCTACCATCAATAATGATGCTCCAGCCATCAATAGTCAATATTACAACAATAACAACCCTGCTGTTAACCCGATTAACGCACGTGGTTTTACTGACATATTAACTGCCAGTTTGGATGTTATCCCTTGCCAAACGTATCATATCGTACTTGCCGTTGCTGATTGTGGTGATTCTGGTTTTGATACTTTTGTTATTCTAAAAGAAAATTCTTTGCTTAGTATTCCTGATGTTACTGTTAATCTAAACATCAACGGCTCGTCCGTTACCAACAACTTGATTTTCGAAGAATGTGGCCAGCCCGTGTTGCACGTTGAATACGACCCAAGTGTAACCCCTACAGCTTTTGCAGATATTGTTTGGGGCGGAACTCCAATCGCTTTTGATGGAACCAATCTAAACAATTATGATTATGCCGGTTTAGATGGCAACGGCAATTTGATACCACTTCCTGCAAACATCAATTTGACGCCAACCAGTCCTTCCATGGACATCATAATCACAGCAATTAATGACAATATCGCTGAAGGGTTGGAAACCATTCAATTACAAATATTGACTCCTGTTGCTGGTTGTTCTGGCCTCTACAACTCTCAGGGCCAAGACATCATCATCAACGACCTCCCTCCTCTGGACTTGGCTTTTGATTCCTTGGCCATCATGCACACCATAGATTTCGACACCTTGTACTTGGCTTGCAACAATCAAACTCCTCTTCCTTACGACTTAACTGGAGGTGATGCCAACTACACCTACTCTTGGCAAGATGAATCGGGTGAAATCTCCACCAATAGCACTCTGGTTTATGATGGCGCTGTTTTGGGTGAGGGGAGCATTTCGCTTACTGTAGCTGATGGATGCAACCAAATGACTACTGATGAACTTCAAGTCGAATTTCCAAAGTTGCAATTCTCTGTAGGCAATGATTTTGTCGGCAATTGCCAAGATCCGCACACTGTCACTCCTAACGTTTCTTCAGGAACACCCAATATCAACTACCAGTGGTATGCGAATGGTGTTTTAATGTTTTCCAATAACCAACCCAACAACACGGCCATCAGCGAAACGTTAACTTTTAATGATACAACCTATGTCACCGTGAATGGTATCGACTTGTGCGCACAATCATTCTCAGACACCATGATATTTTTCATCCCTGATGCGCCATTAGATATCGTAAATATCCCAGATACTTCTGTTTGTTTATACGGGAATGCAACCTTTTCAGCCCAAGTTACAGGCGGTGGAGGTGGATATGTTATACAATGGCCTCAATTGAATGTTATGGGCACATCGGCAGGGGTTTACAACATATTGGGCGATGTAACTCAAATTGTGCAAGCTGAAGATGTATGCGGATCTATGGCCTATGATACAATTAACATTCACATGATGCCTGTTTCAGCCAATTTTGAAGCCACCATGTTGGATGAGAACATCTATGAATTTGTGAGCATCCCATGTGAGGGTTGCACCTACACATGGGACATGGGTGACGACTTCACATCGGAAGACACAGCCCTTATTCATGAATTTGACGGTTTGGACGCTTACACCGTACACCTTAATGTTGTGAACGAAATTGGTTGTACTGATGATCAAGAATTTACAGTTACCGCTCCTGCTTATTTCTACATTCCTTCTGGATTTACTCCCAATGGAGACGGAATCAATGACGCATTTGGATTGGTCATTGAAAATGTAGACATTTATGAACTAACGGTTTTCAATCGGTGGGGAGAAATTGTACACTATAGCAACGACCCTCTTCAAACTTGGATTGGAGACGTTAATCAGTCTGGAACCTATTACGCACCAAACGGAGTTTACTCATATCGTTTAAAGATCAAAGGAAAAAACAAGGACGCACAAACCATTCATGGCAATATCACCATACTGCGTTAATCCTCGATTTCCTTCTCCGCCAAAAGATTAGAGATCATCGCAACAATTTGCTTCGGGTGCCCCTCAGGCATTAGCTTAAATTGTTCGTGTAAAAAAGTTTGAGATTCTATCAATTGCTCCTCAGACAAAGGGCCGTCCATGACTTCCATGATCGAATAGCATTCCAAAACCGTTTCCATACCGCCATTGATTCCAATCTGGATCAATTCCTTTACATGTTCTTTCGGATTGCCTCCGCAATTCCACATAAAAGCCATGATTTGGCCATAATGGGCCTTCCATTCTGAATTGCGCAAAGCCTTCATCAACTCTTCTTCAAAACCCGCAACCTTTAGGGTATTTAAAATATCTCGCAATTCATTCTTTAAATCGCCTTCCTTGGAGTGAATGAATACAGAAATCAATGGAGTAATAAAATGCACCTGCGGATGCTCTTGTAAAGCCGCTATGGCCTTTCTGACTTTGTCATCATCCTTTGAAAACAAATCATCCATGACTTTATTTTCCCATTCTTTATTCACTTTGGCCATCGCAAT
>CANEVR010000042.1 GCA_947442505.1 Flavobacteriales bacterium | reverse complement strand
TGCATCGGCTGCATCAGGAGGCTTGTTGGTTCTCGCGCTTTTGCGGAGTATCCTCATTAGCGGTAATGTCCATCTGATCCAAAGGTGTCTGCACTTCTTTTTGAATGTCCTTGGCGCCCTTCATGATTTCATCTTGAACATCCTTGGCGGCATTGCGAAATTGATACACGGCCTTTCCCATGGTTTGGGCAAGACTGGGAATACCCTTTGCTCCAAAGAACAAAAGATAAACAAAAAGAATGATGATGATTTCGCCCGTGCTCATGGTGCAAAAATAAGGGGCTCTGATGTGAGCCCCTCATTTTATTCAAATTATTTTCAGCTTATTCAGCGGTCTTTTCTTCCTTTTTACTCAACCAGCTACGCATGTCTACTACAATTGGTGTAGCGATGAATAGGGTAGAGTATACCCCGGAAATCACTCCTATGATCATTGCGAAGCAGAATCCTTTGATGTCATCGCTTCCGAAGAAGAACATCACCAAAAGTGTTAACAATACAGTCATAGAAGTGTTAATGGAACGACCCATGGTGCTGTTCAAGGCATCATTGATGGTTGATTTCAACTCTGGGTTGCGACGGGTATTGAAGTATTCACGGATACGGTCAAAGATAACCACGGTATCGTTGATGGAATATCCAATTACCGTCAATATAGCTCCGATGAAGTTTTGGTTAACCTCCATAGAGAAAGGAACGATACCATTCAACAAGGTGAACGCAGAAACAACCACCAAGGCATCATGCGCCAATGCAGCGGCAGCACCAACGGCAAAGTCCCATTTTCTGAATCGGATGAAGATATAGATACCTACCAAAACCAATCCAATAACGGTTGACCAAATCGCTTCTTTGCGGAAGTCATCAGACATGGTTGCATCTACTTTGTATGAAGAATCGATAACATACTTTGTTCCAGTTGCATCCAAAGCCTCTTTCACTTTAGCAGTAACCATCTCATCAACATTGTTGTCTTTTGAGTCAATCAAATAGTTGGTGGTTATTTTGAAAGATTTGTTGTCATTTCCAATGCTTTGCACAGACGTAGCGGCAACGTTTCCATTTGCTTCAACCAACGAATTGTTTAACGCTCCTCTCAATTGCTCGGCATCCAAAGCCACCTCATAGGTAACCTTGTAGGAAGTACCTCCAGCAAAGTCAACACCCATGTTAAAGCCACGTGTTACCCAAGAAACCATACCAGCGCCAATGATGATCAAGGAGATGGCATAGTACATTTTGCGTTTTGTTACAAAATCGTAGTTGATTTTGGTGAACCAATTCTTGGTGATGTTGCTATAGAAAGTAATCGGCTTCTTGCTTTCCAAACGCTTGTACAAAATCAAACGAGAGATGATGATGGCTGTGAAAAGCGTAGTGAAAATACCGATGATTAAAGTGGTAGCGAAACCTTTGATGGGTCCTGTACCGATGACCAACAATACCAAACCTGTAATCAATGTGGTTGCATTACCATCGATGATGGCGCTCACGGCTTTCAAGAAACCGTCGTTCATCGCGGCAGTAATGGGTTTACCCAATCGCAATTCCTCTTTGACACGCTCATAGATCAATACGTTGGCATCAACCGCCATACCCATGGTTAAAACGATACCGGCGATACCGGGTAAAGTCAATGAACCACCGATAGAAATCAAAGCACCAATCATGAAGAATAAGTTCGCAATCAAAGCAACGTTGGCAGCCCAACCCGCCCAAGCGTAGTAGAATACCATGTAGATCATGATAACCAAGAAGGCCAAACCAAATGAAAGCAAACCAGCTTTGATGTTGGCTTCTCCAAGAGTAGGTCCTACAGTAACTTCATCGATGATTTTTGCTGGAGCAGGCAATGAACCTGCTTTCAACAAACCAGCCAAATCTTTGGCTTCTTCCATTTGCTTTTCGCGCTCTCCCTGGCCGAAAGTGATGACCGAGCGACCATTTGGAATTTCACTGTTTACAGATGGCGCAGAGTAAACCAAATTATCCATCACAATGGCGATTGCACGGTTGTTGTCTGCGGCATTTTTCTTGGTCATGTCTCTCCAAACTGGAGTTCCAACTTCAGGATCCATGGTCATTTCAACAGTGACATCTCCAGTAGTTGGATCAAAGTCTTGACGTGCGTCAATAATGGATTTACCATCCAATTGCGCTTTCTTCTTGAAAGATGGGTCTTTAATCGCATAAAGACTAACAACACCTGACATGGGTTTTGCGCCCCACAACAATCTTACATCAGGCTTGGTAGCAAAGGCAGCTTTGGCTTCAGGACGATTCAATAATTTGTTGATGGCTGTGGTGTCTGAAACACGCGCCATACCTACAACAGAAGAACCTGTTGGTACACGGGGATCCAAATAGGCAAACAAAGGATTCTTTTTGCGACTCTCTTCGCGGGTCAACAAACTATCTGCTTTGATTTTGGAAGAGTCAGCAGCAGCAACTGTAGAATCAGCAACGACAGAATCTTTTGGCGCAGCTGTCAAGCCGAACAATTCAGGAGCGTTGGCTTTGCCCAAATTCTCGTTGGCTTTAACAACCAAATCAATAACTTCAGTATTGAAATAAGTATCCCAAAACTCAAGATTAGCAGTAGACTTCAAATTCTTGCGTACACGTTCTTTATCACTTACACCTGGAAGTTCAACGATGATACGACCTGTCAATGACTGCTTCTGAACATTGGGCTGGGTCACACCAAATTGGTCAATACGCTTGCGGATGATGTTCTCAGTATTGTCAATGGCGTCTTGTGCTTCTTTTCTCAAAGCAGCAATGACGTCACTGTCTGAAGCTTTGGCTGGGAATTTATCTTTGTTCTCATAGTTACTGAACAAAGTCCACAATTCAATATTTGAATTTTGTTTCTTCCATGATTGCTCGAAAAGAGAAACAAAATCTTCTGTTGAATTTTTCTGTGCAGCAATGGCTTCTTTGATGGCGTTGGTAAACGCAGGGTTTTCATTGTAGTCAGATAATGCAACAATCAAATCAGGAATTGAAACTTCCAAAGTGACACTCATACCACCCTTCAAGTCAAGACCCAAGTTCAACTCATGTTGCTTCAAATAGCTGTAAGTATGACCAAACAAAGGATAGGCCTTTGCATCTGCGCTATCACGCAAAAGTTTGCGCTCCAAGTCAAACACAGCGATGTCTGCTGCTTCACCCTCCAAGCCTGCTGAGGCAATGGAGTCAAGGGCCATTTGATGAATGTTCTTCTCATATCGAGAAGCTACCCATCCAAATGACAAGGAGTACAATACTGCCACCGCCAACAGGATGACAAAGGTCCAAAGAATCGATCTATTCCGCATGTAACGTAATTTTTTTTCGGTTTTATAGTAAGGAGGCAAATATAATAAAATGAAGCTATGTACAAAGGACAAAAAAAAACCGGCTTTCGCCGGCTTTTTCGGCCTTTTTCAGGCTTCAGTATTTTTTAGGCCATCAAACCATTGGCTTTGGCTTGCTTCATAGCTGCGGCCAATCCAATTTTGTTGATGGTTTTCATTCCTTTCGGAGTAACACGCAATTCAATCCAACGTTGTTCTTCTTCAGACCAAAATTTCTTGTATTGCAAGTTGGGATAAAATTTACGACGAGTCTTGATGTTGGAGTGAGAAACGTGGTTTCCAGAAATCGTCTTTTTACCGGTGATTTGACAAACGCGTGGCATATTTTCTAATTTTTAATTCTAAAATGAGGTCGGCAAATATAGTCAAGATTTTTTAAGTTCACATTTATTTGTTCAAAATGTTTAATCTCAAAAGATTGGTGACTTGTAAGCAGGTAGTTTCAATGTTTCTTTCCCTGTTGCTGCCCAATTGTAGGGTATTGACAATGGTTCCTTTTGGACCTGCGACAGCTATGCAAATGGTACCAACAGGAATGTCACTGTTTTGACTCTCCGGTCCTGCGTATCCCGTAGTTGCCAGGGCATAGGTGGTTTGAAATTTTTCTTTGCATTTTTCTGCCATGGCCATGGCAACGGCCTCACTGACCACATCATTGTTTTCCAAGACCATTGATTCAATGCCCAGCATCCCCACTTTCCATTGCGCATTATAAGGAACAATTCCTCCTTGAAAATATTGGCTGCATCCTGGAATGTCGGTGAAATGACTTTGTAACTTACCACCGGTGCATGATTCTGCAATACTCAAGGTGCTCTTTTCTTTGAAAAGCAATTCATGAACAAACTGATAGATAGACTTTTCTTCTTTGCTGAACAAGACTTCGCCCAATACGGATTTAATTTTTTCTGAGAACTTCTCAATTTTTTCAGCTCCATTCATTTGGTCGTAGGAGGATAATCGGAGCTTTACAACTCCCGGGCTGGGCAAATACGCCAGTGAAATGCCTGACTCCATCATTTGGTCTTCAATGTGGCTGATTTGATCTGCGATGTATGATTCCCCGACGCCAATCGTCATCAACGTTTGGTGAATAATTTTGGGCATCTGAAATTGCTCTTTGATCCAATCAAAAACATATTGGTCCATTAACCCTTTCATTTCAAAAGGGACACCTGGCATGGAAACAAGAACTTTTCCATTTTGCTCAAACCACATTCCAGGCGCCGTTCCTTGGTGGTTGGGAATGACCTTACATTTGCTTGGAACCAGAGCCTGCGCGGTGTTTACTTCTAACATGGGGAGCTTCCTCTTGGCAAAAAAGCTTTGAACTCTTTGAAGTGTGTCCGCATCAGTGATTAATTCATCATCAAAAAAATCGCAAATGGTTTTTTTGGTGATGTCATCCTTGGTAGGTCCCAAGCCCCCTGTTACGAGAATGATGTCGGCGTGCGCCATGCTGTCCTGAAATTCAGATAATATATCTTCTTTTGAATCTGGAATTGTTTTGACACGTCTGATGCGCACCCCTTCTTGGTTGCAGCGCAATCCCAGCCAACTTGCATTGGTGTTGATGGTTTGTCCTATTAACAATTCGTCACCAATTGAAATGATATCGCAGTAAACATTTTTGATTTTATCCATTCTCGTTTATATTCGCTTCAAACAAATTTATTCCTTAATTAACCAATAGCCCATGAAAAAGTTTTATTCATTCGGCGTGTTGATGGCGATAGCTAGTGCTATTTCAGCGCAAAGTCACATCAACCCCAAGCTAGGCAATGCACAGTCCGCCAAGTTCAATCCCTACACCCAAGAGGTCATTCATGAAACCATTGCCAAGCAAGGCAGGAAACCATCAATGGTTCCTGGTGCTCAGAAGATGATTTCTACAGAAGAGGAGTTGGGAGTGACTGTTTACGATTTACAGTCCAATGGTTCCGTTTGTCCACGCATTGTCGCTGATGACAATGGTGTGGCAGCTACGTTTACCTTCTCTGCCATCGAGGGTGGTGGATCATACTCTGATAGAGGAACAGGATACAATTTCAGGAGTGCTTCAGCCAATACTTGGGAAGAGTTTCCTTCATCACGCATTGAGAATATCCGTACTGGTTGGAGTAGCCTTTTACATTTGGGCAACGGCTCAGAAATGGTTGTTTCTCACAGTGGAGCAGGCGGTATTAAATATGTAAAAAGAGACGCGGTTGGCACAGGCAACTGGACTACAGCATCAGAGATTTCAACAGCTACAACTGAAGCCATTTTGTGGCCAAGAGCAACGAATGGCGGTGCCGATGGCAATTCCATTCACATTATAGGTATCACGGATCCCAATAACACAACTGATTACAACGGTATGGGTAGTTGCTTGTTGTATTATCGTTCAACTGATGGTGGTGCTACATGGGATGTTACGGATGGCGCATTGCCAGAAATGAATTCGAATTATACGTCCGGTGTTACTGCTGATACCTATGCAATTCATGCCCGTGGAAACACTGTCGTGATTTCTGTTTTTGGCGAGTTGCAAGATTCTTATATTTATGTATCAGAAGACAACGGAACTACATGGACCAAGACCGTATTTTGGGATTTTCCTATGGATAACTATGCCATCGACATGGGAACGGATATAGAAGGTGATGGTATTCAAGACACCATTCTTTCCTCAGACGGAACTGGATCTTTGTACATTGATGTCAACAACAATATCCACATCGCGTTTGGTACCATGTTCTACACCGACGATTTGGGAGTGGTGGATTCATCTTACTCTTATTTCCCATTGGCTGGAAGTATTGCTTATTGGAATAGCAATATGACTCCTGAGTTGGTAGGTCAAGACAGCATTGTTGTTGGACAAGATTCAGTTTTTGCTTACAATGAAATTATTTACACCAATGAAATCGATTTTGTCAATTCTATCTATGGAACGGACACTTTTATTGATAGTCAGAACATTGGTGATGGTCCTGAGTTGATGGCCAGTGTAGTGGCAGCTCCAGATGGTATTTCATGGTCTTCACTTGATATTTCTTTCACATCAGACAATGGGCAAGGTATGTACATCTATGATGGTGTAGATTCAACTTATTTGGCATCATCCAACAGCATTGATATCTCAGGAATGAACTTGGGAAGTAATTTTGATATCTATTTCTATGGCGAGAATGGAGGAGTTCTTCAAGGAGTTGATATCACTTTCACAGGTGAATACAGCACCGGAGAGATTGTCGATACGGTTTATGTTATAGATACTGTGATTGCTGTTTACGATTATTTTGATGTTTATGAATACGTCGATGTATTTAATTACAACAACTCTGTTTTAGAAATTGGTATTTCTCCAGAAATTGATACTGCAGTTCCTGCTGATATCACTGAAGTTGGTCAGTACGGTAATTCAGGTATTGCTTCCCACCCTCAAGTAGCAGGTGATGCTGATGGCAATATCTATGTTGCTTATGCTGCAGTAAATGAACTGTATTTCAATGGAGAGGAATATTTACGTCACGTATTTGCCGTGAAGTCCACAGATGCAGGCTTTAACTGGTCAGATCCAGCGGATATTACACCTGATTTGGCTGAAGTGGGTTGGGAATACATGTTTGCCTCCATGGCGCATGAAGTATACAATGGCAAATTGCATTTGGTGATTCAAAAAGATGAAGAGCCAGGTGTGCACGTTCAACCAGAAGACATTGCTGATCCCGTAGGAGACAATATTCAAATCTACTTGGCCATTTCTACAGATTTGGTTCCTTCTTTCAACGAAGGAGTAGATGGATTTGAGGCCAACGCTGTAAGCGCTTACCCCAATCCAACCAGCAATAACTTTACCTTGGTTACAGAGTCATTTGTAGGTGGTCAGATGACTGTTTACGACGCAATGGGCAGAATTGTTATGAAAGACAATATTGCTACAGGAAAAACCAATGTAAGTGTTGTAAATTGGAACAAGGGAGTTTACCACTTGGTGGTTAACAAAGGAAATTCAAGCTTCCAAACCAGCTTGGTTGTCGAGTAATACTTTCAATTGAAATGAAAAAGGGCCATCAATCGATGGCCCTTTTTTGTATGGGTATAAAAGGTTTAATGAATGATTAAGCCATTATCCATGGCATGATTTGTATTTTTTTCCTGATCCGCAAGGGCAAGGGTCATTTCTACCTATGCGTGGATCTGCTTTGATGGGTTCAGCTTTTACAGGAGTACTTTCTTCAACGGCTTGCTGCTGTTGTTGATTGCGCTCATTCAAGTTCTGAATATCGGCTTTTGTGGTAGAAACTTTGGGTGCAGCTGCTACTTGCTTTGGAGCTGCAGTTGGATTTCCTTCTGCAATGCGGCAGGTGAAAAGGAATTGAATGATCTCACTGTTGATTTTGGCTACAACATTTTTAAACAGTTCATAGCTCTCCAATTTGTAAATCAATAAAGGATCTTTTTGCTCATGCGAGGCAAACTGTACGTTGTGTCTCAAATCGTCCATGTCACGCAAATGTTCCTTCCAATACAAGTCTATAATGGCCAAGGTGATGGATTTCTCCATGCTGTCCACAATCTCTTTCCCTTCGGTCTCAATAGCACGCTGCATATTGACACCCAGTTGAAGTTGCTTGCGACCATCCGTGATGGGGATACCAATGTTTTGATAGCCCTGGTTGTTTTGAAAAACATTTTTAATAACGGGCAACGCTTGCGACTTCAGCGCATTTGCTCGATGGTTGTATCCAGATACAACTTCACTGTATAGTCTATGGATGAGGTCGTCTATCTTTCCTTGAATAAATGTGCTTTCATCGATTTGCGTGTCAATACCAAACAATCGAAGAATCTCCAGTTTAAACCCATCATATTGTTTTGCCACATGGAACATTTCAGTCACAGAAGCGGCCATGTCATAAATCATATTGTCAATGTCCAACTGCAATCGCTCTCCATAAAGGGCGTGTTTTCTGCGCTTGTAGATGACTTCACGCTGGGCGTTCATCACGTCATCAAATTCCAACAGGCGCTTTCTAACACCAAAATGATTTTCCTCTACTTTCTTTTGCGCACGCTCGATGGAAGAGGTAATCATGGAGTGCTGAATAACCTCACCTTCTTCCAAGCCCAGGCGGTCCATCATCTTGGCAATGCGGTCTGAACCGAAAAGGCGCATCAAATCATCTTCTAATGAAACATAGAATTGTGAAGTGCCAGGATCACCTTGACGACCCGAACGACCTCTCAACTGTCTATCCACGCGTCTAGAGTCATGGCGCTCTGTACCGATGATGGCCAAACCTTTATCTTTGGCACCTTCACCCAATTTAATGTCAGTACCACGACCAGCCATGTTGGTGGCGATCGTCACTGTTCCCGCTTGTCCTGCTAGCGCAACAATATCGGCCTCTTTTTGGTGCAATTTGGCATTCAACACTTGGTGTTCAATGCTGCGTTGACGCAACATGCGAGAAAGCAATTCGGATACCTCGACAGTAGTGGTACCTACCAATACTGGTCGACCTTCCGCTTGCAGTGAAGCCACTTCATCAATAACGGCATTGTATTTTTCACGCTTGGTTTTGTACACCTTGTCGTTTTCGTCTTTTCTGCTGATGGCGCGATGAGTAGGAATCACCATCACATCCAATTTGTAAATGCTCCAGAACTCGCCTGCTTCCGTTTCAGCAGTACCTGTCATACCTGCCAACTTATTGTACATGCGGAAATAATTCTGCAAAGTCACAGTGGCGTAAGTTTGCGTTGCAGCTTCTACACGAACATTTTCTTTGGCTTCAATGGCCTGGTGCAAACCGTCAGAATAACGACGACCATCCATAATACGACCGGTTTGCTCATCCACAATCTTGACTTTGTTCTCCATGACAACATAGTCAACGTCCTTCTCAAACAAAGCATAAGCCTTGAGCAATTGATTGATGGTGTGAATGCGATCGCTCTTCACGGCATAATCCCGTTGCAAAGCTTCAATGCGTTGAACTTTTTCTTCCGCAGAAGATGCGGTCTGCTCAATCACTGCTAGTTCATGACCCAAGTCGGGTAGTACAAAGAATTTATCATCTTCCATGTTTTTGGAAAGCAATGAAATTCCTTTTTCTGTTAGCTCGATTTGGTTGTTCTTTTCTTCAATAACAAAGTACAATTCAGCGTCCACTGTAGGCATTTCGCGCTGGTTGTCTTGTAAGTAGGTGGACTCCGTTTTTAGCAATTGTGCTTTGATTCCATCTTCACTCAAGAACTTAATCAAAGCTTTGTTCTTGGGCAAACCGCGGTAAGAGCGGTACAAAGCCAACCCGCCTTCCACGGCCTCATCCTTTGCGGGAGAGCCATTTTCGGGTTGTAATTTTTTCTTGGCCAAAGTCAGAAACTCGTTGATCACGCCTTTTTGCGTATTGATCAACAATTGTACTTTTGGTTTTAGGTTGTCAAATTCTTGTTGGTCGCCTTTGGGTGTAGGACCTGAAATAATCAATGGCGTACGCGCTTCATCAATCAAAACAGAATCCACCTCGTCGACAATGGCAAAATGGTGTTTGCGTTGAACCAATTGATCGCTATCAGTGGCCATGTTGTCACGCAAATAGTCGAAACCAAATTCGTTGTTGGTTCCGAAAGTGATATCTGCTAGGTAGGCATTACGTCGGGCTGAGGTATTGGGTTGGTGCCTATCGATGCAGTCTACAGAAAGACCATGAAACATGTACAAAGGACCCATCCATTCAGAGTCACGTTTGGCCAAGTAATCGTTTACGGTTACCAAGTGCACACCGCGTCCAGCAAGCGCATTGAGGAAAACAGGAGAAGTAGCCACCAAGGTTTTTCCTTCTCCAGTAGCCATTTCAGCTACTTTGCCCCTGTGCAAGGAAATACCACCTATCAACTGCACGTTGTAGTGGGTCATGTTCCATTTTACGGGAGTTCCGGCTGCATTCCAAGCGTTTTTCCAAATGGCTTTATCGCCTTGAATGGAGACAAAGTCTTTTCCAAGTGCCGCGAGGCTGCGATCAAATTCCGTAGCCGTCACTTCCATGGTTTCATTGTTGCTGAATCTTTTGGCGGTTTCTTTCACCAATGCAAAAGCTTTGGGTAGAATTTCGTCCAAATGATCTTGAAGCAATTTGAGGTTTTCTCTTTCGAGAACATCGACGTCATTGTAGATCAATTCTTTTTGTTCCAATTCCTCCATGGAAAGTTGTTCTGCTTTTTCCTTGAGGGAATCTATTATTTCCTGATTGGGAGCCAAACGGATTGCGATGTCTTTCCGGAGTTGATGACTAATTCCGCGAAGTTCATCCAAACTGAGTTGTGCCATTTTTTGCTCTTCTTGAAGAATGGCATCTACAATGGGTTGAATGGATTTGAGGTCGTTCTGCGCTTTGTCTCCGACAAATTTCTTGAGTATTCCTTGAATGGCTTTGATCATAACATTGGGCCGGGGTCTGTTGAACACGGCGAAGGCAAAAATAAACCATTCAGTAAGGAATTCTTTGAAAAAAAAGATAACAATATGATTGCGAGCGTATTTTTAAAAGGGTTGTTCACAAAACATATTGCGGCATTGTTTTGAACAAAACAGGGCTACTTGTTAACGTCTAAAAGTTATAACCATAGGGTGTTAAAAAGTTAGGTGTCTTGTTAGTTGTTTTGAATAGGTTATGAAGCAAAAAAGTTTCATTTTTGAAAACGCGATTGGAGATTTTAAGACATTTCTATTCGCCCTACTAAACCAACACAACTGAGTAATGGAAAACAATTTATTCGAAGAAACCGTCATCAATAACGGAATGGCGGCTTCAACAGAAGAGCCGATTTTAAAAGAGAATCCAGATCGTTTTGTTTTGTTCCCCATTGTTCACCAGGACATATGGCACTATTACAAAAAGTCGGAAGCCAATTTTTGGACGGCAGAAGAGATTGACTTGGAGGCAGACTTGGTGGATTGGAATTCGAAGTTAAATGACGACGAGCGTCATTTTGTAAAGCATGTTTTGGCCTTTTTTGCGGCCAGTGATGGAATCGTTAATGAAAATTTAGCGGAGAATTTTGTCCGCGAGGTTCAATATACTGAAGCCAAGTTTTTCTATGGTTTTCAAATCATGATGGAGAACATTCACAGTGAAACCTATTCATTGTTGATTGACACCTACATCAAGGATTCAGCAGAAAAGAGCTATTTGTTCAAGGCTATTGACACTTTGGATTGTGTGAAGAAGAAGGCTGATTGGGCCTTGCGTTGGATCAAGAATGGAAGTTTTGCTGAGCGCTTGGTGGCTTTTGCTGCAGTGGAAGGCATTTTCTTTAGCGGTAGTTTCTGCAGTATTTTCTGGTTGAAGAAACGCGGATTGATGCCCGGATTGAGCTTTAGCAATGAGTTAATCAGTCGTGACGAAGGATTGCATTGTGATTTTGCTTGTTTGTTGTACAATTCACACATTGTGAACAAGCTTTCCAAGGAGCAAATTTTAGATATCATTACCAATGCGGTTGAAATCGAAAAGGAATTCATTATCGATGCACTTCCTGTGAAGTTGATTGGAATGAACAGTGATTTGATGGCTCAGTACATTGAGTTTGTTGCGGATCGTTTGTTGGTGGAGTTGGGCAATGAAAAAATTTACAATGTAACCAACCCATTTGATTTCATGGAGATGATTTCTTTGCAAGGGAAAACCAATTTCTTTGAGAAGCGTGTAGGGGAGTATCAAAAGGCCGGTGTAATGTCAGGAAAAGAGAACCAGAGCTTTACTTTGGATGCAGATTTTTAATATTTAAGTTAGTAGTATTATAAAACAATATCAGAATGTTTGTAGTTAAAAGAGATGGTAGAAAAGAGTCAGTGAAATTTGATAAAATCACTGCGCGTATTTCTAAAATGTGTTACGGTTTAAATCCGAGTGTAGACTCTGTGAAAATTGCCATGAAGGTGATTGAGGGCGTTTATGATGGAGTAACCACTGTGGAATTGGATAATTTGGCTGCAGAGATTGCAGCAACCAATGCGGCGACTCATCCGGATTATGCTTCATTGGCTTCTCGCATTGCCGTGAGCAACTTGCACAAGAATACCAAGAAATCTTTTTCGCAAACCATCCATGATTTGTATACCTACGTTGATCCAAAGACGGGTCAGAATGCAGGTTTGATCGCTGATGATGTGTACAAGGTCATTCAGGAGAATGCGCCTTTGTTGGACAGTACCATCATTTACGATCGTGATTTTAATTTCGATTACTTCGGTTTCAAGACGCTAGAACGCAGTTACTTGCTAAAACTTTATGGTAACGTTGCAGAGCGTCCACAGCACATGTTTATGCGTGTGGCGGTGGGTATTCACAAAGGTGATTTGAACGAGGTCATCAAAACCTATAACATGATCAGTGAGGGATGGTTTACCCATGCCACGCCCACTTTATTTAACGCAGGTACTCCAAAACCCCAGATGTCTTCTTGTTTTTTGTTACAAATGAAAGACGATAGCATCTCTGGTATTTATGATACATTGAAGCAAACGGCTTTGATCTCTCAAAGTGCTGGTGGTATTGGATTGAGCATTCACAATGTGCGTGCAAAAGGATCTTATATTAAAGGAACCAACGGAACCAGCAACGGTATTGTTCCAATGTTGCGCGTGTTCAATGACACTGCACGTTACGTTGATCAAGGTGGTGGAAAGCGCAAAGGTTCTTTCGCCATTTACCTAGAGCCTTGGCATGCTGATGTTTATGATTTCCTAGAATTGCGTAAGAATCACGGTAAAGAAGAGGCCAGAGCGCGTGATTTGTTCTATGCCATGTGGACGCCTGATTTGTTCATGCAGCGTGTGAAAGAAAACGGTCAATGGACTTTGATGTGTCCCAATGAGTGTCCAGGATTGTCGGATGTTTGGGGCCCTGAGTTTGAAGCATTGTACACCAAATATGAGAATGAGGGTCGTGGTAGAAAAACCATTAATGCCCAAGACTTGTGGCATAAAATTGTTGAGTCACAAATTGAGACCGGTACTCCTTACATGTTGTACAAGGATGCGGCCAACGGAAAGAGCAATCAGCAGAACCTAGGAACCATTAAGAGTTCCAACTTGTGCACGGAGATCATTGAGTATACCGCTCCAGACGAAATTGCCGTATGTAATTTGGGGTCCATTGCCCTTCCTAAGTTTGTGAAGGATGGCGAGTTTGATCACAACCGATTGTTTGAAGTGACTTACCAGTTGACCATCAACTTGAACAAAATCATTGACGCCAATTATTACCCAGTTCCTGAAACGCGTAAATCCAACATGCGTCACCGTCCTATCGGAATTGGTATACAAGGTTTGGCTGATGCGTTCATCATGATGCGTTTCCCATTTGACAGTGCTGAGGCGCGTCAATTGAACAAAGAAGTTTTTGAAACCATCTATTATGCTGCATGTACAGCTTCCAAAGATTTGGCCAAGCGCGATGGTGCATACGAGACCTTCCCAGGTTCACCTGCTTCTAAAGGTTTGTTGCAATACGATCTTTGGAAAGTAGGCACCACGAACCGATGGGAATGGGATGTGTTGAAAGGTGAAATCAGAGAGTTTGGTATGAGAAATTCATTGTTGTTGGCTCCGATGCCTACAGCATCTACTGCTCAAATCCTAGGAAATAATGAGTGCTTTGAGCCATATACATCCAATATTTACACCCGCCGTGTATTGGCTGGGGAGTACATCATCGTCAATAAGCATTTGTTGAAGGACTTGGTGAGCTTGGGCATTTGGAATGAAGATTTGAAAAACAAATTGATCAGCGCCAATGGTTCTGTTCAAAGTATTGCAGAGATTCCAGACAACTTGAAGGCGTTGTATAAAACGGCTTGGGAGTTGTCTCAAAAAGCAATCATCGATATGTCTGCTGACCGTGGTGCATTCATCTGTCAAAGTCAGTCTTTGAACATATTCATGGAGAATGCCAACCTTGGTAAATTGACTTCCATGCACTTCTATGCTTGGGAAAAAGGTTTGAAGACAGGAATGTATTATTTGAGAACAAAGGCGGCGACTGACGCCATCAAGTTTACTGTTGATAAGAAATATCAAGAAGCCCCAAAGGCATCTGCATCAGACTTTGGCTCAGCACCAAAGACGGTGGATCAAATCGCGCAAGAACAAGCAACGATATCTTGTTCACTGGACAATCCAGATGCGTGTGAAATGTGCAGTGGATAGTGTAAAGATTAATATTAGGTTAGAGGGGGCGCGTAGCGCCCCCTTTATTTTTTAGACAGTGCAGTGTCCAATTGCCAATATCAAAGAATGGGGTTGGGTTAAATAAAACTGAAAGTACTTTTTAGATTTTCGGTTATCTATCGATAGGGTGGTGTGTTATCTTCCTCCGAGCAATAATTCACTCACTGCATCTGATCCCCACGAAGCCTGCGGTAGGACTTGCGGGCTTCAGTAACCAAAAGACTGCCAGGCTGCTCAGTAAGTATCTTCTCGTATACCTTCATGGCCTCCTCTTTGTTGTTCAAATGATACTCATTCAATTGCCCTAAGAGCATCAATGCGTCATCGTATTTCAATTCGGTAAAATGAAATTCAATGATCTCGTTCAGGTATTGTTGACAATGCGCCCAGTCTTGTTGGTCATAGGCGATGGTTGCTTTTAAATACAATGCTTCATCAATCAATGGATGGCCCGGGAATTCTTTGGCGATGGAATCCAAGGTGACAAAGGTGGCGCTGTATTGATACTGTTTGGCCAATAGTTCAGCGCGGGCATAAATCTCCAAGGGCGTTTCAATGGAATCTGGGATGCTTTCCAAAATCAAAACGGATAAATCAATGGCATCGTTGGAAACCAACTTGGAGGTAGAGCCTTTTAATGCGTCCAATTGAGATTGCGCCCAGGCAAAGTCACCCGCATAGAAGCTCACTTTTGCGTTTTTGTATTTGGCCTCATTGCCCAAAATGTCTTCTTTGAATTCCAATTCAACTTGAGAGTAAAGCAAAGAAGCTTCCCAAATTTGATTTTGAATGATATTCAAATCGCCCAGAATAATTTTGAGTTTGGCTTTGACTTTCGGGGAGAAATTGTAGGATTCCAAATAATGGGTCACCGTGCGTTGCGCACTGTCCGCCATTTGCAGGCGATAGCCAATGATTTGAACAAAGTTTTCTAGGATGGGTAGCACGTCATCATTGATGGGAAGAATGGACAAGGTGGATTGGTATTGTTGACCCAAACCGCTCCATTGTTCTGCGGTGGTATTGCCCATGTTGTATTCCTTCAATCGCGTTTGAAGGATACCCATTTTGGCGGAGAAGTAATAGGGCGATTGTCCTTGACCTTTGGAGATGATGTATTCATAACAATCCGCTGCGGATTTAAAGGCGTTGTCTTCTACGCATAAATTGGCCAATTCAATGAGCCGTTGTCCATCCTCTTTCAATCGCTTATCTATCGCAGTGCATTGCTGCAAAGCGCATTGGTAATTTTTGGTTTGGATGCAGAACCATGTCATGAGTTCCGCCATGGTGATGTTGTCAGGATTGGCTTGTAGTTTTCTCAAGATCGCGACGCGCAACATTTCACTTTGATCGGGGTGGTCCTCAAATTTGATGAGACGGGCCAAGGACGTTTCCACTGTCGACAAATAGTGTGGCTCTTCCAATAACAATACTAGAAAGGCGTCAATCATTCCGTTCATGTCTCCCATTTGCCCTTTGATATTGGCTATTTCGAAGTTGTAGGCATAACCATCTTTGCCTTTCTTCTTGCCTTTTTCATAGGTCAAAATAACATAAGGATATTGTTGAATTTGCGATAGCTCATTGGCCAAGCGCTGAATGAATGGGCGGGAAGGATCCACTTTATCAATGGCTGTTTCAAATTGTCTTCCTGCCTCCTCTTTTCTTTCTTGCATCCAATACAAATTTCCCAGCTGCACCAAAGCGCTTACTTCGGTGGATTTGTTTTTGATTCTTTTCTTTAAAATTTGCTCTGCTGTTTCAAATTCTTTCAACGCAACAAGGCATTTGAAATAATTGACATAAACCTGTTCTGGTGAGGTTTCGTATAGCTTATCGTAATACAGTTTGGCTTCTGCGTAACGACCTTGATTGAAATGATAATCTGCAATTTCTTTATCGGTGACCTGCGCTTGCAGACCACTCAAAACTGATAGCAATACAATAAAGGAAAGGGCCAATTTCTTCATGCTACTGATTGTCAATGGGGGTCATTATTTTTTGATCGATCAATGGAGCCATGATTCGGGCTTTTTCTAAAACACGTGTTGTGTTTTGGTGCAACTGATTACAAGCATTCACCAATGAATCAGTATGGATTTTTTCTTGTAATATCAAATCATTTATTCCTTCATCATCCAAAGGATGACCACCAGCATCTGAAGCACTTCCTGTTTTAATTTGACCGGAAAGAATGCTTAATCGTTGAATGTCTTGCACGGCAATTTCTTGAAGCGCCTTTTCTGATTGCATCAAAAATGACAATTGACCATTCAATTGAAAGTATTCTGGTGCCATAGAAAAAATCTTTTGCTGTGCGACAGAATCCAAATTGGTTTTAATGCTCAAGGTTTGTCGGTTGAGCTTGCTTTGATAAAACTGCAAGCTATCCAAGGGAGTGGTCAAAAGCAATTGATTGTAGGTGTGGGTAACGACTTTCAAGGAATCGATGGTTTGCGCGGCTTTATCGTGTTGTGCATTTTGACAACTCCACAACAAAATGACGATGGTGAACATAACAATTGCGCGCATGTCTCAAAGTTATTGAAAAAAAATCAGTGCGGTTAGATAAGATTTTATAAAATTGAGCGTTCATCCTTCAAATACCTTGATATGGAATCCATCCAACAAAAAATATTAGTTCTGTTTTTTTTCGTTGTTACAGCCCCTTTGCTTATCGCTCAGGATGTCAAAGTGATGACCCATCAATTTTATTTTGATTCTGGAGTTCACAATAAATTAAGTGGTCATCATGAAATATCATTTACAGAGCAAGATGATGAATGGTTGGCTGGAAGAATAAAGACTTTAGAAGTGGTGGGTCATGCTGATTGTCGAGGCAATGAAATTGCCAACATGGAATTATCTAGGAATCGAGCTTTTTTTATTGTTAAGAACATTTATGACTTGGGCGTGGTGGACAAAGATTTCGAAGTAACCTACACCGCCCAAGGTGAGGGTCTTTGCGAGGAGGATGGTGGACTGAAGGATTGGGAGTCTCGCAGGGTTGATGTTATCATGTATTATGAAGTTCAAAGTTCTAACGTGATTCAAGATGAGGCAATAGATGAAATTCAACGCAGTGGTAAAGTAGAGTTGGTAGGTGTGAACTTTCAACCTGGGATGCGTTACTTTTTACCCGGTGTCGAAGAAGTTTTGAATGCCTTTGCCGAATCCTTGAAAAAGTCGCCCGAAATCAAGATCGAATTGCAAGGGCATATCTGTTGTCATGGAAAGCAAGGGGATGGACAGGACATCGAAACAGGGCTCGATAATTTATCCGTCATGCGGGCCAAAGAGGTATATGATTTCCTCATTGCCAAAGGGATTGATAAGGGAAGATTGCGCTACAAGGGTATGGGCAATACACTCCCCAAAGTATGGCCTGAAATGAGCAATGCGGATCAAATTGCCAACAGGCGTGTAGAGGCCGTATTGTGGGAATGAGGGTCAATTGTTGAAATCTAAACTTTTTTTTAGGCCTTCAAGAATGTACTTTTGCACCATACAATTTCAGATTTTTAGAAGGATTTCCTTGCTCTGGTGACGGAGCGAGATAAAAAAAAAATGC
Organism: Flavobacteriales bacterium; assembly: GCA_947442505.1. Lineage (GTDB taxonomy): Bacteria > Bacteroidota > Bacteroidia > Flavobacteriales_D > Sanyastnellaceae > CAMCTV01. The sequence continues at coordinate 6,211 of CANEVR010000042.1, read as the reverse complement.
CCAAAGACAAAAGCATTCAGTCGGTCCTCATCATTGGTTCAGGACCCATCGTTATCGGACAAGCATGTGAATTTGATTATAGCGGAAGCCAAGCTGCGCGCTCTTTGCGTGAGGAGGGCATTGAAGTTACTTTGATCAATAGCAATCCAGCGACCATCATGACCGACCGCGTTGTTGCGGACAATGTCTACCTTTTGCCTTTGGAACCCGCCAGCATTGAGACCATCCTCAACAACCATAAAATTGATGCTGTACTGCCCACCATGGGTGGACAGACCGCGTTGAACTTGGCCATCCAATGTGAAGAGATGGGCATGTGGAAAGACCACGGTGTGCGCATGATTGGGGTGGATACCCAAGCCATCGAGATCACTGAGAATCGCGAAGCTTTTAGAAATTTAATGAATGAAATTGGGGTGCCGATGGCGCCTCAGGCTACGGCCAAATCGTTTTTGGAAGGTAAAGAAATCGCGCAGGAATTTGGTTTCCCTTTGTGTATTCGTCCTTCCTACACTCTGGGTGGATCAGGCGCCGCTTTGGTGCACAACCAAGCCGACTACGACAAGTTGTTGCAGCGCGGATTGCATTTGTCACCCATTCATGAGGTGATGATTGACAAGGCATTGATGGGGTGGAAAGAGTTTGAATTGGAATTGCTGCGCGATGCCAATGACAATGTCACCATCATTTGCAGCATAGAGAATTTTGATCCCATCGGGATTCATACCGGAGACAGCATTACGGTTGCTCCCGCCATGACCCTCAGCGATACAACCTACCAGAAGATGCGTGACATGGCCATCATGATGATGCGGGCCATTGGGAATTTCGCCGGCGGTTGCAACGTTCAATTCGCGGTGAGTCCAGATGATCAAGAGAACATCATCGCCATCGAAATCAATCCACGTGTTTCCCGTTCCTCGGCGTTGGCTTCTAAGGCAACAGGATATCCCATCGCTAAGATCGCTTCCAAGCTGGCCATTGGCTATCACTTGGATGAATTGAAGAACCAAATTACCAAGTCAACCTCGGCATTCTTTGAACCAACTTTGGACTATGTCATCGTGAAAATTCCAAGATGGAATTTCGATAAATTCCCCGGCAGCAACCGCGAGTTGGGATTGCAGATGAAGTCAGTAGGAGAGGTGATGGGGATTGGCAGAAGCTTCCAAGAAGCGCTTCAGAAAGCTTGTCAATCTTTGGAGATCAACCGAAACGGATTGGGTGCAGATGGCAAGGAGTTGAGAGACCAGGATCAGATTTTACATTCACTGGAGCATCCCAGTTGGAACAGAATATTTCACATTTATGATGCCATCAAATTGGGCATTCCTTTCAAAACCATTTTCGAAAAAACCAGAATTGATATTTGGTTTTTAAAACAAATTGAGGAGTTGATTCAATTGGAGCGAAAAGTGGAGAAACACAGCTTGCAAAGCATTCCTTCGGACTTGTTGTTTGAAGTCAAGCAGAAGGGATATGCGGATCGTCAAGTGGCGCATTTGCTCAAGTGTTTGGAAAGTGAAGTCTACACCAAGCGTGATGAATTGGGCATTCAAAGGGTTTACAAATTGGTCGATACTTGTGCCGCAGAATTCGAAGCGCAGACACCTTATTATTACTCCACATTTGAAATGGAGAATGAGAGTGTGGTGAGCGATAAAAAGAAGATTGTGGTTTTAGGAAGTGGTCCCAACCGCATTGGACAAGGGATTGAGTTTGATTACAGTTGTGTGCATGGGGTATTGGCGGCCAAAGAATGTGGCTATGAAACCATCATGATCAATTGCAACCCTGAGACCGTTTCTACCGATTTTGATACTGCGGACAAGTTGTATTTTGAACCAGTATTTTGGGAGCACATTTACGACATCATTCGCCATGAAAAACCCGAAGGGGTGATTGTGCAGTTGGGAGGACAAACCGCATTGAAGTTGGCGGCCAAATTGCACCGCTATGGCATCAAGATCATCGGAACCTCATTTGATTCCTTGGATTTGGCTGAGGACAGAGGTCGCTTCTCCAATTTGTTGAAAGAGCAGAATATCCCATACCCCAAATTTGGTGTAGTTGAAAACGCAGAGCAGGCCATTGAGTTGAGTCGTGATTTGGGCTTCCCGTTGTTGGTTCGTCCTTCCTATGTATTGGGTGGACAGAAGATGAAGATCGTGATCAACGAGCAAGAGTTGGAGCAGCATGTGGTGAATATTTTGCGTGACATGCCCGACAATCAAATCTTGTTGGATCACTTCTTAGAAGGAGCAACAGAGGCGGAAGCAGATGCCATTTGTGATGGCGAGGATGTCTACATCATTGGCATCATGCAACACATCGAGCCGGCGGGTATTCACTCTGGAGATTCGTATGCCGTATTGCCACCTTACAACTTGGGTGATTTTGTGATGACGCAGATTGAAGAGCACACCAAGAAAATTGCAAAAGCTTTGGGCACTGTAGGATTGATCAATATACAGTTTGCCATCAAGGATGATATTGTTTACATCATCGAGGCCAATCCGCGTGCGTCTCGCACGGTGCCTTTCATTGCCAAGGCGTATGATGAGCCTTATGTGAATTATGCCACCAAGGTGATGTTGGGTGCGAAGAAGGTGAAGGATTTCAATTTCCAACCCAAGCGCAGCGGCTATGCCATTAAGATTCCGGTTTTCAGTTATGAGAAGTTTCCTGAAGTCACCAAGGAGTTGGGACCCGAAATGAAATCTACAGGCGAGGGCATTCGATTCATCAAGGATTTGCGCGATCCATTTTTCAGGCAGATTTATTCAGAGCGTAATTTGTATTTGAGCAAATAATGACGATCGAGCAAGCGCAGCAGGTGGTGGATGCCTGGATCAAGGAACATGGCGTTCGGTATTTCAATGAGTTGACCAACATGGCTATGCTCACTGAGGAAGTCGGTGAGGTGGCGCGCATCATTGCCAGACGCTATGGCGAGCAGAGCGAGAAGGAAAGCGACAAGGCCAAAGACTTGGGAGATGAAATGGCGGATGTGTTGTTTGTCTTGATTTGTTTGGCCAATCAAACCGGCATCAATCTCACCGAAGCTTTGGAGAAGAATTTGTCAAAAAAGACAACGCGAGATTCGGAAAGGCATAAGGGGAATGAGAAGTTAAGGGGATGAGGTGATGAGGAGATGAAGGGATGAAGGGATGAAGGGATGAAGGGATGAAGGGATGAAGGGATGTGGTGATGGATTATGCCGCTTTTTCGAAATCTCTGTGAACTTTGCGCATTCTCTGAGACCTCTGCGAGAAATGTATTTTAACGCAGAGGGCCCAAAGGACGCGCAAATTGCGCAAGAGAACTTTTAGTCTTAGTGGCCATCCTATAATATCATAATGTATATCTATAACATTGAAGAAAAGTAGATTATATTTGAGGACAACCAAAACACATGAAAAAAGCATTCCTCTTTTTAGGACTCTCTGTCCTGTTGTTTTCCAATAGCGCAGTAGCGCAAAGCCTTCCATCTTATCTTCCCTCCAACGGCCTAGTCGGTTGGTGGCCCTTCAACGGCAACGCCAATGACGAGAGTGGGAATGGGAATGATGGGGTTAACAATAATGCTCTGTTGTGCGAGGATAGAGCTTCTGCAACTTCATCTGCGTATCTCTTTCAAAGAGATATTGTCAATGAAATCAACGTATCGCACTCTAATTCATTAGATAACATACAAAGTATTACTATTTCTCTTTGGGTTAATTTGAATAGTTATGGAGCCCAAGGAGAAGCAGGATACAACCATTTTGTTAATAAATCAGATGGTGCGAACCAACATCATTTCGTTTTTGCAAATAATTCAAGTCAACTTTATTTTTATTATACCAATGGCAATAATGCTTTTTTGACTAACAATCTTCCTCCATTGAACTCTTGGAGTAACATCGCGGTTTCTTATCAGTTTGATAATGTTTCAAATTCCTATTGTAAATTTTATATCGATGGTGATTTAGTCGATTCTATGTTGACAACACAACCACTGAGTTTATCAAATTATGACTTAAAAATAGGCTCATTTTCGGGTGCTTTTTATGATCGTGTCGATGGAAAACTAGACGACATCGCCATTTACAATCGCGCCCTGACCCAAGAAGAAATCACCGCCTTATACACCAGTACGCCTGTGAATGGTGGCGGTGGAAACACCAGTGCCAATCTCGTTCCTCCGGGAATTCCTTATCAAGCGGTTGTAAGAAATGCCAACGGACAATTGGCAGCCAATACAGCCGTAACAACGCGTTTCACCTTACACCAAACTACAGCAGACGGCGCAGTGGAATACCAAGAAACCCATGCCCTTACCACCAATGCGCAAGGATTGATGGCAACAGTAATGGGACAGGGTACAGCAGTACAAAACACCTTTGTCGCCATCAACTGGGCCAACACCACCAAGTTCTTGCAGGTAGAAGTGGATCTCGGCAACGGTTATGTGGACTTGGGAACCCAACAACTCATGTCTGTTCCTTTTGCGATGTATGCCGCCAATGGGCCAGCGGGGCCGCAGGGTCCAGCGGGGGCTGATGGGGCAGTGGGTGCTACTGGGGCGCAGGGTCCGGCTGGTGCTGGTGGATTTACGCATTGGGTAGGGGAGATTTATGGAGGTGGAGTTGTTTTTCATGTATACCGGGATCATTTGGGAGAGGAGCATGGATTGATAGTGGCAGTCAATGACCTTAGTTCTAATGCAGCTTGGTCAGCTTCAAGTATTGATGTTATTAATTGTGAAAGTCCATTCGATGGTATGGCTAATACCAGTGCTATGATTGATGCAGGTGTTGAAACAGGAAGTGCAGCAGAGCTATGTTATAACTACACCTACGGGTCACATGATGATTGGTATTTACCTGCAATAGACGAATTGAATCTTTTGTATAATTCGAAATTTATAGTAAACAAGAGTTTAAGCATTATTCCTGGCGCAACCATTTTCCCATTAAACAGTGGAGATACTTCCATGTACCCAAGATATTGGTCAAGTTCTGATGATAATTCAGGTAATGCTTGGAGATTCAGTTTTAATTATGGAAATGTTAGTTCTAGTAATAAATATGAATTAAATGATGTTAGAGCAATCAGGGCTTTTTAATCCTTGGATTCTATTTTGATGTTTTCATTTAGACAAGTGCTTTGAATCTTGAAAATAGCAATTTACCCCAGGCAAACCTGGAGTTTTGTATTTGGCGTTCATTCCTAATCAGACAGCGCAAATGTTGGTTAAGAGACGAATATGACAGGGCGTTTTTCTATTTTAGATTGGTAGTTATTTAAGATAGTTTCCTTGGATCATTGGAGGATATCAATTGGTTTAGAATACAAATAAACTTTGCGCACTCTGCGCTTTCTCAGCGGACTTTGCGTTAAAAAAAACTCAATAAAAATCTGAAATCAAAGCGGTAAAAGATTTTTTTCTTTAACGCAGAGAACCCAGAGAACGCGCAAAGGACGCGGAGGAGAATCGTTCGCAGATGATCCGCGGGAACAGACCACCCCGTCCAGACGAGCGCAAGCGCTGTCAGGACACCCCTCCTTTCTCTCGCGCTGCTCGAGTAGGAGGGGAGAGCATATCGCACTAATTTGTCTTCTAAATTGAAACGCGACTTAAATGTTTTTTAAGTGGGTTTTTATTGTAGAAAAAAGTAAATTTGTTACCATGAAGAAAGTAAATGAAAATGTTCGTAAGAACTTGGAATTGGAGTTGCAAGAGTTGATGAATGCTACTCCTACTTTTCGAGATACAAAGGCTGAACGAGCAATCGCAAATGCAGATCACATTGTCGAAACATGTAACAAAATCGATTGGTCTAAATCTTCATTTTGATTTTCAGTATGGTTGCTGTCGTGACTGCCCAACCATCTTACCATTCTCTATTACTCATTGTTGCAGATGATTTCTGTATGATGAGTCATGCTGATTCTTTTATCTGATTTTTATTGCATTCGTCTAGGTTGAAAGAAATCTTTATCTTTACACTATGGACAAAGAGACCGTCAAGCAAAAAATTAAAGAAGCAGTATGCCAAGTGGCTCAAGATGCCAAAGTAATTTTGTTCGGCTCAAGAGCCAGAGGGACTGATTCTGCAGAGTCTGATTGGGATATTTTGGTACTCTTAAATCAGCCGTTGGTTTCCTTCAAGGAAGAGCAAACCATTCGACATAAATTATTCGATCTTGAATTGGAAGTCGAAGA
>CANEVR010000041.1 GCA_947442505.1 Flavobacteriales bacterium | reverse complement strand
TATCCAATGGGAGCCCGCATGATGAGCGGTCAAACCAAATACCATGAGCAATTGGAACACGAGTTGGCTTCTTTCATGCAGAAAGACGATGCATTCCTTTTGAACTACGGTTACCAAGGTTGCATGTCAGCCATTGAGGCTTTGGTGAGCAGAAATGACGTTGTTGTGTATGACAGCGAGTGTCATGCATGTATGATTGATGGTGTGCGTTTGCACCAAGGAAAGCGTTTTGTATTTCAACACAACGACATGGAGAGCTTTGAGAAAATGCTCAAGATGGCCAAGAAGTTGACGGAAAAGACAGGTGGTGGCATCATGGTCATGACTGAGGGTGTTTTTGGAATGGCCGGTGATCAGGGAATGTTGAAGGAGATTGTCGCTTTCAAAAAAGAATACGGTTTCCGTTTGTTTGTGGATGATGCCCATGGTTTTGGTTCTATTGGAAACATGGGACGCGGAGCGGGCGATGCGCAAGGAGTGCAAGCTGAAATTGATGTTTACTTTGGAACTTTTGCTAAGGCAATGGCTACGGTTGGTGCGTTTGTCGCCAGCGATCAGCACGTTATTGAGTATTTGCGTTACAATATGCGTTCTCAAACTTTTGCTAAGTCATTGCCAATGCCCATCGTGATTGGAGCATTGAAGCGTTTGGAGATGATCAGAACAAAACCTGAATTGCAAGAGAACCTTTGGAAAATCGCTCGCGCTTTGCAAAGCGGTTTGACAGAAGCCGGTTTTGATATCGGAAAAACCAATTCAGTGGTGACGCCTGTTTTCCTCAAAGGAAGTTTGGGTGAGGCCACCAATGTTACTTTAACATTGCGGGAGAAACATGGTATTTTCTGTTCGATAGTAGTTTATCCAGTGGTGCCTAAGGACGTCATCATGTTGCGTTTGATTCCTACAACCGTTCATACATTGGAAGATGTGCGTTACACCATTGAGTGTTTCACCAAAGTGAGAGCGCAATTGGAAGCTGGCGAATTTGCTGGTGAACGCATTGCCAGTTGGGCATAATTCAGTAGGTCAATTTGTTAAAGGGATTCATGTGAATCCCTTTTTTTTGTAACATTGTTTACATCAAATTATTATTATGAAGTCAAAATGGATTTTGGGATTGACCCTATTGAGCGCAAGTTTTTTTATTTGCGGTGTATTGAGTGAAGATGGAAAGGCGGGAAAGACTGGAGCTCCTGGTGAAGGCACTTGTGTGCAATGCCACGCCGGAACTGCATTGAATGCGGGTGGCGGTTTTGTTTTTGTAGAATCTTCAGACATGATTTTTGGTCAACACCAATTGGGTCAGACCTACAATATGTCAGTTACTGTAGGCCAAACAGGTGATGGTTTATTTGGTTTCAGCGTCGTTGCTTTGGATGCCAATGGCAATTCTGTTGGAACATTTACAGCTGGATCGGACAACCATACCGAGAATTTTACAGTGCAGGGCAGTCCACGTCAATATGTAACCCACAACCTGAACGGCGGCGCTTCTCAAGACGAGCACACTTTCAACTTCACTTGGACTGCTCCCTCAGAGGATTTTGGCACCATTACTTTTTACGCAACTGGACTGGCCGCCAATGGCAATGGTATGAACTCTGGTGACAAAGTGTATAGCGCTACGCTTGAGTCGCCTTTGATGCCCAATACGGGCATTGCCAATCAAAGTGATGCAATTGCCATCCATTGGGATCCTACTCAAAGCGCATTGGTAATTGGGAACCACATTAAATCTTATCATTTGGAAGTGTTTGATATACAAGGAAAAGTTGTTGTAAACATGAATCAATGTTCAGAATCTATCGTTCCAATGCCTGATTTGACTTCTGGATGCTATGTTGTCCGCATCACCCGCGATGGTAAAAAGACGGAGCGCAAAATATTTATTTAATTCTTTCTTCAATACTATGAAAAGGCGCAAGATATTTGCGCCTTTCATTTTTATATGGAAGATGCACTCTGGCCACGTTATTTTATCCAACTGTCATATGATGGTTCGCATTTCCATGGTTGGCAACGTCAACCCAATGCACTGTCAGTGCAAGAAGTCCTTGAGGCCGCTTTGTGCAAAATATTGAGACAAGAAAAGGTCATCACCACGGGGTGTGGACGCACAGATACCGGTGTTCATGCCACTGAGTTTTATGCCCATTTTAATGCCATGAAGGCCATTGAAGATCTTTCGGAAGTTGTATTTAGAGTCAACCAAGTGCTACCCAAATCAATTGCGATCCATAGGTTGTTTCAAGTAGGTGACAAATGCCATTCACGCTTTGATGCCACAGAACGCGGTTATCATTATTTTTTGCATTTTAAAAAAGACCCCTTTTTGCATCAACGTTCGATGTTTTATCCTTACCCATTGGATATGGATAGGATGAATCAAGCTGCACGATTATTGGTCCGCAAGGGTGACTTCTCAAGTTTTTGCAAAGCTGGTGGCGGACAAAAGACCAATATTTGTGATGTACGAAAGGCGGAGTGGAGCGTGAACGAAAAAGGGCAGTGGGTGTTTCACATAGTAGCGGATCGATTTTTAAGAAACATGGTTAGGGCAGTTGTCGGAACCTTGATAGAAGTGGGTAGAGGAAAGTTGAATGTGTCACAGATGCAAGAGATCATAGATTTACAAGAACGTGGTGCCGCAGGTGATAGTGTTTATGCGTGTGGTTTGTACCTTACACAAGTAAGTTATCCATACATAAAAGAAGGTGAATATGTCCAATAGTGCAGGGAAAGCTTTTGATAAGAAAATATTTTGGCGTTTATACCAACGGAGTTCTCCGTATCGTTTTCAATTTTATTTCACTTTTTTTTGGGTGTTGGTTTTGGCGGGTATGTCCATCATTCGGCCAAACCAAATGCGGTCATTGATTGACGAGGATTTGGCATCAGGGAACTCCAATGCAGTTCTCTGGGGGTCTATTTCTTTTGTCGCAGTTTTGATTTTAGAAAGTTTGATTCAGTATTATCAAACTTATCAAGCCAATAAAATGGCGCAGAGTATCACACTTGATCTGCGCTCAGAATTGTTCAAGCACAGTTTAGGATTTCGCTTGTCCTTTTTTGATAAAACACCGGTGGGTCAAATGGTCACCCGTCACATCAGTGATGTCGATGGCATCGCGGAGGTTTTTAGTGTGGGTTTGCTGGATATTTTTAGGGACGTTCTCAAGTTGGTGGTGATTATCGGGGCCATGCTTTGGGTGGATTGGAAGATGACTTTGGTGGTGATTATTCCTATTCCCATTTTATTGTATGCAACAAGGATTTTTCAAGAGTCGGTGAAAAAGTCTTTCAATGATGTTCGGAATGAGGTGGCCCGCATCAACGTCTTTATTCAAGAGCACGTCACAGGTATGAACATCGTTCAAATGTTTGGTCAAGAGAAACGCGAAGAGAAAAAGTTTGACCACATCAACGAGACGCACAGAGACGCACATATCAGAGGGGTTTGGGCCTATTCCGTTTTCTTCCCCGTGGTAGAAATCTTATCGGCTTTGTCGGTTAGTTTGATGTTGGGCTGGGCATTGCGAGGGACTTTTGATGCAACATCTTCTCCAGGTGTATTGCTGCAGTTTTCTACATTCATAACCATGATGTATCGCCCAATTCGGCAAATGGCAGACAACTTCAATGTATTGCAAATGGGGATGATCAATGCAGATCGCGTTTTTCAGATGTTAGACCGAGATGAGTCTCAAACAGATTTGACCGATCCTACTCCTCATTTAAAGGGTGATGTTGCTTTTGTGAATGTTGACTTTTCATACAACGAAGAACAAGAGATTATTAGTCAGTTTAATCTTGAAGTAGCGGCAGGTCAAATGATTGCTTTGGTTGGTCATACAGGTAGCGGAAAATCCACCATTGTTCAATTGCTGAATAGAATTTACGAGCGAAAAGCAGGAAGTATTTTGCTCGATGGGCGATCCATTGATTCCTTTTCTTTGGATTTTTTGCGTCATAAGATCGCGGTAGTTCCACAAGATGTTTTCTTGTTCAGTGACAGCATCTACAACAATCTCACCTTGGGTGATGATTCTGTTAGCAAGGATCAGGTAGTTGCCGCCTGTCAAAAGGTAGGCATACATGAATTTATTTCTCAGCTGCCTGGAGGATATGATTTTGATGTTCGAGAAAGAGGATTGGTTTTGAGTGCGGGTCAACGTCAATTATTGGCATTTGTCAGGGCATACCTCACCAACCCTTCCATTTTAATACTGGATGAAGCCACCAGCAGTGTGGACAGTGATTCAGAAAGATTGATCCAGCACGCCACCGATTTGATAACGCAGGGAAGAACTTCATTTGTTGTGGCGCATCGATTATCAACCATCCAAAAGGCAGATAAAATTGTTTTGTTGGACAAAGGAAAGATTGCAGAGATGGGACGCCATGATGAATTGATGGCCTTGAATGGTCAATACCGTAAAATGTATAACTTGCAGTTTGATGAATCCATCTTCTAAATCAAAGGCTAGCTTGATTGTTGACTTAATGTACAACAATGATCCATTCTCTCAATTGCTCGGGATTGAGCGTTTGGAAGATGGTCCTGGTGTCTCTGTATTGCAAATGCTTGTAACGAAAAGTATGCTGAATGGTTTTTCCATTGCCCATGGCGGTATAACCTATTCTTTAGCGGACAGCGCTTTGGCCTTTGCTTCCAATGGTCACGGAATTCAAGCAGTAAGCATCGAGACCAGCATCAGTCATGTCAAAAAGGTTGTTGAGGGTGATGTTTTGATCACTGAGGTTATTGAAAAAAATTTGACTTCCAAGACTGGGTTGTATGAAGTGGTTGTTCGCAATCAAAACAATGAACCTGTGGCGTTTTTTAAGGGAACTGTTTTCAGAACAGGTAAACCTTGGGAGGTTTAACTCATTTTTGTTTGGAGTCCATGATGATGGTAACTGGTCCATCATTGATCAATGATACTTTCATGTCAGCGCCAAATTGACCAGTCTGCACGTTGCCATTAAAGTTTTCTTTGAAATGTTTAATAAAAGTCTGGTACAACGGAATGGCCATGTCAGGTTGCGCACTATCCATGAAACTGGGTCGGTTTCCTTTCTTGGTTTCTGCAAACAATGTGAATTGACTTACGATGATGACGTCTCCACCGACATCTTGAATACTCAAATTCATTTTTCCATTTTCATCTGAGAAAATCCTTAAGCCAATTGTCTTTTTGACCAAATAGTCAATGTCTTCTTCGTTGTCTTCTTTGCCAACTCCCAAAAGTATAACCAATCCTTGTTTGATTTCGGCTACTTTTTCTTGATCAATGGTGACAGATGCTTCGGAGCATCTTTGAATGACAGCTTTCATTGTAATGTGATTAACCGATGAAGGTTGAGAATTTCAGGCAGTTTAGGACAAATATAATCGGGGATGTTCTAACTTCGTTAAGTGCTTCATCAAGAGATTACGTATTTAAAAGGTGTAGGTCCTGCACGGGCTAAGGTGCTCAATGAAGAATTGGGGGTCTATACATGGCGTGATTTGTTGTTTCATTATCCTTTTCGTTACGTTGATAAATCGCAAATCACCTCGGTTTCTCAAATCAAGTCTGAACATGAACCTGTTCAGTTGTTATTGGAATGTGTGTCATGGCAGGAGCTTGGAATAGGCCGTGCAAAGCGATTGGCGGCTCGTTTTAGGGATGCCAGTGGTGATATCGAATTGGTGTGGTTCAAGGGTGCGCAATACATCGTCAAGGGTTTGCAGATGGGGCAGCATTATTTGGTCTATGGTAAACCGACATTATTCTCTGGAAAGTACAATATTGCTCACCCTGAAATGGAATGGGTGGAGAAGTCAAGGATGATGTCGGGGAGTAGCATGAAGCCTGTTTACCGCTCAACAGAGAAGGCAGCAAAGAAGGGATTGAATAGCAATGGCATTGCGCAGCTAACGCGTCAGATGATTGCAGAGATGCCCATCAACATGATTCCTGAGAATCTTCCCAATTCCATTTTAACCAAATACAAATTGTTGGACAGAGATAAAGCCATCAGAGAGTTGCATTTTCCGACGGATGCAAAAACTTTAGAATTGGCGGTGAGAAGGTTGAAGTTTGAGGAATTGTTTTATTTACAGATTAAAGTGGCTGCTCAAAAGTTGGCATTGACCAAAGATGAGCGCGGGGTGGTATTTGAAAAAGTGGGGCATTATTTCCATACCTTCTATGATGAGCACTTGCCTTTTGAATTAACCGGTGCACAGAAGCGGGTGCTGAAAGAAATCAGACAAGATGTAGGCAAAGGATTTCACATGAATCGCTTGATTCAGGGCGATGTGGGTAGCGGAAAAACCATTGTCGCCATTTTGAGTATGTTGTTGGCCGTGGATAACGGATTCCAGTCTTGCTTGATGGCGCCAACTGAAATATTGACATTGCAGCATTACAAAGCCATGTGTGAGCTTTTGGCTCCGTTGAATATAAAAGTGGAATTGCTGACGGGTTCCACCCGAGCCGCTGAGAGAAGGAGAATTCACGCAGGATTACTAGATGGTACTATTTCCATGTTGGTAGGCACGCATGCATTGATAGAGCCTGTTGTACAATTTAACAACTTGGGATTGGTTATTATTGATGAACAACATCGATTTGGTGTAGCGCAACGAGCAAGGCTATGGGAAAAAGCCAAGATTCCTCCTCATATTTTGGTCATGACAGCAACGCCCATTCCCAGAACATTGGCCATGACGGTCTATGGAGATTTGGATGTCAGTGTGATTGATGAATTGCCTCCTGGCAGAAAGCCGATTCAAACAGTATGGAGAACGGATGCAAGGCGCCTGGAGATTGATGGTTTTTTGGAGAAGGAAATCAAAAAAGGGAGGCAGATTTATATTGTGTATCCTTTGATTGATGAAAGTGAGGCCTTGGATTTCAAAAATCTGATGGAGGGATATGAGAGTGTAGTGCGTAGATTTCCTCGGCCTCAATACCAAATCAGCATCGTGCACGGCAGAGCAAAAGCCGAAGATCGTGATTTTGAAATGAACTTATTTTTAAAGGGCAATACCCACATCATGGTTGCCACAACGGTGATTGAAGTGGGGGTGAATGTTCCCAATGCGAGTGTGATGGTCATTGAAAGTGCTGAGCGATTTGGATTGTCCCAATTGCACCAGTTGCGAGGTAGAGTAGGACGAGGTGCGGACCAAAGCTATTGTATTTTGGTTACTGGCGACAAGTTGTCCCAAGAGTCAAAATTGCGCATGGAGACCATGTGCCGAACCAACGATGGTTTTGAAATTGCTGAAGTAGATTTACAATTGAGAGGTCCTGGTGATATTTCGGGAACGCAACAGAGTGGTGTATTGCAGCTTAAAATAGCCGACATCGTAAAGGATCAGTCTATTTTGTTGGCCGCCCGTGAGTCAGCCATGGAATTGGTAGAGGCCGATCCAAGTTTTGGTCAACCAGACAATGTTTGTATTAAAAAACAATTAGATGAGAACAATACGCTACAGTCCAATTGGTCAAAGATTTCATAGCTGGTTCTCTTTGTTCTTTCTGATTGTCCCTTTCACCTTTTGGGGACAATCGGGTTGCACGGACATGCAGGCCAATAATTTTGATCCGCTCGCTGTGGTCAACGATGGTTCTTGCATGTATGCTACAACCATCTCTCAACCTGATATTTCAATTCCCTTGAATGCAATTGTGAGTGAAACTTCAGGGTTGTTCTTTTGGGAGAATCAACTTTGGACACACAACGATGATACCGATGGTCACTTTTATGCCATTGATACTTTGACCGGTGAAATCTTGGATACCATCGATTGGTCGGCTTTGTCCAATACGGATTGGGAAGAGGTACAGTGCAATGAAAATTTTGTCGTTATCGGGGACATCGGCAACAACATGGGCAACAGAACGGACTTAAAGTTTTTTGTTATTCCATACAATGATTTTGCTTCGGGTGATTTGTCATTGGTGGATACCATTGCTTTTTCCTACGAAGATCAGACCGATTGGACGCCCAATTTGAACAACAACGACTTTGATGCTGAGGCATTTTTACTAACTCCCGACAGCATATTCATCTTTTCCAAATGCTGGAGTTCACTGCATACCAAGAGATATGCGCTGCCGCTCCAAAGCGGAGTTCATGTGGCTACTAAGCGAGAAGAGTTTGATGCACAAGGTCTCATCACGGGTGCTGCTTGGGATGATGGTATGCAAAGGGTATTGCTTTGCGGCTATAACAATGTGTTGATGCCGTTTGCCTTTCTTCTGTTTGACTATTCCAATGGAGAATTTTTCAATGGCAATAAAAGAAAAATCATTTTGGGATTGGGTTTGCACCAAGTGGAGGCGGTCGCTTCAAAGGGGAATGGTGAATTTATTTTTTCAAGTGAAATGTACAATGGGCCAGTGGTTGTTTCTGCGGCTTTGCACTTGGGCTGGTCCATACAATCTTGGATAACAGATACAGGAGAGATGAAACAGGCCTTGGAAGAGATTGTCGTCTATCCCAATCCAGCATCCAATGTCATCACCATTCAGATGACGCCATCGATTCATGGCTTGTGGCGGTATGAACTGTTCGATGATACAGGAAAAAGATTGGATAAAGGAAGATTTTGTGGGTCAAAGATGAGCTATGATGTGTCCTCCTTGTCGCCCGGAGTTTACACCATTTTATTGTTGAAAGGACAGCAATATTATCCGTATCGATTGGTAAAGGAATGATAATTTAGCATCATGTCGGAACGCAAGGCAATTATTTCGGGGCTTTCGTGGAATACCTTGACGGTGGTGTTGCAGGTGTTGATTCAATTGGTTTACACTGCCATCATGGCGCGATGGATTTCCCCATCTGATTTTGCCATGATGGGAATTGTTCTGAGTTTAATGGGTTTTGCTGAGATTTTTTCCCAAGTGGGCATTGGACCGGCATTGATACAACGCAAAGTAGTAAGTCAGGGTCATGTGAATGGTGCTTTTTGGACGGCTGTAGCATTAGGTGCGTCTTTTACTTTGTTATTCATTTTCTTGGCACCTTCCATTGGTCGGTTGTATCAAATGCCAAATTTGGTTCTCATTACACAAGTGGTTTCAACCGCGTTCATCATTTCTGCTTTTGGGGTTGTTCCGCGAAGCTTCATGATGAAACACCTCTCTTTTCGATCTTTCTTCAAGGCGAGCATGTGGAGTGTGGTGTTAGGAAACTTGGTAGTAGGTTTGACGCTGGCATATCTGGGTTTTGGTGTGTGGGCGTATGTATGGGCTCTCTTTGCCCAGAACATGATCATGACTTTGGGTTATTGGCTATTGGAGCCCATTCAGGTGGGTTGGAAAGATACACGTCAAGGTATTCGGGAATTGCTCCGTTATGGAACGGGAAGCACGCTGTTCAACTCATTGAATTACGCGGCCACCAAAGTAGATGTGAGTCTGGTCCCTTTGTTTCTTCCTTCAGGTCAATTGACTTATGCGGGATGGTATGAACGCAGTGCTTACGTGGTTTCTTTGCCCATCACCATCATGGCCAAGTTGAGCGATAATGTACTTTTTAGTGGAATGTCCAAGATGCAAGATGAAAAGGAGCGTTTACAAAAGTTGGTTTTATTGACAACCAATGTTTTGGCCATTGCGATTATTCCCACAGCGGTTTGGGTGATTTTGCATGCTGAATGGTTGATGACGTTTTATCTTGGAAATCAATACCAGGGTTCGGGTGTTATTTTGCAATTTCTTTTTTTCGCTGTGATTTTTAGAACATTGAACCGCGTCAGTGATGCCCTATTGCGCGCCGTGGATGCAACGTTTTCGGCGAGTTGGATCAAGTTCATTTATGTCATGATGATGTTCGTTGCCTGTTGGGTAGGTGCCTTGTGGGGGATGCAATGGATTGCTATGGGAATCGCTCTGTCAACAGCCATTCATTTTGTAATGGGCGCTTGGAAGGGGCAACAAATGATTGAAGGAAGTTTTGGTCAAGTGTTGTCCATCACATGGAACGGATGGCGATTGGGCATCATCGTTTTGTTGGATACCCTGTTGGTCAAATGGGGGTGTTTTGGTGGCGAGTCCAACTTCTTGGAAATCGTCATTACCCTTTTGATGATGTTGGGTACTTACGTTGTCGTATTGTACAAAATGCCGAATTGGTTAGGTGAGGGTTCAATGAACCCAATTGTATTTATTCCAGAACGGATTAGAACCCGATTACGACTTTGACGCTTTATCGTTTTGAAATTTTATTGTTCGCAATGCTGCGCTGTCTGTTGCATTTGAAACGATCAGGTGAGCCTACCCCCATTTTTTGATGGTGTTTAGTAACGCGTCCGTTCATTCTTTTTCGCCACATTTTAAAGCTTGATTTCAGCGAATGGCTTCGCATGAAGTCAATGACCTGCGCTTCTGATAAACCAAACTGGAATGTGATAGATTCAAAAGAGGTTCGGTCTTCCCAAGCCATCTGAATGATGCGGTCTTTTTCTTCCTCCGTATAAGTTTTCCAGCTTTCCATGAAGCAATTTTACACGGAAGCGGATTAAACAAATCATTCTACCAAACTTCTTTTGCGATGCGAGCTGTATCTGCCGATTTCCCCATGGTATAAAAGTGAAGAACGGGAACCTTGGCTGCCTTGAGCGCCTTGCATTGCTCAATACACCATTCTATCCCAATATTCTTCACTTCTTTGTCATCTTTGGCTTTCATCACCGCATCAACCAATGCGTCGGGCAGATTGATGAAGAAGTGTTTGGGAATGCCCACCAATTGTTTTTTGTTGACCAATGGCTTAATTCCTGGGATGATGGGCACGTTGATTCCCGCTTGTATACACTTGTCTTTGAAATCAAAAAAAGCTTGATTGTCAAAGAACATTTGGGTAACGATGTAATCGGCTCCCGCATCAACTTTTTGTTTCAAATACAATAAGTCGGTGTTGAGATTGGGTGCTTCAAAATGCTTTTCTGGATACCCAGCTACGCCAATGCAGAAATTGGTTTTTTCGGTGTTCTTTAGCTCTGGATCAAGGTAAATGCCGTGATTCATTTTATCAATCTGTTTCACCAATTCTGAAGCATATCCATGCCCGCCGGGTTCAGCTCTGAAATCAGGTTGACTTTTGATAGGATCACCGCGCAAGGCCAACACGTTGTCAATACCCAAGAATTGCAAATCAATCAAAGCATCCTCTGTCTCTTCTGCAGTAAATCCTCCGCAAATGATGTGGGGGATGGTATCGATTTTGTATTTGGCGCCCAATGCAGCGCAAATGCCCACGGTTCCGGGTCGCTTGCGTGTGATTTTCTTTCTGAGCAATCCATCCCCTTGATCTTGGTAAACAAATTCCTCTCTGTGGTAGGTGACATCCACAAAGGCCGGATTAAAGTCCATCAAAACATCCATCGTCTCGCAGATGCTGTCTATGGTATTCCCTTTCAACGGGGGTAGAATTTCAAAGCTGAAAAGAGTGTCCTTTGCTTTGGCTATGTGTTCTGTAACTTTCATTGTCTACTTACTCTTTATGTTAGTTCGTTTGTTTGTCTATTCAAAGTAGGTCGTGATGAAGATTGGTTGTCTTCAACAATCTTAATTCCTTTGATATCTTTAATTCCAGTTCTTGTAACGCTGAGTGCGCTAAGAATACGCAAAGGGCGCAGAGACTTGGTGGAAATTGATATGTTATTGCTCTTGTTTGCATTAAGCTAAGTAATTTTTATGTAGGAGTATTGCCCAATAGATCCTTCTTTCTTTGCGGACTTTGCGTATTCTTGGCGCGCTCTGCGATAATTAAAAAGTTCATCGTAATAGTTTCTGTTTTATATATTTTCAATTTACTATCAATTCAATTAACTCACCATCAAATGTCCCAACCAGCGTTCAGCCTCTTCAAAGGCAATGCCTTTTCGTTTTGCATAATCCTGCACTTGGTCTTTTCCCAATTGCGTAATACCAAAATATTGGCTTTCAGGATGGGCGAAGAAGTATCCACTCACCGCTGCGGTTGGATACATTGCTAAACTGTCTGTTAGTTGTAGTCCAATCTCTTTGTTAGGTTGTAATATTTGCCAAATGGTTTTTTTCTCTAAGTGATCGGGGCAGGCCGGATAGCCTGGTGCAGGTCGTATTCCTTGGTATTTTTCCTTGATCAATTCAGCATTGGAAAAGTCCTCCTCACTTGCATATCCCCAGTGTTTTTTTCTGATTTGTTCGTGTAAATATTCCGTGGTAGCCTCCGCAAATCGATCTGCAACGGCCTTAATCAGTATTTCTAAATAATCGTTCTGTTCTGATTTGATTTCTATCAACCACTCTTCAACACCAATTCCTGCATTTACCGCAAAACAACCCATGTAATCAGGTTGCTTTGCTTCATGGGATGATACAAAGTCAGCCAATGCCAAATTGGGATTCTTTCCTTTTTTGTCTTGCTGTTGTCTTAAAGTATGAAATTTAATGTTTGATTTTTCTAGCAGCACAATGTCATCACCTTCTTTGAATACGGGAAAAAGGGACCAAGTGGCCTTGATTTTTATTTTGTTATTTAATGCTATTTTAGAAATCAATGACTGGGCGTCGTCAAATAGTTTTTTAGCTTCGATACCAACAACGGCATCTTCCAAAATTTGAGGGTAAGGTCCTGCCAATTGCCAGGTTTGAAAGAAAGGTGTCCAGTCGATGTATGGTGTAATTGATGAAATTTCAACGTCAATGGTTTGTTGTCCCAACGCATTTGGAATGTAAATGGCTGGCGTTACTTGCAATGCATGTTTGCGCGATTCCTCAATACTGAGCAGGGGGTTTTTAATTAAGCTCTTGGTATAATTGTCTCTAACTCTCTGGTATTCCGATTTGGTTTCTAATACAAAATGTTCTTTTTGTTCGGAAAGCAAATGACTGAGGTCTTGCGCAGCCGTTCCTGCATCGCGAACGTACTTAATTGGTCCATTATAGTGAGGGTCAATCTTTACTGCGGTATGCACAAGCGATGTTGTTGCCCCTCCAATCAAAAGCGGAATGCTGAGACCTTCTTGGGTCAATAGTTTGGCCATTTCTGTCATGATTTCCAATGACGGAGTGATTAGCCCACTCAATCCAATGACATCAACTTTTTCCGCCTTTGCGCGCGCAATGATTTGTTCATTGGGTACCATAACACCCATGTCAATCACATCGTATCCATTGCAGGCCAGGACAACGCCAACGATATTTTTCCCAATGTCATGCACATCGCCTTTTACAGTGGCCAATAGGATTTTTTTCTTTGCTGTTGATTCTCCATTGTTCTTTTGCTCCAATAATAGGGGTTCCAAAATGGCCACAGCTTGCTTCATAACCCGGGCAGACTTCACCACTTGGGGCAAGAACATTTTTCCGCTTCCAAAGTATTCACCAACGATGTTCATCCCTGCCATTAATGGTCCTTCAATAATGGCCAAAGGCGAAGGATACGTTTCAATGGCTTCTTTAATGTCCTCTGCTATGTGCGTCGGAATCCCTTTGATCAAAGCATCAGCTAATCGCTCTTCGAGCGGAATGGTTGATCGATCAATCACCTGTAACTCTTTCTGAGCAGTGGGTTTGATTTCTTCTGCCATTTTGAGCAGTCGCTCTGTGGCATCTGCTCGTCTGTCCAAAACGAGGTCTTCTACATGTTCGAGTAGATTTTTTTCGATGTTGTCATAAATGACCAATTGTGCGGGATTCACTATTCCCATATCCATCCCATTTTTGATGGCGTGATAAAGGAATACGCTGTGGATGGCTTCTCGCACAGTATTGTTACCACGAAAGGAGAAAGAGACATTGCTCACCCCACCAGAGACCAAAGCTCCTGGAAGATTTTGTTTGATCCAAAGTGTAGATTGAATGAAGTCCAAAGCATTTTTTCGGTGCTCTTCCATTCCTGTTCCTATCGGGAAGATATTGGGGTCAAAAATGATGTCTTTCGCGTCGTAGTTTGCTTTTTTTGTCAAAAGCAAATATGCTCTTGAGCAAATTTCTATGCGGCGTTCCAATGAATCGGCCTGTCCATTTTCATCGAAAGCCATGACGATAATAGCGGCACCATACTTTTTGATTTGCTTGGCCTTTTGAAGAAAAGATTCTTCTCCATCTTTTAAACTAATGGAATTGACCACACACTTTCCTTGGACGCACTGTAAACCGGCTTCAATGACCTTCCAATCAGAAGAGTCAATCATGATGGGCACGCGTGAGATGTCTGGTTCTGTAGCAATCAAGTTAAGAAAGTGGGTCATGGCCTGCACCCCATCAATCATCGCTTCATCCATGTTGATGTCAATGATTTGGGCACCGTTTTCAATTTGTTCTCTTGCGATGGCCAAGGCATCATCCCAACGTTGTTCTTGAATACAACGCAAGAATACTTTAGATCCAGTTACATTGGTTCGCTCTCCAACATTCACAAAATTTGAGTCGTGTCTGATGATCAATGGTTCAAGACCAGAGAGAATGAGTTTTACTTCGTTGGCATTCATGACTTTGAATATTGATTTTCGACCAAATGATGAATCGAGCAAATGTGGTCGGGTGTTGTGCCACAGCATCCGCCGATGATTTGAACGCCATTGTCTTCTAAAAAGGCATTGATCTTTTTTGCCATGATTTCGGGCGTTTCGTCATACTGTCCCAATGCATTGGGTAGTCCGGCATTGGGATATGCGCTAATAAAAGCTGAGGTATGTTTTTTCAATTCTTTGACGTGGGGCAATAGTTGATCCGCACCCAAAGCACAGTTGAAGCCAATACTGAACAACGGTAAATGTGATAGAGAAATAGCAAAGGCGGCTGCAGTTTGACCTGATAGTGTTCTACCAGCTGCATCAGTGATGGTGCCGCTGGCCATGAGTGCAATGTTGCCTTCGGGATTTTCTCGTGTAATGGGGGTTAGTTTTTTTTTATCTAGAACATCCAACGCAGCATGAAAGGCCGCTTTGGCGTTGAGGGTGTCGAAAATGGTTTCGATCAAAATGGCATCTACTCCGGCATCAATAAGGGTCTCTATTTGCTCAAAATAGGCGGCATGCAATTGATCGTAGGTTACCGCACGAAAGGCGGGATTGTTCACGTCGGGAGATAGTGAAGTGGTTTTACTTGTTGGTCCTACAGCACCAGCAATGTACTTTTTATCTTTTGTGCCATGTTTGAGGTAGTATTTGTCTCTTGCATTTCTGGCGCATGCAACTGCTGCGGTATTCACCTCTTTTATGCAGTCGGTGAGCGCATAGTCTTCCATCGAGATTTGTTGCGCGTTGAACGTATTGGTTTCAACAATGTCAGCGCCTGCTTCAAAGTATTGCAGATGAATATCTTCAATGATGTCTGGTCGGGTGATGCACAACAAGTCATTGTTGCCTTTTAATGCAACTGAATGGTCTTTGAAACGTTGGCCTCTGAAATCTTCTTCCGTGAGCACATGCCGCTGAATCATGGTTCCCATGGCTCCATCCAGGGTTAATGTCTTTTTTACAATATCTTGGAATAATCCCATAATAAATATTTTAACTTATCAATGGGACGAGGGTAAAACCTCTTACTCATCTTTCTCTTGTTTCCAAGAGAAGGAATTGGCACCCAGCATTATCGGGGTTGCCAAGACTTCATAGGGCCATTTCCCTCCGTCTTTCTTGATAAGTGTTGCAAAGATATACATTATCTTTACGTCATGGCACAACAACGGAAAAAAATGAATCTGTCTGACCTCGGTGGCTTGGTGTACAGCACGGGGTCGATGCCGCAGCATGAAGAGGAACATGTTGAGTTGGCCCACGCAGAGCAGAACCTGAGGGTTTGGTTAGAGAAGCACCACCGCGGAGGGAAGATCGCATGCGTCGTCAAAGGATTTGTTGGAAGCGATGAGACCTTAGAGGAATTGGCCAAGTTTTTAAAGACCAAATGTGGTACTGGTGGTTCAGCCAAAGATGGAGAAATTGTTATTCAAGGAGATCATAGAGAGAAAATAGTACAGTTGTTATTGGACAAGGGGTATCCCACAAAAAAGGCAGGAGCATGATGAATGAGATGTTTGGAATTTCTGTGAAGTGTTTGCCACACACAGAAGAATTATTGGTGAAAGAGTTGACAACATTGGGTGTTCAGGAAATAGAGCCAGCAAGACGGATCGTTCATGGGTTGTGTGATATGACAACCATGCAAAGGGTTTGTTATTGTTCAAGATTGGCGTTGCGCGTTTTGGTTCCATTGGAATCTTTTGCTATTCGTAAGGTAGATGACCTGTACAAGAAGTGCTTGGCCATGGAATGGGACAATTGGATGTTGTTGGATCAAACTTTTGCAATTGATTCGTTGGTCCGTTCTGATTTTTTCAATCATACACACTTTGCCAGTTTAAAAATGAAAGATGCGATTGCCGATTATTTTCGCAATCAATACGAGAAGCGTCCCAATGTAGATGCCGAGAATCCTGATGTGTTGTTTCACTTGCACATCGATGAGAATCAAGTGACCATTTCATTGGACGCAGGAGGAAGATCTTTGAATCAACGTGGTTATCGCATGGGTTCTGGGGATGCACCTCTTAATGAAGTGTTGGCCGCCAACTTGCTTCAGTTTGCAGGATACACGGGTGAGCAAGTTTTTGTCGACCCCATGTGTGGCAGCGGAACCTTGGTGATAGAGGCTGCCATGTTGGCTTCCAATACACCTGCACAATACAACCGTGCCACTTTTCAATTCATGAGATGGCCAACATTTAAGGAGGAAGGTTGGTTGCAATTAAAAGCAACGGAAGATGCCAAAATTACTACTCCTTCAGCCATGATTTTGGCTTCGGACTTTGATGATAATGCCATGGGTTGGACAAAAAAGAACAGCAGGAAGGCCAGCGTGATTGATTTTATTCAAATGCAGCGGGCAGATTTCTTTGACCTTGAGCGTCCTGCAGAAACGGGTATCTTGATGATGAATCCACCCTATGGAGAGCGACTGTCCATCGAGAATGCTGAGGCTTTTTATCAGAAGATTGGCTCTGCCTTCAAGCACCAATGGGGCGGTTGGAAGGCTTGGGTTTTCTCAGGAAGCATGGAAGGCATGAAGTCGATTGGATTAAAACCGATGCGAAAATCAAAATGGCTCAATGCCAAAATAGAATGTTCCTTTCACGGATTTGAATTGTTCTCAGGTGATCGGAAAATTTTTAAAACGCAAGCGGCAGAAAATTGATCGCGGAAGGAAAAGAGAAGTTGAATTTTCGATTGTTTTAAAAGTCAAAATTTAAGTTATGGAACAGAAAACAATTTTAATCATTGAAGATAGTATAGAGGTGAGGGAGAGTATGGCTGAGTTGCTTGATTCAGCGGGTTATCAAGTGTTGAATGCTTCAAATGGTATGGAGGGAGTTGCAGCTGCTAAACAATACCATCCAGATTTGATTTTGTGTGAGATTGATATGCCCATTCTTGATGGCTATGGTGTACTGCATCTATTGGGAAAGCATATTGAGACAGCACGAATCCCATTTATTTTGTTAAAGGCCAAATCCGAACAGGGTAATGTTCGAGATGGGGTGGAATTGGGTGTTGATGATTGTATTGTTAAGCCTTACAAGGAAACGGAATTTCTGGGGAGAATCGAAGCAAGGATAAAGAAATCTGAAGGAAATCTAGGGACCATCGATCATTTGAATTATCGATTGAATCAGATGAAGAATAAGGATGTTCTTTGGGATGAACAATTTAAAGATATTCCTGACAGACAAGTTAGGAGTTTACGAAAGAGAGAAGTTGTTTTTTCAGAAGGTGATACATGCCAGGGAGTATATGTTGTTTTAAAGGGCAAAGTGAAGGAGTTTAAATCTCATGATTTAGGTAAGGAATTGATTTTGCGTGTTCGTGGAAAAGGAGCTGTTATGGCTTATGTTTCTTTGTTTCAGGGTGATATTCACTTGGACAATGCTGAGGCGTTGGAACCTTCAGAAGTTATGTTTATTCCTAAGAATTCTTTTTTTCATAGGTTGGAGAGCAATCCTAAGATGATGTTGGAATTGATTCAATTGATGTCTGGTGCTTTGGTCTTTGAAAGAGAGAGGGCGGTTTCGTTGGCTTATTCGTCAGTTCGTAAAAGAACAGCATCAGCATTGTTGCGTTTAAAGACAAAATTTCATGATGGAAATCCTGAAGTTCTTTTTACCATGCCTATTTCACGAGATGATTTGGCCGCCATGGTAGGAACTGCAACAGAGTCAGTAATTCGAACTTTGAGTGATTTTAAAGAAGAAGGATTAATCAAGATTCAAGGCTCGGCCATCACCATTGTTAATGAAGAGAAGTTGCGAAGGATGAAGAATTAATGTGTTGAAAAGCAGTTGTTTTTTTCTTTTTTCGGGGCTCAAACAAGGAATGTCAAAAAAGCAATTGGATGAAGCGCTTTTTGCAAAAGTGAATTTTGACCAATTGGTTTGTATTCAAGGATAAAAAGAAATGCCAAACAATTCGTTTGGCATTCATTAAATGAAACTTTAGAATTACTCTGAAACGATCGGCCAAACATTGTTCTCCCTCTCCACGTCAGCGATTTTGCGAAATGGATCAATGGTAACTTTCTTTACACTCAAAGGCAACTGCATGATATACTGGTCTTGCACCCAACTCCAAGCTGGTGCTGCAATCCATTGGATTTCTGTTCCTTCTTCTGAATAGGCCGTTTTGCGCATCAAATCGATACTCAAATACCAATATTGAAATTTACCATCTGTTGTTTCGATTTCCACCTCAACAGGCATGGGCATATCCCCGTTGCGTTTTAATACAATTAAGGTGGGCGATCCATTGACTGATGAAGTCACATCAATGTTCACTGAATAGTCAATGGTCTTTGTTGTACTCACAAAGTATTCATTGTACCAGTCCAATATCATTCCGCTTTCTTTTTCCATAATGGCCAAGAAGTCACCAGGTGTGGGGTGTTTGAATTTGTATTGGTTGTAAAACCGCTTCATGCCATTGTAGAATTTCTTTTCGCCCATGATTCCTTTCAACTGATACAAATAAGTTTGTCCCTTGCTGTAGGCGGCATTGGAATAGGCGTAGTTGGTATTGAAGTGATCGGCATGGGTGATCATCGGTTCCTCCTTGCCACTCTCTGCCAATTGAATGTATCCTCCTACTGCATCCAAATGCAAGGGGTTGGCAGGATTGGGGAACAATTGGTCCATCACTTCATCAGATGAAAAACTGGTGAATCCTTCATCCATCCAATAGTACAAACTCTCATTGAATCCCAAGATGCCTTGGTACCAGCTGTGCGCCAATTCATGCGCAGCGACGCCTACCAAAGATCCAATTTTTCTTTTGCCCGTGATGAGGGTGGCCATCGGATATTCCATGCCTCCATCTCCGCCTTGAATAAAGCTGTAAACGGGATACGGATACTTTCCAAAGTGTTCATTCATGTAGGCAAACATTTTTGGTGTCATCTCCTGAAACTTCTTCCAGTTCTCCTCCAATCCTTGATTTTTTAGATAATAAAAATGAACTTTTAGACCATCGGGAAGGGTGATAATGTCATGCTGATAATCCTTGTCTGCCGCCCAAACAAAATCATGAATATTGCTTCCCTTGTAGCAGACTGATTTTCTGTTGTTCTCTAGGATAACTTCTCTGCATTGTTCTCCAGTGGCCGCAACAACAAAGTCTTTTTGAATGTTGATTTCTACTTCAAAGCTGCCGTATTCGCCGAAGAATTCTCTAGCGATATACGGATTGGGGTGCCAACCGTTTTGGTCGTATCCGCAAATTTTGGGATACCATTGGGACATGCTGTAATCCACGCCCTCTGCGCTATTGCGTCCGGATCTTCTGATTTGAATGGGTAC
Organism: Flavobacteriales bacterium; assembly: GCA_947442505.1. Classification (GTDB taxonomy): domain Bacteria; phylum Bacteroidota; class Bacteroidia; order Flavobacteriales_D; family Sanyastnellaceae; genus CAMCTV01. The sequence goes on along the minus strand of CANEVR010000041.1, from coordinate 4,556 downwards.
TTGTCCATTCCAATCCATGTTTATTTTGGCTTTTTTTCCCGGAAGGATGGGGTTCTTTAGGACAACTTTTGCGATGGTGCCCATCTCAATGATTTGCCCTTCTTTCCCATTCACCATTACCTTACTCAAATGTTGGTGGCCATATTCTTCAGGCTTGAGTTTGCTGATTCTATCTCCAACTCTTGGGTCTGGATCGGCTATCCAAAGCGACCGCACATCCATGTCACTCCCAGGCTGAAAGGCATTGAAATACAAATGCACAAATACCTCATTGAGTGTGTCCAAAGAGTTGTTGAAATAAGTGATTTGAGAATGACCTTCAAACTGGTGATTTTGATCGTTCAAAGAAACCTGCATCTTGTAATCCACACGTTGCTGTGCCGGTTGGTTTTTCGCAATGGAGTGAACGCTGGATGCAATGAATAGAAGGAAGAAAAATTTTCTCATGTCGTGTTTTATTACCAAGAGGTGGACTCGTCATCCATCCACATTTTTTTTAGTTTTAATGTTTGTTCGAGAATATCTCTTACACATCCTTGACCACCCTTGAAAGGTGAGATGTAATCTGAGATGTTCCTGATTTCAAAAGCGGCATCAGCGGGACATGTGCTCATGGCCACCATCTGCATCACCCAAAAATCGGGGATATCATCACCCATGTAAACGGTGGTGGATGGATCGATTTTTCCGTTGTCTATCCATTCTTGCAATCGTTCTTTTTTGGTGGATACACCTAGGTGGATTTCCTGAACGCCCAACATTTCGAAACGCTTGCGCACGGCTTCATTTTTTCCGCCGCTCAGAATGAAGATTTTAATGCCTTTTTTAACGGCCAATTGCACGGTATATCCGTCACGGACATTGGCTGTGCGCATTTGGCTGCCGTCTTCCGTTAGATAGACGATGTTGTCCGTAAAGACACCGTCCACATCAAAGATAAAAGTATCTGTCTTGGCCAATTGGGCCTTATAATTTTCGATGTTCATTTTGTTGCAAGATAATATCACTCATGGTTTGATAGAGTAGTTTCCACTGCGGATCTTCACGCAATAATTCCAAGTGTTTGTTCAGCGTGTTGTAATCACCTCGGCGCGCCGGTCCTGTTTGCAATGTCGGATCGGGCATTGCTGTCAGTCGGGCAGTGGTTTGCCCAATGATGGGCAACATCAATTCACCAGAAAGTTGATTTTCATTCAGCAATGTCAAAGCTTTTTGATAAAGCGCATTGGTGAAGTTATTGGCGAGCACAGCGGTGAGGTGAGCCAACTCGCGTTGTGTTTGGTTGGTGTTGTGCATTGGTGCGCCAACTTTTTCCATCAGCTTATGAAGGGTTTCCTTTGCCTTTTCTGAAGTACTCTCCACTGCAAATGGTATTTTTTCAAAATCCAATGAGGCTTGCTTCACGATGGAGTACATGGCCCACAATGTGGCTTTGTTGGTATGGGTCAATTGATGCAAATCAAAAGTTCCGGAGGGTTGAATGATGAATGCATCTGTGTGAATCGAGCCAGCGACAGCTGCAATTTGATCATCAGGTATGGCCAATAGAACAGCATCTGCATTTTGATGAATCGTTTGTAGCGCAACGTTTTCAACGCTATGTCCGAGCCATTCAATGGTTCCCAAAGGCATTGATCTGAAATGAACATGTTGCAATTGGTGCCCCGCTTGAATCCACATGCGCGCATACTGCGTACCAACATTTCCACAACCGACAACGGCAAACTTCATGGCGATAAAGTTACATCGTTCTGCTTTCAATTGTAAATTCGCTGTGATGATTGAAAATTTTGAATTGATTACACCATCTCCTTGGCCCGATTACGAGTTGTTGGATTGTGGTGATTTTGAGAAGTTAGAGCGCTTTGGGAAATACATCACCATTCGTCCTGAGCCCCAGGCTGTCTGGCCAAAGCGATGGAAAGCGGAAGAGTGGAAGAAGCGTGCGCACGTACGTTTTGAGCAGAAGGGAAGTAACTCTGGAGATTGGGTGAAATTGAAAACCATGCCAGACCAGTGGTCTTTGCAGTTCCCCATGAAGGATGGCGAGTTTTCGATGCGCTTGGGTTTAACGGCATTCAAGCATGTTGGAATTTTCCCTGAGCAAAGTGCCAACTGGCGCTTTATAGAAGAGCAAGTCAAGAAGATGTCGGAGAAACCTAAGGTATTGAACCTGTTTGCCTACACGGGTGGGGCCTCCTTGGCTGCCTGTGCAGCGGGGGCAGATGTGACGCATGTCGATAGCATCAAACAAGTGGTGACCTGGGCCAATGAAAATCGTCAGTTGAGTCAATTGCCCGATATCCGTTGGATGGTGGAGGATGCGCTCAAATTTGCGCAGCGTGAGCAACGCAGAGGGAATTTGTATCAAGGTATCATTTTGGACCCTCCGGCATTTGGTCATGGACCAAAAGGTGAAAAATGGAAGTTGGAAGAGAACATAGCGGAGATGATGGAAAATGTCTTGTCTATTCTTGATCCCAAAGGATTTCTCATTATCAATGCCTATAGTTTAGGTTTGTCTGCTTTGGTACTGGAGAATTTCTTGCGGTCAACGGCAGGTTCCAGATTGCACATTGGAGAGTTGTATTTAAAATCAACCAGTGGCGTTCTGCTGCCATTGGGTGTATTTGGGAGGATCCATGCGCAGTAATCAAACCTTGGTCAAGAGCATTGCCGCGTTGAAGCCGATGCTCAAGAGTAGATTCGGTGTCAATCGTATTGGATTTACGGGTTGGTGGACCAATCAAAAGCGCATTACTTCAGATTTGACCATTGTGGTAGAATTGGATGAGCCAATGGGCTGGCGTTTCTATGCCCTCAAAGGTTTCTTAGAGGCCAAGCTGCAAATGCGGATTGACTTGACCACCCATGAAGGTGTTAAGCCGGTAATCAGAGAAGAGTTTGAATCCATGATTCGATTTGTATGAAAAGAAAACCCATTAGACCCTTTATCAGTTATGTTGGCGATATGGTCATGGCTGTGGAGCGCATTTTAAAATATTCAGAGAATCTATCTTTGAATGAGTTTCAAATGGGTGGCATAACCAAGGATGCTATTTTTTACAATTTTCAGATTTTGGGAGAGGGCGTAAAGCACATCCCATTTCATTTTCAAAACAAGCACAAGAACATTCCATGGATGTACATGGCTGCGCTGCGCAATGATATCGTTCACGAGTATTTTGATCCCGATGATGAGATTGTTTGGAACATCATCCAGCTGGATTTGCCCAAAAATCTTATCGATCTTCAAAACCTATTGGAGAAATTGGAAAATGAAAAAAAATAACCTTATTCTTTTTATTCTTTTTTTTATGTGTATACATGTTCATGCCCAAGTGCACAATCATTCTTTTTCAGAGCCAAGCAAGGTAACTTATAGTCATCTTTCGTGGAAGGCAGAGGTAGATTTCAAGCATCAACAAATTAGAGCTACTTCTACCTATCGATTGATGCATAAGTCAGCTTCTGACCATTTGATTTTGGATGTTAAAGGATTGAATATTCAGTCGGTTGAGGTGGATGGTGTATCCGTTCCTTGGCAGCTGGAAGAGCAAGACGCAATTTTGGGCAGTGCATTGAGAATACCCATCACTGCTGAATCAAAGGAGGTTGCATTGAAATACAACACAACAGAAAAGTCTGATGCATTGCTTTGGGTGGAAGGGGAACATCCTTTTTTGTTTACCCAATCTCAGGCCATTTTGGCCCGCACTTGGATCCCTTGTCAAGACTTGCCTGCCGTGCGCTTTACCTATGATGCGACAGTCACTGTGCCTGCAGAACTGTTGCCGTTGATGAGCGCTCGCAATCCAAAGATGCTCAAGCAGGAGAACAATGCGACCATCACTTATTCATTTGAGCAACCCAAGCCCATACCCAGTTATTTATTGGCTTTGGCTGTCGGTAACATAGATTACCGCGCAATTAGTCAGCGTGCGGGTGTATACGCAACGCCGCAATTGATTGCAGAGGCAACGGAAGAGCTGAGTGATTTGGAGAAGATGATTGCTGCAGCCGAAAGTTTATACGGTCCCTATCAATGGGAGCAATTTGATGTTTTGATTCTTCCCCCCGCATTTCCTTTTGGTGGTATGGAAAATCCCATGTTGACTTTTGCTACACCTACGATTTTGGCCGGTGATAAATCCTTGGTCTCTTTGATTGCCCATGAACTGGCCCACAGTTGGAGTGGTAATTTGGTGACCAATGAAACATGGAATGACTTCTGGTTGAACGAGGGATTTACGGTCTATTTTGAATTGCGCATCATGGAAGCCCTCTATGGAAAGGAGATTTCAGAGATGTTGGCGGCATTGAACATTCAGGATTTGTACCATACCATTGCCGAGCTCCATCCCAATGATACCCGCTTGAAGTTGGATTTGGATGGACGGGATCCCGATGACGGAATGAATGACATTGCTTATAACAAAGGTTATTGGTTGCTCCGCACCATTGAGGAGCGCGTAGGTCGGGTGAAGTTTGATCGTTTCCTGAAAAAGTATTTTACAGAACACGCCTTTCAAGTGATGAACACCGAGCGCTTCATC
>CANEVR010000040.1 GCA_947442505.1 Flavobacteriales bacterium | reverse complement strand
CTCAAAATAACCTTGAAAGAAGCTAACGATTGGGTTAAGGACACTTTGCAAATTCATAATTAAAAGATTTGAGCAAAAGTAATCAACATTGCATAAAAATAAAAAAACATCCTCATTTTTGTACCCACCATGATTCTCCGCAGCTTTACGCAAAATTCACCACTTCTACCCGTCATCTATCCGCTGGTGATTATTCTTATTATTCTATGCGGTCATCAAGAATTATGGCTTCATGCGCAAACTACCTCATTGGCTTGGATGAGCCCGCTAACCATCAACTTTAGTTTCATCTCTATCTTAACTTTCAACGCCCTTCTCACCAATCAAATTTACAACCGCAGTGAATTGTATCACTCCCCCGTTTTCTTGACAGGATTGATCTACGCCATTCTCTCTTCAATCGCATGTGTTCAGACGGGAAACTTAATGGTACTTGTTGCACAAACGTTCTTTTTTATTGGGGTGTACTTTTCTTTCTCCATTTTTAGACAAAAGAAAATCGCACACTTTCTTTTCTCTGCCGCTCTCTTCATTGGTTTGGCTACGCTACTAGATGAACAGTACTTTATTTTCATTCTGTTTCTTTTTTTTCTAGCCTTATGGAATAGACCATTTTCTATCAAAGACATTACCCTTGTCATCATTGTTTTTTTTACCCCCATGATGTATTGGGATCTTTGGATTTGGCTCACACAGCATCCTGCGGAATATTCGTCTTTTTGGCCATTCCACAAGGTAGTGGAGATGTCTTTTTTACCAACGCCATCCTTAACTTTTGTATTCACTTTAATTGCCTCAGTTGTACTTGCCGTCATCTCTTTGTCGCACAAAGAAGACAGACAATCCAATAAAACCGTTCAAAGCAAACAGTATCTCATCCTTTTCCTTGCCCTTTCTATCTTATCCAATGCGCTGGACTACTTCCTCAATCAACACTTCAGCATCCATAATATTGTATCCCTCGCGCCAATACTTTTGCTTTCCCAGTATTGGACACATTACAGAACAAGCCTTTTGGCTCCTTTTGTTTTTTACATTTTCCTGATATTTGCAATCATTGAATTTTTTCATTGGTTCTAGCATAGAGCATTTCGTAATTTTGAAAAAAAAATAATCATGAAATTTGGCGTTGTTGTTTTCCCTGGTAGCAATTGTGATGAGGATTTGGTTTATACTCTGCAAGAAGTACTTCATCAAAACGTAGTGAAACTTTGGCACAAGGATACCAGTATTCAAGGTTGTGATTTCATTATGGTGCCCGGAGGATTCTCTTATGGCGACTACCTCAGAAGTGGAGCCATTGCCCGTTTTTCTCCAATTATGGATGAAGTAATTGGCCATGCCAATAAGGGCGGCTATGTCATGGGCATTTGCAATGGCTTTCAAATCCTGACAGAAGCCAAGCTTTTACCCGGTGCTTTGCTGCACAACAACAGCCGTAAATTCATTTGCAAAAATGTCCATTTAAAAGCGGACAACAACAACAACATCGTTACCCAAAACTTGCTTTTGGACTCTGTTTTTCAAGTTCCCATCGCACACGGAGAAGGTAATTTCTTTGCCAGTTCTGAGGAACTAAAAAGTATTGAAGACAATGGACAAGTGCTCTTCCGCTATTGCGATAGCGATGGAAATATCACTCCTGAAAGTAATCCCAACGGCGCTTTAAACAACATCGCAGGTGTTACCAATGCCACGAAAAATGTTTTCGGAATGATGCCCCATCCAGAAAGAGCCTCAGATTTTGAATTGAGCAATACCGATGGCCGTGTTATTTTTGAATCCATTCTGGCTCAATTGCCTGCCTAATTAACATTTCTCTATCGCTTTTAACACTTTTCATTGGGTTTGTTTAATCCTTTGCGCTGTAACTATGCACAAACTAAAAAAACATGAGAAAAGTCATTTTCGCATTGATGTTCAGTGTATGGATTCCGATGATTTCCATCGCACAAATCAATCCCTGTGCATCTGCTCAGTTCCAAGCCTCTGATAGCGGTCAATGGTCTATCGCGGGTGCAATCGATTGGATGATTATCGCTGATGTTTATGGGACCAATGGCAATTTTTGTTTGCCTGATGGTTGTTTTTATGTGTATGGTTTTGGCACCAATCAATGGGTGGGGCAGAATGACATCTCCATTATGGTCAACGATTCTATCGTTCCCTTGGACATTCAGTACAGTGACTCTACTGGTTATGTGGTCGCCTTTTTCAGTTGGAACGGAACAACGGGATGCCCTGATCCCGGTGCCTGCAATTACAGCCCTTCAGCAACTTGCGGAGATTATGCAACCTGCACCTATGATTGTTATGGATGCATGGACAGCAATGCTGTGAACTTTAATCCCAACGCCTCCATTGATAATCTAACTTGCTGTTACAGTCAATGGGCTTTGGTGGAATCCAATGACAGCATCTCCTATTCAATAATGAATGGCCTAGGCCAATATTTGGTTAGTGGAGACAATTACAGTGGCTTGTCAAATCAAGGATTCTGCCACGATCCCGGATGCTACACCATTTATGTACAAGGTTTGGATCAAGATCCTTTTACAGTAAATTTGGTTAGCAACGGGGCAACCTTGCAAACTGAATTCGTAGCACAAGGTTGGTGGACAGCCTTTCAGCACAGCAACGGAGGAATAACGGGCTGCACAGATGCCAATGCATGCAATTTCAATCCCGAAGCCACCTGCAGTGATGGATCATGCGAATACTACAGCTGTCAAGGCTGTACGGATAGCACAGCCACGAATTTCAATCCTGATGCCATTTATAACAATGGAACATGCTGCTATGGTGAATTAATGTCCATCAATGTTCCCAGCAGCGTTTGGTGGTATTACTACAATCAGAACAACTATGTATATGGCACGGGAACCTCTGCCACTTGTATCAACCAAGGCTGCGGAACTTTCACCGCCTACAACAACGTTTATGAAGCTTTTGATTACAACATTACCGACGCGGAAGGAAACACAATAGCTTCCGGAAATTCTTTGGATCCAACATCCGAATGGGATGACATTTCTACCATTCACATCACCATCAACAATGGAGAGATTGTTGCGGGTTGTAGTGACCCCAATGCTTGCAATTTTAATCCCAACGCAAATTGCTTCGATTACAATTTGTGTGACTATTCATGTCAAGGTTGCACCAACCCTGAAGCTTATAATTTCAATGAAAACGCCACCATAGACAACGGAAGTTGCTGCCTAGACAACTACTTTGAGGTAACTGCTGTAAGTGCTGGTGGTATGGTGTCATGGAGTGCCATTGATGGGTATGGCAACATGATTGGTTCTACTGACTTTTCTGTCGAAACCTCTGGCTTTTGTGCGCCTTCTAGTTGTATCACTTTTCATGCAAGTGATTTAATGGGAATGCCTTTTTCACTAACCATTAAGCGCAACGGAGAAATTGTTTATACCAATAACAGCATCACCATCTACGACTTTACTTGGAATTATGACAATAATCAAATCGTAGGTTGCGCTGACCCCAGCGCTTGTAATTACAACCCCGATGCCAATTGCTTTTTGTACAACATCTGCGACTACTCATGCTTGGGTTGTACAGACCCTACAGCCATCAATTTCAATCCAGCAGCCACCCTCGACAATGGTACTTGTTGCACTTCCGAAAATTGGCAAACCATCAATGCTTCTGGAGATGTTTTCTTCTATGTTGCAGCCAACGACGGTACCCAATCTCAGCAAGGATTCTACCCCCTGAATAGCGGTTTCTGCATGAATAGCAACTGCTATATGCTCTATGCATTTGGAACTTCTGGACAAACAGTGGACATTGCAATAGCCAACAACAACTTGGGAGAATATTACAACTTTACCACAAACTCATATTTGGGATACAATATTGAAAACATCGGTATCAATGAAATTGCAGGATGCACCGATCCAATTGCCTGCAATTACAATCCCAATGCGACTTGTGACTACGGCTACTGTGAATACTACTGCGGTGGTTGCATGGATCCACAAGCCTTGAATTATAGCCAAAATGCAATGTTCGATGATGGATCATGCTCTTATCAAGTGGTTTCCCCTGTCGTTGGTATGCAATTGGTACCTGATGAAAACAATCAACAATTTTATGTGATGATTGCCCTTACTGAGATGGGGAATGTTTCTCCCTATGCAGTGACCAACACCGCCAATGATGGCATGATGACCATGATGGATCCTGGTACAGCCATGGCAGGTCCATTCAACTGCGGCGACTCTGTTCAGTTCCATGTTCATGCTATGGGATACAACATGAATACAATCATGATTTCACCAACCTACCGCATGGATTGCGAAGCCATGAATGTTGTTGAATCAAAAAACAACATTGCTCTGGCTTATCCAAATCCAGCCAATCAATCATTGAACTTGAGCGGTATTCAATCCAATACACTAATTTCCATTAGAGATACGCAAGGCAGGTTGATTTACAATGCTCTTTCAACGGCCAATCAAAGGGCTTTGGATTGCAGCCAATGGGCCAATGGAATTTACTTTATTGAACTAAAAGACAAAGAAGGCGTGCAACAATTGAAGGTACAGGTCGTACATTGATGCCCTCAAGCAAACATTAAGTCAAAAAAAAGGAGCGATTATCGCTCCTTTTTTTTATCCATTCAACAAATGGTCATCCACCATATTGGGTAAGGTCACTTTCAACAATGGCTCCTTCTCCATGGCGCGTTTTATGGCAAACACGGCCTCTTCATTTCTTGCCCAACTTCTGCGCGCAATGCCGTTGTTCACATCCCAATGCAACATGCGATTCAATCTCACACTGGCTTCTTTGGAACCATCCAAAAGCATCCCAAAGCCTCCGTTGATGACTTCACCCCAACCTACACCACCACCATTGTGCAGGCTTACCCAAGTGGCACCTCTAAAGGCATCACCCACAAAATTATGCACCGCCATGTCAGCTGTAAATCGTGAACCATCATAAATATTTGACGTTTCACGGAACGGGGAATCTGTACCACTTACATCATGGTGATCACGTCCTAAAACAATAGGGCCTATTTCACCAGCTGCAATGGCGTCATTGAATGCCTGAGCAATGGCCATTCTACCCTCTGCATCGGCGTACAAAATTCTAGCCTGTGATCCCACGACCATTTTATTTTTTCCCGCCTCTTGAATCCAACGGATGTTATCTGCCAACTGTTGCTGTATCTCGGCAGGAGCCTGTTCCTTTAGCGATTGTAATACACGCTCTGCGATACGATCCGTCTTTTCCAAATCCTCAGGACTACCCGAACAGCACACCCATCGAAAGGGACCAAATCCATAATCAAAGCACATGGGACCTAAAATATCTTGAACATAGCTTGGATAAGCAAATGCCAAACCATCAATTGTTCTATTGTACAACTTAGATCCAGGTGTGGCCAATACTTCCGCACCAGCCCTTGATGCCTCTAGCAAGAAGGCATTTCCATAATCAAAAAAGTACATTCCTCTGGCGGAATGACCATTGATTGCTGCTGCGTGGCGTTTTAAAGTAATCTGAATCTCATGTTTGAATCTCTCAGGATCATTGGCCATCATATCATTGGCCTCATCATAAGAAAATCCTGCAGGATAGTACCCTCCCGCCCATGGATTGTGCAAAGATGTTTGATCACTTCCTAAGTCAACCAGCACTTCTTGCTTCAACAACTCTTCCCAAAGATCAACGATATTACCAACATAAGCATAGCTTTTGACCATCCCATTGTCCTTATCGGCTTTGGCTTTTGATACAACCACTTGAACATCTTCTTCGATAACATCTACCCAACCTTGATCAAATCGTTTGTAGGCTGCCTTTGGATTAACCTCAGCAGTAATACTCACACATCCTGCAATATTGGATGCCTTGGGTTGGGCACCAGACATTCCACCCAATCCTGCTGTTACAAACAACAATCCCTGACCAGGCAGATCATAAATTCCATGATCACCTCTTCCTTTGCGCAACATTCTAGCGGCATTCATAACGGTGATGGTGGTTCCGTGAACAATTCCCTGAGGACCAATATACATGTACGACCCCGCCGTCATTTGACCGTATTGTGTCACCCCTAATGCATTAAACTTTTCCCAGTCATCCGGTTTGCTATAATTGGGAATCATCATACCATTGGTCACCACTACCCGAGGGGCTTCTGCATGAGATGGGAACAAACCCAACGGGTGACCACTATACATAACCAGCGTTTGATCATCAGTCATCTCAGATAAATACTGCATCACCAATCTGTATTGGGCCCAGTTCTGAAAAACAGATCCGTTGCCGCCATAAGTGATCAGCTCATGCGGATGTTGCGCCACAGCTGGGTCCAGATTGTTCTGAATCATAAGCATGATAGCCGCTGCTTGTTTGGAACGACAAGGATACCATTCTATGGGACGAGCTTTAATCTCTCCATGCGGGCGATACCGGTGCATGTAGATCCTTCCAAACTGCTTCAACTCTTCCTTAAACTCAGTCAACAACTGAGCATGCATTGAAGAAGGGAAATAGCGCAAGGCATTGCGCAGCGCCAACTTCTTCTCAGCGTCATTCAATATCTCTTTTCTTCTTGGAGCGTGATTAATTTTATCATCCCATGCTGGTGCATTGGGCAACGTCATAGGTATTCCACCCTTAATCTCTTCTTGAAATTGAATAATCATTGATTCCATTTAACAAAGGTAAAACTTGTTGACGCAAACGTGTGCTAACTTTGCAACATGGACAAAAAGAAAATTCCCACGGCTGTTTATGCAGAAATGACTCCCAACCCTTCTACGATGAAATTCGTTGCAGATCGTTTGCTCATATCAGGTGGATTACAAGTTGAATATAGAATGGCTCAGGAGGCCAAAGGCTCATCGGCACTGGCTGAGGAACTGTTTCACTTCCCATTTGTAAAAAGTATTTTTATCAGTAGCAACTATGTAACGATTACAAGAGATGAAAGTTTGGATTGGGACATGATTGTCATGCAACTGAGAGAGTACATCAGAGAATGGCTGATGGAAAATGAAATTGCTGTTAGTACGATACCTGCCTCATTGATGTCAAGAGAATCACCACAAGCAGGCACAGATACCAATAAAGACAATCCCACCATTGGCCGATCAGAGAATGCGGTATTTGCGCCTTCACCCTTTGATGAAGAAATCATATTCTTACTTAATGAGTATGTCCGTCCTGCAGTTGAACAGGATGGAGGCGCCATCGATTTTGTAGGTTATGACAACAAAAAAGTCTATGTCAATATGCGTGGCGCATGCTCAGGTTGCCCTTCTTCAACTGCTACGCTGAAAGGTGGTATTGAAAATCTACTCAAAGCCAAGTTACCAGAAGCGATAGACGAAGTGATTGCCCAAAGCGTATAATGATTACTTATTTCATTCATGGATTCCTAGAATCGCCTGAAATGTGGAAATTTTGTGCTTCGCAATTTCCCAATGCCAGATACCTATCCATGCCTGGTCATGGTGTTTGGTTAAATGAGGAATGCCCTGACTCTATGGAGGGCATAGCGTTAGCACTATTAAAAGACTTTGACACCAGTCAATCGTTTCAAATCATTGGGCATTCCATGGGTGGATACCTCATTCCGCATCTCCTCCATTTGGGACTTCTGCCGATTCGAATTGGAATCTTTCATTCCAAACTCGGCGCTGATGACGAAGAAAAAAAAAAACAACGACAGAGGGCGATTGACCTGGTGCACGACAACAAATCATTGTATGTTCGAACCATGATCACCCATTTGTTTTCGGACGGCTTTAAAGTGAAGAGATATCAGGTAATTGAACAGCTCATTTCTGAAGCCAATTCAGTAACTGCTGAAACCATAGTAGCCTGTCAAAAAGCCATGCTCAGCAGATCTTGCGGTATACAAAAGACAAAAGAGAATCAAATACCCGTGCATTATTTTGCAGGTGCAAAGGATGCTGGAATTCCATTGGAGCAAATTCATTCTGAGATTTCAAAACTACATCCATTCGCAACGTTAGATATTGAAGAAGACATCGGTCACATGGGACAATGGGAATCTCCCGATGCTGTGATGCGATGGTTGAATAAATACTTCATCTACTAGACAAAGTGAACAATAAAAAAGGCTGCAAGTAAAGATGCAGCCTTTTTATTTTGTGCTGGATAATAAAAAGGGCGCCCGATGGGCGCCCTTTTAAAAGATATCAGAATGATCTTATCGGTTAACCACCATTCTCATGGTGTTCAATTGACCGTTTTGAACCATTTCAACCATGTATACTCCGCCAGCCAAAGTCTGACCAAAGTCCATGGTGGTATTGATTGCACCTTCTACGATGTAGCGGTTGCTGTATACCATACGACCTGTAGCATCAGTGATGCGAACTTGCAATTCACCTTCCATGCCATCAACGTTCAAGTTTACACTAGAACCATTGTTGGGGTTAGGATAGATGCTAGTAGTAACACCATTGAAAGAACGCTCAGCAATAACACCTTCATCTTCGATGGTTGGCATTCCTGCTACACCTGTAGTCTTCACGCAAGCAACAGTTCCATAGTTAGAATTTGTTGCGTTATCTACGTGCTTACCACGGATGCGAACATCATAGGTTTGACCATTTCCAATTCCTGCAACGGTGTTCAAGGCAAGGACACGAGATCCGCCTACTGGACCAGCTACATTGATTGGAAGATCTACTGTTGGCAATACTTTCGCAAACTCATAATCATAGTTGCGCACACCGCAAACCGAACGGTTGGTGGTGATTGAACCAGTGGTTGCACTCTTAAATGCTGGACAACGATCGCTTGCGCGTACATTCAAATCAGCCTCTGAGTTCAAACCAACGGCAGAAACTACACTACCTGCTGCTGTCAATGCATTCATATTACCAAATGCATCAGCCAAGTTGTAAGCAGCATCTACAGTAACATAATAGGTCAATGCAGATCCACTCAAAATGTTGGCGGGTAAAATTCTACCCAACTGACAGATGGTAGAAGCAACAGTTCCTGTTCCTGCTGGGATAGCATAAACCCATGATGGTGTTCCTGCTCCTGTAGCAACAGCCGTGTTGGCATCTGTTTGATTGGCCCAACGCTTAACAGTGTAACCTGCTGAATTAGCGCGGAACTTGGCTTTGAAGTTTTGACATGTATTGTTGTATACACCAGTGTAGCTGGTATAAGGCAAGATGTCAGCTTCAGAAGAACGCAAGTAAGAGATAACAATAGACACCTGACCAGCAGTTGCGTTGTTGTTCTTCACAGAGAAGTAGTACTGATTGCCAGGAATCAACTGATCAGTCAACAAGATTTCACTTCCTGCATCAGCAGCTGCTCCTTGAGCACCAGTAACAACATCGTTCTCAGTCAAAATTGGAATCATTGGAGTAGAAGCAGGACCATCATACAATGAAATTTGATTGTCGTCAGCTACTGAACCAGATCCTACTACAGAAATTCTTGCCGCGTTGGCAGCAGCAGTGAAAGTAAACCATACTTCATTACCAGCAACGTTGGCCAAATTGGTTGTGTATGATGTTTGAACACCTGTTCCAAACTGACCGATGGTATTTACAGCAACTGCGTTGGCAACACCAGCACCAGGAACATAACCTGTGATGACGTTGGTTGGCAATGTTGAGCAAGTACCGTTGGTTACCAAAACTCTAAACTTGGTCTCAACAGTTAAGTTGTTGTAATTGTAAGAGTTCGGTCCATTTGGAGAGATAGCAGTCCAAGTAGTACCACCGTCGATGGACTTTTGCCATCCACCAGCAATTGAACCAATGGCACCAGATGCGTTGTAAGTAACGGTTCCACCTGTATTAGCCGCGTTAGCAGTGAACAACAATGAACCAGGTACAGTTTGTAAGGTTACAGTTGTGTTAACTGAAGCAGCACCCGTTGAAGGACATCCCGCTGGGTTGTTGTAGTTCACTTGAACTTTTCTTGCACCAGCAGTTAACCAAGTTACTGTAGATGACTCGTTGGTTGCATTGTACACAACAGAATAGTCAGTACCACTTACCAATGCATTGTTGGCGTTGTCCAAATAAGACCAAGTGTAAGATGTTTGACCTGCTTGTGTGGTATAAACCACTGCTGCAGATGCACCTGTACAAGCTGTCGCTGAAGAAGCTGTGAAAGTTGGCGCAAATGGCACAACTGGGGCAATGTTAACCATATAATCCTCTGTTTGTCCATAAGACTGAGTATTACATGGGTCAATCAAACCACCATTTTGGAAATAAACGCAACGCACACGCATTCTGTGCGTACCTACTGGAGGTGTACATCCTAGGTTAATGGTGAAGGAAGCTGAAGCGTTTATAGCACCAGGTGTAAATCCAGAGCCTATCACTGTTGGTGTAAATCCAATACGCTCGTTCAACAATGGATCAACTGATGTAGTGAAAATTCCATCATCATTGTAGTCAATCCAAGCCGCAAAGCCCTGATCTCCCCACTCACCTGTAGAAACATTTACACTATAAGTACCACCTGCATTCATGGTTGCAGTTGTGCTATCTGTATTTGGAGCAAAGTACTCATAAGATGGGTCACCCGCTGCAAAACCGCTGTAGTTAGACAAAGTAGTACCAGTAATGGATACTCTAGCTATCATATCACCGGCTGCTGTACCTGATGTATAGCCGGGCATACAAGGATTAACTGCGATAGTAGCAACAGATGTCCATACTGAACGATCACCAGCACCACAATCAGAACGTACCCACATGTAGTAAGTAGTCATTGATGTCAAACCAGTTAAAGTTACCGTAGTGTCAGCCAAATCAACTGTTCCAACTACAACACCGTTGACTGGAGCTGTATTGGTTTGAGACAATACATACTGATAAGAAGCAGAAGGACTCAATGGGTTAGAAGTCCATGTTACCGTTGCACCGCTCGTAGTAACGTTGGTTACTGTTACAGCAGATGGAGGGAAACATGAAGGTGCGGTGGTAAAGTTGGTAGGAACCAAAGACCATGCACTGTAGTCTCCTGTACCACAATTTGCGCGGTAGTATACAGTGTAATCAGTCAATGAATTCAATCCAGACAAAACATAGGTAGCTGTATCACCTGTTGCACTCAAAGCAACAGTACCAGAAACTGAAGTACCTGTTCCAGCAGTAAATCCTGCAGGACCGTATTCAAAATCGTAATTGGTAGCTGTTGAACATCCAGTCAACCACTGCAATGTAACATCATTGGCATTGGTTGTAGCCGAAGGTACAGTCATCGCGCCAGGGTTAGGACAAGTTGGTGCAGCCTGAATAGTCACTAAATAGTCCTCTGTCTCACCATAAGTATATGTAAGGCAAGGATCGATGTTTCCACCATTAGTAGCATAGGCACAACGAACACGCATTCTGTGGTCACCTGCAGGAGGTGTACAAGCCAATGTGATGGTGAAAGAAGCAGATGCGTTTACTTGACCGCTGGTCAATCCTGTTCCAATGGTGGTAGGAGTGAAACCAATGCGCTCATTCAACAATGGATTCACTGAAGTAGTGAAGATACCATCATCGTTGTAGTCAATCCAAGCAGCAAAACCTTGTGATCCCCACTCACCCGTTGATACGTTAACGTTGTACGATGATGAAGGCAACAAAGAAGCTGTATAGTTGGCTTGTCCCGTGTAGTAGGTGAATGAAGGAGTACCTTGAACGAAACCTGTATTGTTTGCCAATGTAGTTCCAGCTATTTCTACGTTAGAAATTAAGTCTCCAACACCCGTACCGGTTGTATAACCTGGTGTGCAATAGCAATCTTGATAAGGATTCAAAGTTATAGCCAAAGGAGATGAATAACTGACTGTACCACCGCATTGTGAAATGCCAATACGGTAAGAAGAGGCAACAGTCTGAGTAATTCCACTTGCAGTAATCAACGTATCATCCAAAATGTCATTCCATGTCAAACCAGCATCGGTAGAAACCTGCCATTGGTAGGTCTGACCGTCTGTGATTCCTGTGAATGAAGTGCTCAAATCGAAACCAATACCGCTACAAACGGTAGAGTCAGTTGCAATTGTAGTTACACCGGTTGGAGCTGTGCTGCTCAATACTTCCATGGTTACTTCAGCAGAACCAGCTGAATTGGCACAACCTGTCAAAGTGTTGGTGTAAATGATGCTATAATCAGTCGTTACCGAAGGAGAAACAGCATAAGAGAACTCGTTGAATCCATTGGATGGAGAAGTTACTTGAGCTGGCAATTGTGTTCCGTTAGCGAACCAATTAACCGCATAGTTTGCGGGAGGAGAGAATCTCCAAGCCTCACCACTTCCTGCTGCAACAGTCCATGCCGCAACGGTATTGGTTGCACTTGTAGGACGGTTTGGAGCAACAGCACCAATGGTCTTAGTAGCATCTTGCAAACCAACAATAGCAGTGTTTGAATAGGTCTTAGAATCAATGATTATATCTACGATACCTGTTGTCTCATATAAACGCAATGTGGCGGTGAACTGAGGGTTGGCAGAATAGAAATTGTAATTGTTGTATTTCAAGTTAAAAATTCTGTTTGGAGCATAACCTTCTGTCCAATACTTGATGCTTCCGTTTGTAGAAGTACCAGCATGACCGTCAGCTGCCATCAAAGCAATGATATTACCTGGATTGTTACAGTTGGGGAAATATCTTCCAGTTGCTGGACCTGCAGGAGTACAATTGGTTGCACTGCCTGAGAAACTATATTGACCCAATTGACCTGGAGAAGTGGTGTAACCAGGAACAGTTCCGAACATCACCAAACCATTGGTACCACATGCCAGATTGTTGAAATTGGTTCCAAAGAAATTGAAATTGAATCCAATTGGAATTCCACCCCAACCACCATCATCCAAAGAACCACCAGATAAAGCTGTTACAGCAGTACCGTTGTTCATCAAAACACCTGCATTGGCAGGAGCAGTTGAAGCAGTCCATGGAATAGAAGAAACAGTAAAGTTACCTGCACTCAATCCAGAGTTGATGGTAGCTGCTGTACCAGGACAAACGCCTGAAGCAGTTGTGGTCACCGTTGCAGTTGGCAAAGGATAAACACCCACACTCTTTACAGCTTGAGAAGAACAACCTGTTGCAGCTTCGTTTCCTGTTACACGGATTGCACTGGTCACTGTCATGTTGGCATCAACTGAAGCAGCTGCTGCATTAGACAAGGTAGCGTCTCCGCCAACAACATCATAAGTATAGGTATAAGCAGCGCCTGAAGTTGCAGTAATTACAGCTGTTCCACCTGTTCCGCAGAAGTTGGTTACACTTGAAGTTAATGTAATGTCCGTTGGTGCTGTGTAAGTCACTGCAAAAGCAGGTGACGTGGCAGTACAACCATTGGCATCTACACCGGTAACTGTGATGCTTGAATTAGAAGTTCCAACAAAGAACACGGATGCTCCATTTAACGCACTCACCTTATTGGCAGGAGCCCATGTATAAGTAGAAGCACCAGAAGCAGTCATTGATTGCGTTCCACAAAAAGCACCACCGTTAGGACCAGAGATGGCCACGTTGGGCAATGCATTTACGGTAATGGTCAACTGGCTTGAAGTAGCTGAAGCACCTCCATTTGGACAAGTTGATTGCAATACATAGTAGTAAGTTCCTGCTGGAAGGATACCAGGATTAAAAGATGCTTGTTGACCATAGGTACTTGGGCAAGATGCGTTAACAGTTGCCAAAGTGGTCAAAGCAGATGCTTGGCTATTGTAGGCCAAAGTATAAACAGTTGCTCCAGTAGGATCAACTACAGTCATCCCCATTTCTTCGGGATATAAACCAGCTGTTGACCAGAACAAAGTATAAGCCTGACCACTGGTCAAGGTAACACTTTGAGATGCAGAACCACCATTAGTGAAAGTAGAACCCAATGTACCAACGACTGCATTTGCTGCGTCACGTACCTGGATCAAGCCACCATTCCATCCATCAGAATATAGATCCGTCATGTTAAACGTGTAGTTACATGTCAATGATCCTGGAGGAACAACGATGCTGTATGGTCCGCCAGCTGTGGTTGAGGATTTCCACTGGTGCGTAAATCCTGAATAAGCTCCAAATGCGCTACCATTCAATACCGTTGCTCCACCTTGACAGAAAGTAGATACTGTTGCAGCAACTGTTGGTGCATTGGGCGCAGCTGAGCATGGACCAACAACAGTTAAGGTGTAATCCTCTGTTTCACCAGCTGAAATATTTCCACAAACAGCAGGTGTAGTTGAATTCCAGTCTGAACGGATACGCATGCGGTATGAACCAGGTGCTGTTCCCGCTGGAATAGTGAATGAGTTGGTAACAGATGTAACGTAAGCTGCACTAGCATAAACGCGCTCAGCAGGATCAGCAAAAGTCAAGTCATTGTTGTAATCTACCCAAATTCTAAAACCAGAACTTGAATTGATAGTAGCAGTAAAGTTCACAGCATCACCTGGAGCTGCCATTACAGCTTGAGCAGTATAGTTGCCATAACCACCTGCTGAACCACCTGTAGCATTATTGGTGATGTCTTGAACTTCTCCAACTGTCGCAAAGCTCGCAATGTGACCATTGGCTGCAGAAGTAGATGTAGAAACACAATATCCTGTGTAGAAAGTGGTAGAAGCCCAAGTGCTTTGATCAGATGCTCCGCAATTGGCTCTCACATAAACTGTATAATTGGTATTGGCTGATAGCGTATTAAAAGTAAAAGTGGTGTTCGTGGTACCAGTTGATAAAACCAAACCAGAAGCTCCTGAACCTGCGGCTCCCGAGGTGCGAACTTCAATATCATAACCGTTGGCAGGATTTGAGGTTGATGCTGTCCAAGAAACTATTGCTCCAGATGTAGTAACTGAAGAAGACGAAACAGCAGTTGGTGGCAAACAACTTGGAGCTACACCCGCTGTATATCCAAAACGGATGGCTGGTTTATTATTGACAACTGTGCTGGTGTTTACACCACATTGGTTAGAACCGTCGGCACCTGCAGAGCGCGCACCATTTGTTGTTGTGGTCGCGATAGTACGAACCTGCCCATAAGGACTAGTGTAGGGGTTCAAGCCAGAAGAACAAATATCAATCAAAATATTCGAAGTACCGTCCCACTGGAATGGAACATCCAATGTTATCATATCGAAGTTTCCAACGGTAGTAACAGTGGGATTGTAGCTGAATGCGTTTTTCACTGTAGTGGTTGGACTTGTAACATGAGCTGCACAATTAGCTGTTGTGGTTCCTCCCATCTTAATTGTATAACCCAGTAGATTACCCCCCCCGTAATCACCCGCTATAGAAAAACCTAGCGAGCCAATATTTGAATAGGCAGGAATTCCAGCAGTGGTTAACTCAGCAGCAGTGTAGATTACTTGGTATCGAAATGAATTCCAATATCCCCAAATTGGATCTGCAGCAGTTGAGGTTGTAGTGGTAGTTGAGGCAGCCCCAATCGCAGCAAAAGACTGGGCTGACGCCGTATTGACAACGGTTGCAAATAGAAAAGAAAACACTATCAAAATCTTTGACATAAATGTCAATTTCGAATTGATAGTCAGCTTCGACGAAACCTGCCGTTTCATCTGCTCTTCAAGACCTCTAGGTGCTCGAGAGATTGGAATAGAATCCAAGTACTTCATAGGTTAATAATTAAGTTATTTAGGTTAAGTGACGCCTTTTGCGTCATTGCTAATGTAGAAAATACTTTTTGGAATTCCCAAGAACTTTTTAAAAAAAATTAACCTTCCCCTAATTTTGCACCATGGAAAAACACCTAAATACCATGAAAATCAATATTTCTGAACTTTTTGCCGTTCTGCTCATCAGCTTTGGACTGGGCGCCACCATCAGCGCGGCATGGCTTACGGCCTTTGGTGTAACATTCTCAACCGAATCAATTCCCTACCTTTCTGAAAATCAAGCTCTTCTACTGGGTTGGGCCAATGTCTTGCAACAAACTTTCTTCTTTTTAGCGCCTTGGCTTTGGTTCATGTTCCGTTCAAAAAATTTCAAAACTGAACAACTGCAACCTTTACATTCATTTCACATTCCCATGACGCTGTACACCCTTGCATTGACTTTGACTTCATTTGGCTTGATTGAAATGTTAAGTTGGATCAATCAATACATCCTTGATACCCTGCTCTCATTGAAAAATCTATTGGTATCAAAAGACAACTACGCGCTCATCATTCAAGAAAAAATATTGTCTCAAAAAACAATCATGGGTATCACACAGAGTATCTTCATCATGTCCATTTTCCCCGGAATTTTGGAAGAACTTTTTTTCAGAGGGATATTGCTACACAACCTCAGAAAAAAAATCAATGTTCATGCAGCCATTTGGTTGGTTGGGCTATTGTTCTCCATCATTCATTTTGAATGGGAAGGATTTGTTCCAAGATGGGTTCTGGGCGCTGGTCTTGGATACCTGTATCAACGCACGGGAAATTTGTGGTATCCCATTTTGGCGCATGTTGGGAACAATTTGATGAGCATTTGCCTTTTCCACTATTTTCAATCCCTAAACACACCCAATGGTCATTGGTCCTCCAACCCC
Source organism: Flavobacteriales bacterium (assembly GCA_947442505.1). GTDB lineage: Bacteria > Bacteroidota > Bacteroidia > Flavobacteriales_D > Sanyastnellaceae > CAMCTV01. Next base: position 7,864 of record CANEVR010000040.1, on the reverse strand, counting down.
ATTGCTTGGGTGGTTTCTACAATTTTGTTTTTTGCAGTAGCACTTTCTTTTTCCCGAAAAACCGAAGTTTTGAACAAACCATAAAAGGTTTTGAGTTATCTTAGCCGCCCCATAAGCAGTATACTAATGAATGACATGGTAAAAATCATAGCAGGTTCCGGTTCCCAAATCTTGGGAGAGGGCATTGCCAAAGCTTTTGGGGATAAATTGGGCAACGTTATTATCCAACGTTTCAGTGACGGGGAGTTCTCTCCCTCTATCGAAGAAACAGTTAGAGGAAAAGATGTTGTGATTGTTCAGTCCACATTTCCACCTTCCGATCATTTAATGGAATTGTTGCTTTTGATTGATGCCGCCAAGCGCGCCTCAGCCAAAAGAATCATTGCCGTGATGCCCTACTTCGGTTTTGCGCGTCAAGACCGCAAGGACAAGCCACGCGTTCCTATCGGAGCAAAATTGGTTGCCAATCTTTTGACGGCTGCTGGTGTTAATCGCGTCATTACGATGGATCTTCATGCAGAGCAGATTCAAGGATTCTTTGAAGTGCCTGTGGATCATTTGTATTGTAGTACCCTCCTTGCGCCATTGTTGCAAGAGATGAATATTCCTGATTTGGTTATCGCTGCTCCTGATACAGGAGGTACCAAACGCGCCAATGCTTATGCCAAGTTACTCGGTGTTGATTTGGCCATTTGTTACAAACAAAGAAAAGTAGCCAACCATATTGAAAGCATGACCGTTATTGGTGATGTGAAAGGGAAAAATGTAGTGTTAATTGATGACATGATTGATACGGCAGGTACCTTGTGCAAAGCTGCAGAGATGATGTTAGAGAATGGTGCTTTGAGTGTGAGAGCCATGTGCACGCATGCTGTACTCAGTGGACAAGCGTATGAGAGAATTCAAGACTCAAAGCTTTTGGAAGTCATTGTATCAGACAGCATTCCTCTGAAAGAGGGACACCCCAAGGATAAAATCCGTGTGGTGAGTACCGCTCAACTTTTTGGAGATGTGTTGCACAATTTGATTGAAAATAAAAGTATCAGCTCGCATTTCATCAGCATATAGGGGATGAAGGGATGAAGGGATGTAGGGGCGAATTGATATTCGCCCTGAGGAGATGAAGGGATGGGGGAACGAGAGAAAGAGAAAGAGAAAGAGAAAGAGAAAGAGAAAGAGAAAGAGAAAGAGAAAGAGAAAGAGAAACACAAGAATTAGAAATAAATTAAAAACCAAATAAAATGAAGCAATTTGAATTGAGCGGTTCTCCAAGAGAGAACGTAGGAAGACAGGATGCAAGCGCTTTGCGCCTTGCTAACCGTATCCCAGCCGTTATGTACGGTGGAGGAAACCAAGTACATTTTTCTGTAGGTAAAATTGAGATGGACAAAATCATGGCCATGTCAGATACTTTGCAGATCAACTTGGATATCAACGGTACCAAATATGCTTCCATCATCCAAGAGGTACAACGTCATCCAGTGACCGACAAGATTGTACACCTTGACTTTTTAGAGTTGGTTCCAGGAAAGGCTGTAAAGACTTCTTTGCCTGTTCGTGTAACTGGAAACTCTGAGGGTGTTAAGGCGGGTGGTCGTTTGGCCATCAACTACAGAAAAGTTCGTGTTTTTGCTAAGCCAGAGGATCTTCCAAATGACATCACTTTGGACATTACCAAATTGAACATCGGTGACATGATCCGTGTTCGTGAGGTACAAATTCCTGGTGTGGAATTTTTGGAGGCGGATGCTTCTGCAATCCTTGCTATCCAAGCTACACGTGCTTCTATCGCTGCTTCTCAAGCAGAAGAAGCTCCAGCAAAAGGAAAGAAAAAGTAATTTCTCGTTTATCCCATCAAAAGGCGCATTTCATCATGCGCCTTTTTTTATTTCCCAACGGAAACGTTTTTTACAGATTTTCGTTTCCATTGTGTTTTTTCTGTTTATCTTCGCGGCGCTGAAATGGAAGAAAAACTCTTAGATATCATCAACAAAGCCCTTAGTGTATTCATGCGCAAGGGGATTAAGAGCATCAACATGGACGACATGTCCAAGGAACTAGGCATTTCAAAAAAGACATTGTATCTATTTGTCAAGGACAAAGAAGAATTGGTAGAGAAAGCCACGGACTTGTTTTGTCAGAGAGAGATAGAGGCCATTAAAAATATTTCCAACGAAAAAGTCAATGCCATTGACGAGAGTTTACTCATTAAAAAGTGGGTGCTCTCAGTGATTGAGAACGTTCATCCCGCTGTTGCTTTTGATTTGGAAAAATACTACCCTACGGTATCCAAAAAAATGCAAGAAAACCGGAGAAAAGTAGTTTACAAGAGCATCTACAACAACATACTAAAAGGGCAAAAGGAAGGATTGTACCGCAAGGACATCAGTCCAGAAATTGTTACACGCATTTACATCGGTAGAATGGAAATGCTTCTGGATCCAAACGTGTTTCCACCGCAACATTTTCTCATGTCGGATGTATATCTCGAATCATTCCATTACCACATCAGAGGAATTGCCAGTGAAAAAGGCTTGAAAATATTAGAACAACCGAAAATAAAAAGTAAGCAGAAACGAAAAAACAATTCATGAGTACCAAAGTAAAACTACTCTTGATGGTTCTTGTTGTTATTTACAACAACCTGTCAGGTCAGCAAAAACTATCGCTGATCAAAGCGCAAGAGTTCGCAACAAAAAACGCCAATATCGTCACACAAGCCTTGTATGATGAGCAATTGGCCAAACTACAAGCAGACCAATTGTTGGCCATGGGATTGCCACAATTGAATGGGTCCGTGCAGTATCAAAACTTTATTGACCTTCCTACGTCTGTTATTCCAGCAGGAATATTTGGACCTACGGAAACAAAAGTAAAATTTGGTGTCCCCCATCAAATGACTGCTGGTGTAAGTGGCTCGCAATTGCTCTTTGACGGTTCTTGGTTGGTAGGACTTCAAGCTTCAAGAGAGTACGCAAAATTAACCAATACGCAGGTCAAAAAATCGACTTTTCTCATCAAGCATGAGGTAGCGCAAGCTTATCACTTGGCTGTTATCGCTAAGGAAAGTATTGTATTATTAAACAACGGAAAAACATTGATTGAACAATCACTCAATGAAACAAAAGCCTTGTACAAAGAAGGGTTTTTGGAGGAGCAAAATGTGGATCAATTGCAACTGACTTTGAATGATTGGGTGACAAGGATTGTTGTCGCAGAAGCCAATGCCAAACTCACATTGGATTTGCTTAAATTTAAAATGGGAATGCCCATTCAAACTGAAATTGAATTAGAAGACAACAGTGAAAGCTTGGCTGCATCTGCCAATGAAGCCCTGTTATCTTCACCCTTAAGTATTGAAGGAAATTTAGACGTTCAATTGGCCAATCAGGCATTGGGAATGCAAACCCTCAATTTGAAAAACAAAAAAGCAGCAGCCTTGCCCAATTTGGCGGCATTCTATAATTTACAGACCCAAGCGTTACGTCAGGAATTTAATTTTGCCGATACCAAAAAACAATGGTATCCCATACAATTGTGGGGCGTGCAAATGAATATTCCTTTGTTGTCCGGTGGAATGCGTTACAAATCCATTCAATACGCCAACTTGGAAGTGGAGAAATCAAAATCCATTGCCACCTTGGCCAGAGAAGGCGCATTGCTTTCTTTTAACAGCGCAAAAACCAACTACATGTCGGCTTTGGCCACCACCAAAAACAACAAGGCCAGTTTGGAATTGGCCGAAAAAATATTCACCAGAACCAACGAGAAATACAAAGAAGGATTGGTGTCCAGCTTTGAATTGACACAAGCCAACAACCAAGTATTGCAAGCGCAAGGAAACTATGTTCAATCCTTGCTTCAATTATTAAACACAAAAGATGAACTTCAAAAAGCCCTCAATCAATAATATCATGAAAAAGTATTTTTCCTTGGTTGTAATATCAACCATTATCCTAGCTGCTTGTGGCACCAAAGATCCCCAAGCGCAATTGGAAGCATTAAAAGCAGAACGCTCCGCATTGGACGTGAAAATTCAAGAATTGGAGGCACAATTGGCGCAAAGCGGCGGTGTTGAAGTCAAGTCCAAGGAAGTCCTAACCACTACCATGTCACCAACCGTTTTCAGACATTACATCGATGTGCAAGGAGTTGTTGATGCAGAGTCTCAAGCAGCTGTGCAACCGCAAATGCCTGGGGTAGTAACTAAAATTTATGTGACCGAAGGGCAAACCGTGAACAAAGGGCAACTGTTAGGCGAAACAGATAACAGTGTAATGAGTGCGCAATTGAATGCGCTTCAACCACAATTGACTTTGGCAACAGATGTATTCAATCGTCAAAAAAGACTATGGGACCAAAAGATTGGATCTGAATTGCAATTCTTGCAAGCCAAGACCAACAAAGAGGCCATTGAGAAACAAATCAGCGCCATCCAAGAGCAAATCAACATGACCAAAATTACAGCACCCCTTGGTGGAGTTGTTGATCACATTGGGGCAAAGATTGGTCAATATGCAGCACCCGGCATGCCCGATCCAGCATTCCGCGTCATCAATTCAAGCAAGATGAAAGTCAAGGCTGAATTCGCAGAATCGTATGCATCAACTGTGAAGAATGGCGATGAAGTGGAACTTTTCTTTCCTGACATCAATGAAACCATCCAAAGCAGAACTTCATATGTTGCTCGCTTTATCAATCCCATGACCCGCACATTCATTGTGGAATCAAACATTTCTGGTGACGGTAATAAATACCGACCCAACATGGTGGCCGTTTTGAAAGTAGTGGATTACAAAAATGACACTGCATTTGTATTGCCCATTAACGCATTATTGAGCTCCGGCAATGAAACATACGTGTACAAAGTTGGCAAAAAAGACAATAAAAAAATAGCTGTGAAAACAGTAATCACGACAGGAAAAACCTATAGTGGCATGGCAGAAATTACATCAGGACTTTCTTCTGGTGACGAGGTAATCACTACAGGCCAATTCAATATTGTAGATGGCTCTGTCATCAAATAATTAGGAAGAATCATGTTAGAAAAATTCAAAGAATTCAAACCCTCTAGTTGGGCGATTGACAACAAAACGACCATTTACTTGCTGACGATTTTCATTACGTTGGCCGGTATTTTATCGTATCAAAGTATTCCTAAAGAACAATTTCCTGACATCGTTATTCCAACGATCTATGTCTCCACTGTATATCCTGGAACATCCCCTGAGGATATGGAAAACTTGGTGACCAAGCCGCTTGAAAAACAAATGAAAAGCATTGCGGGTGTCAAAAAAATCACCAGCAATTCCATTCAAGATTTTAGCAATGTCATCGTTGAATTCAACACCAGTGTCAATGTACCCATTGCGAAGCAAAAAGTGAAGGACGCTGTGGATAAGGCCAAAAAGGACTTACCCAACAATTTGCCTGCAGATCCCAATGTAATGGAAGTGGAGTTCTCTGAAATGCCCATTCTATTTGTAAACATCGCGGGAAATTACAGTTTGTCTGACTTAAAGAAATATGCAGAGGAGCTACAAGAAAAAATTGAAGGATTAAGGGAGATTACCCGTGTAGACATCGTTGGTGCATTGGATAGAGAAATCCAAATTGATGTAGACATCTATAAAATGCAAGCTTCTAAATTCACCATGGGAGATATAGAACGCGCTGTGATGTATGAGAACATGACCATCTCTGGTGGTGGAGTTAACATGGGAAATGTGAAGCGCTCATTGTCTGTCAGCGGCGAGTTTAAAAACGTGGATGAAATTAGAAATCTGGTCGTTAGCTCTCAATCGGGATCAAAGGTTTACTTGAAAGACATTGCGGATGTTCGTGATGGTTTCAAAGAGCAAGAGAGTTATGGTAGATTGGACAAAAAGAATGTTATCACTTTAAATGTCATCAAGCGTGGTGGTGAGAACTTGATTGATGCCTCCGACAAAATCAATGAGATTGTTGCCGAGATGAAAGAAAGCAAATTACCAAAGGATTTGTCTGTGGTAATAACAGGAGACCAAAGCCGCACAACGCGCGTGACGCTGCATGACTTAATCAACACCATCATCATTGGATTCATTTTGGTTACCATCATTTTGATGTTTTTCATGGGGGTTACCAATGCCATTTTTGTTGGACTTTCCGTTCCCCTTTCCATGTTCATTGCATTCTTGATTCTGCCTGGTATTGATTTCACCATGAACATGATTGTATTGTTCAGCTTCTTATTGGGTCTGGGAATTGTAGTAGATGATGCGATAGTTGTCATAGAAAACACCCACCGAATTTTTGATAATGGAAAAGTACCCATCAAGATAGCGGCTAAAAAAGCTGCCGGAGAAATTTTCCTGCCCGTTTTGAGTGGAACTGCTACTACCCTAGCACCTTTTGTGCCATTGGCTTTTTGGGGAGGTGTCATTGGGAAATTCATGCACTATCTGCCCATTACATTGATCATTACGCTCACCGCATCCTTGGTTGTCGCGTACATCATCAATCCTGTATTTGCCGTGGACTTCATGAAACCACATGAAGAGCACCACAACAAACCCAAATGGAACAAAGGGCTCAAAATCACAACAGTTGTATTTTTAGCATTGGCAACACTTTTTTACATCAGCGGAAGTTTTGGAATGGGCAATTTCACCATTACCCTTTTGTTGGTGTACCTGCTGTTCAAATTTGTATTAGAAAAAGCCATTCTGGTTTTCCAAGGAAAAACCTGGCCCAAAGTACAAACGCGCTACGCCAATTTCTTAAATTGGGCGTTGGCCAGACCAAAGACCATTTTGTTCAGTACACTCGCCTTATTGGTGTTGTCTTTTATGGTAACCGGATTGCGTCAGCCCAAGGTGGTTTTCTTCCCAAAAGCTGACCCCAACTTTGTATACGTTTATGCTACACTGCCTGTGGGCACCAGCGCCAAAGCGACCGATAGCGTTGCGCACATCATTGAAGAAAAAGTGTACAAGGTTATTGGAGATAATAATCCATTGGTGGAAAGCATTATTACCAACGTAGCCATTGGAGCCAATGAGAGCCAGGAAGACCGTGCACCATACTCTCACAAAGCAAAAGTGGGAATTGGATTTGTCGAGTTTGCTAAGCGTAATGGACAATCCACCACAGCCATTTTGGACCTAGTGCGTGCAGAGGTTAAGGGAATACCTGGGGTTCAGATTGCTGTTGATCAGGAGCAGAGCGGCCCACCCACTGCCAAACCCATCAGTATTGAAATCAATGGAGAGGAATTTGACGATTTGATAGTTGCGAGCATGCGCATGAAAGATTTCTTGGATGCCGCGCAGATTCCTGGTGTGGAAGAATTGAAAACAGATTTGCAATTGAACAAGCCAGAGATTAAGATTAAAATTGATCGTGAGCGCGCCAACCGTGAAGGGATATCCATGGGGCAAATTGGTAGTGAAATCAGAAAGGCTGTTTTTGGATTGGACAATCCATCCAAGTTCAGAGATGGCTCTGACGAGTATCCGATTCAAGTAAGATACAAGAAGGAACAACGCAATGACATTGAGGCCTTGCGCAATTTGATCATCACTTACCGCGACATGAACATGGGCGGAATGATTAGACAGGTTCCTTTGTCTGCTTTTGCTGACGTAGAATACACAAGTACCTATGCCGGTATTAAGCGCAAAAATCAAAAGCGTGTTGTTACATTGGAATCAAACGTTTTGACAGGATACAACCCAAATGAAGTAGTAGGAAAAATTCAAGCCAAAGCAGCTCAATTTACCGACCTACCCAATGGAGTTACAGTGAACCTTGCAGGAGAGCAAGAAGAACAGAAAGAGACAGCTGCCTTCTTGGGATCGGCATTGATGATTTCATTGGCCCT
>CANEVR010000039.1 GCA_947442505.1 Flavobacteriales bacterium | reverse complement strand
TCTTCCAAGCTGGTCCAATATTTTTTATTGTTACTCATGTTCGTAGATCCTAAAAAATTAATAGTGACACTTACCACATTCCCATCCGCCCATCTCTTTCACAGTAACCTCGCCATCTTCCATGATGTCTTTCAAGGTGCGTTTTCCTACGGCAGATGTTTTGAATCGTTTGTGCATTTCTTCGTAGTAGTCAGAACTAGCCAAATCGATATTGGCTTTGTTGTGACACTCAATACACCAACCCATAGTCAATGTTGGCTTAGACAATTTGATTAAACCAACTACGTCTTCTTGTGCATTGATTTCCTCAATTGGAGCCAAACGACCTCCGTTGTATGTTTGAACAGGACCATGGCATTGCTTACAATCCAATTTTGCACCTGTTACGTGCAAGCTGTGATTGAAATTCACGTGGTCAGGCAGGTTGTGAACCTTGTTCCACTGAATGGGCTTTTGCTCATAATTATCAATGTATTGACCTGTAGCTGGATCGAAACCGATAGACGCGTAAATTTTGGCAATCTCTTTCTCTCCAGAAATTGGTCCTTTCTTAATACCCTTGTGACAGTTCATACAAATGTTCACAGAAGGAATACCTGCGTGCTTTGATTTGGCTGCTGAAGAGTGGCAATACTGGCAGTCAATCTCATTTTGACATGCATGAATGTTGTGAGAAAACCACACAGGTTGGTCTGGAGTGTAACCTTGGTTTACACCAATGCGATTCAGTTTTTGAAAAGCCACAACACCTAAATATAAGAATACAAAGAGACCTACTATACCAACAAACTTTTTGTTGGCCCACATCCAAGACTTAGAAGATTGCCAATAGGTTTTGTCTTCGACAGGAGCCAAACCTTCACGCTCGTGAACGGCTTGTTTCAATGATTTTGAAATATTGGCTGCAGATGCACCAATGATAGCCAAAATAACCCCTACAATAATCCACCAAACAATGGTACTACTATCGTTTTTACTGCCAAACTCTTCGGCTATTTTATCATTGATGCTTGGACATTTATCTGCCAATGCTGCTGCTGCACCTTGGTCAGCGCCACCTGCACCACCACCAGACTTGACATAAGCCATGATGTCCTTGATCTCCATCTCATCGACAGCTTGTGCAGCCATCCAACCAAATTGAGGAACATACTTGTCTACCAACCCCTTGATATAAGGATCACCAGTACCCGCAGCTGCCTGAGGATTTTGGATCCACTTAATCAACAAGGCGTCTTTCCCCGCCCAACGTTGATCAATACCCTTTAACCCGGGCGCAGCAAGCACTTCTTCTGTAATCTTGTGACAAGAAGCACAATTTGCCTTGAACAATTTTTCACCATTAGCAGCATCACCACCCTCATGAATAGAGGCGTAAGCGTACTGAGCACTCATTCCTACCATCAGCACCGCGGCGATGAGTAGTCTAAAAAATCTTTTCGAAAAGCCTGTCATTTCTAGGATTTTACAATTTTTCCAATTCGGAATCAAGCGCAAAAATAACCACAGACGTATATCATAGAACTGTCATGAGACGCATTTTTCTAATTTAAAATGATTCTAAATAAAAAAAAATTCACAAGATTTCACAGAATGCTGATTTTGTGTGCTTTGAGTCTTTTTTTTGGGGATATGAACTTAGCAGCGTGAAAAAAAACTACCTTTGAAACATGACTGGGATGCGCCAATTTTTTTGTGGGTTTGTGGCTTTGTTTTTTTTTCAATCAGCAATGTCACAGCCTAATTTGTCTTCTGAAACAACTTCTGGAAATGTGTCATGGAAAGTTCCCACAGCCGTTCAAGAATTGGAAATGAAATCCAGAAAGCTAACTGAACAACCTGGTTTTAGAATTCAGATTTTCATTGGCAATTTGGACGATGCCAAAAAATTCAGACAAGATTACATCTTTAACCATCCTGGAGCATTGGTGTATCTGTCACAAAACATACCGGATCATGTTCTCAGATTGGGGAATTATCTTTCCAAAACTGAAGCTAGAGAAGCGCTCAAGGACGTTCGAAGAGAAATTCCATCAGCATTTATCGTGGACGACATGGTCGAACCGCCCCGAATAGAAATCAATTCTAACGGTCAAAAAGATTGATAATCGTCTGTCTAATCAAAAAATCGAAACTTTACATTTGAAAAAATAATTTTTCATGCCCATCTACCATCAACTGGGAAGTATCCCACACAAAAGACATACAGTATTTCCCAAAGCATCAGGTGGAATACACTATGAGCAGCTTTTTGGAACAGAAGGATTCAGCGGAACAGCTTCCTTGCTCTATCACCTTCACCGCCCAACCATGATTCAATCCATTGGAAACGCGATGGATGTTCAGCCAAAGGCTGCTGTAGAAAAAAACATCAGTCCTTATATGGTCAAAGGCTTTGAAGCCAAACCCACGGAAGACTTTTTGGAAAGTCGTAAAGTTGTTATGTTTAACAACGATTTACACATCAGTGTTGCCGCGCCCACGCACAGCATGACAAGCTACTTTTATAAGAATGCGGATGCGGATGAGGTGATTTTTGTCCACCAGGGCACAGGAAAACTACGCACCTTGTTGGGCAATCTTACTTTTGGTTATGGCGATTACTTAGTCATCCCAAGAGGGATGATTTATCAGATTGAATTTGATACGCCAGAAAATCGACTTCTCATTATAGATAGCTTCAGTCCCATTGTCACACCGCATCGCTACCGCAATGAGTTTGGTCAATTGTTGGAACACTCTCCATACTGCGAAAGGGACATCAGAAAACCGCAAGACCTAGAAACCCATGATCAATTGGGTGACTTTACCATGAAGATCAAGAAGCAAGGGGTGATGCACACCTTGGTTTATGCCAGTCATCCTTTTGATGTGACTGGTTGGGATGGATACAATTATCCGTTTGCTTTCTCTATCCATGACTTTGAACCCATCACAGGACGGGTGCATATGCCGCCGCCCATTCATCAAACTTTTGAAGCGCGCAATTTTGTCATTTGTTCGTTCTGTCCGCGACTTTACGATTACCATCCTCAATCCATTCCTGCACCATACAACCACAGCAACATTGATTCTGATGAAGTCTTGTACTATGTGGATGGAGATTTCATGAGCAGAAATCACGTTGAAAAAGGATTTTTAAGTTTGCATCCCGGTGGTATTCCACATGGTCCGCATCCGGGAGCATACGAACGCAGCATTGGTCAAAAAGAAACCCTTGAATTGGCTGTGATGGTTGACACCTTTAAGCCTCTCCAATTAACACAAGAAGCGGTTGATTGGAGCTTAGAAAACTATGTACAATCTTGGTTAGAAAAATAAATTATGATAACAGACAATACATCTTTGAAACTTGAAAAAGTCTTTAAAAACGCGCAAGACTTTTTACCCCTTTTGGGAACAGATTACGTAGAATTGTACGTGGGCAATGCCAAACAAGCAGCCTATTATTACATGAACGCGTGGGGATTTAAGCCTGTCGCTTATGCTGGTTTAGAAACAGGCTCAAAAGACCGCGTTTCCTATGTATTGGAACAAGGGAAAATTCGCTTGGTATTGACCTCTCCATTGCAACAGGATGGTCCAATCAATGCCCACATCAACGCCCATGGTGATGGTGTTAAGGTGGTGGCGATTTGGGTGGATGATGCGACCTACAGCTGGGAACAGACTACCCAGAGAGGAGCGGTGAGCAATATGGAACCCGTTGTTCTTAAGGACAACGATGGCGAGGTGGTGATTTCTGCTATTCATACATACGGAGAGACCTTACACTATTTCATCGAAAGAAAAAATTACAACGGTGTTTTCCTTCCTGGCTATCAAGCTTGGAAAACCGATTTCGAAACCACAGGAGCTGGCTTGTTGTTCATTGACCATATGGTAGGTAATGTGGGTTGGAATGAGATGAATACTTGGGTTGACTTTTATGCCAAAGTCATGGGCTTTACTCAATTGGTCAGTTTCGATGATAAGGACATCAGTACAGAGTACACCGCCTTGATGAGTAAGGTAATGGCCAATGGCAACGGAAGAATCAAATTCCCCATCAACGAGCCTGCTGAGGGTCGCAAGAAAAGTCAGATTGAGGAATACATAAACTTCTATAATGGTGCCGGCGTGCAGCACATTGCTGTTGCCACCGATAATATTATTGACACTGTAAAACGACTAAAGGCTGGTGGGGTAGAATTTTTATACGTACCACCTTCCTACTACGACGATGTATTGGATCGCGTAGGTCAAATCGATGAGGACTTGGCTCCTTTGAAAGAGCTGGGTATTTTGATTGACCGCGATGATGAAGGTTACCTGTTGCAGTTGTTCACGAAACCTGTATTGGACAGACCCACCATGTTTTTTGAAATCATTCAAAGAAAGGGTGCGCAAAGTTTTGGTAAGGGTAATTTCAAAGCTTTGTTTGAATCCATTGAGCGTGAACAAGAGCGCAGAGGCACTTTGTAAAAACCTAAGAAATAAAAAAAGCCGGTCGATGACCGGCTTTTTTGATATTCATTGATTTGCTTATGCAACTCCCATTCTTCTGAGGTGTCCATAATGTGATGCAACTGCAGACAAAAAAGATTTGTATTCATGGTACTGAACCCCAAACTCAGCACAAGTTTCCTTAACAATCTTACTGATTTGAGGGTAATGAATGTGCGAGATTCTTGGGAACAAATGGTGTTCAATTTGATGGTTCAATCCACCGGTTAAGAAAAGCATAATTGGATTCTTGGTAGAAAAATTAGCTGTTCCGTGCAATTGGGTCACAGCCCATTCCATATCCGTTCTCTTCTCATCTGCCGAAAGGAAACTGGTCTCCTTGACAACGTGTGCTACCTGAAACACTAAGGCCAAAAGGATACCACAAGCGAAAGTTGCAATGATAAATCCAACCAAGGTTTTCCACACACCCACTACAATCATGGGCAGAACAAGCGCCAAGAAAATGAAACCTACTTTACCAAACCAAAAAGAAATGTGCGCTTTGGTGCTTAGTTTTTTGAAGGTAACGTCACCCACCTTACGGGTAAAGTACTTTTCAAAATCTGCAAAAAAGATCCAATTCAAATAAGTCAACGCATAGAAAAACGTGACATACAAATGTTGGAAACGGTGCATTTTCTTGTACTCTTGGTGTGGATTGGTGCGCAAATAGGGCTCAACATCAATATCATCATCTAATCCTTCTACGTTGGTGAAACTGTGGTGAATCAAATTGTGTTTGATTTTCCAAAGATTTACATCTCCACCCATAAAGTTTAGACTGAAGCCCATGATGTTGTTGACCCACTCATGCTTCGAAAAAGCACCATGCGCTCCATCATGCATGACGTTAAAACCAATTGCAGCAAGCATACCACCCATGGTGATGCAAAGTAAAACACTCCACCAACCAATGGGCACTACCCAAAGCATCAACCAGTAATTGAGGATGGCCAAAGCGATATAAATGAGCGCCTTTAACCAAATTTTTGGTCCGCCAGTCATCTCTATCTTATTGTCATCAAAATAAGCATACACCTTTTGTTGCAATCGATCAAAAAAAGGATGGCTTTCTTGGTTATACACAAACTTACTCATTGAATTGTATTGGTTTAATCAGTTATTTTTTTGCTCCACTAAAAAACTTTTTCTTCACACCTGAACTGCTTGGTGAACTTGATTTAGACTTCCCTCCACCATATCCACCACCTCTGCTAGATCCATAACCAGAACCGCCGCGATTTCCGCTTGTCTCTGATCTTCCTTCACTTCTGTTCTCAGTTCTTCCTTCTCCTCTATTATCTGAACGTGTTTCTCCACCGCCTCTGTATTCTCCGCGGCTGTCATTTCCACGACTTCCACCACCACGAGAATCATTTCTTCTTCCGCCACCGCCGCCGCCGCCGAAACCACGACGTCCGCTGTTTCCTTTGTAACCTCTGCTTGGTCCACCGCTTCTACCACCACCACGGTTTGGCTTTTCTAACACATCAGCCAAATCTCTCTCCGAAAGTACGAAAGGATGTTCTGTATTTTTATTTATTTCTAAATTTAAATGCTTCTCAATTTCGTGCAATATATCACGATCATCCTCACAACAAAAAGAAATTGCTTTACCTTTTGCTCCAGCTCTTCCTGTACGACCAATTCTATGCACGTAAGTTTCTGCATTTTCAGGCATATCAAAGTTGATTACAAAGGGCAATTGATCCACATCTATACCTCTTGATGCCACATCCGTTGCAACCAAAATTCTAGACTTGTTTCTTTTGAAGTCACCCAATGCACGTGTTCTTGCTCCTTGGCTCTTGTCGCCATGGATAGCTACTGCGCGGTAACCTTGTTCTTGTAAATCTTCTTCGACACGATCCGCACCGCGCTTGGTTTTGGTAAAGATCAACACTTGTCCTTCTGTATTCTCATCCAACCACTGCGTCAACATGGCGCGCTTGCGGTCTCTGCGCAAAATCACCATCTCTTGCTCAATGCTGTCGACACGTTGCTCTGCTGGAGCAATGTCCAATTGCTTAGGATCATTCAAAATTCCCATGGCCAATTTGCGAACATCAGGCGGCATGGTAGCAGAGAAAAACAATGTTTGCTTTTTCTCAGCACACAAAGACTCGATGGTCTTGATGTCATGAATGAATCCCATGTCCAACATGCGATCTGCTTCATCCAAAACCAAAAACTCAACGTTGCTCAAATTCACATGGCGTTGGTTGTGTAAATCCAACAAACGACCAGGTGTAGCAATCAAAATATCTACTCCACGGCGCAAATTCTTGATTTGCTCGTAAGCAGAAACACCACCATAGATAACAGTGTGTCTTAAACGCATGTATTTTGAATAATCACGCAATGACGATCCAATTTGCATGGCCAATTCACGTGTTGGTGCCAAAATCAATGCTTTGATTCCCTTGTCTTGACGATTGGCCAAGCAATGCAGAATGGGTAAAGTAAATGCTGCTGTTTTTCCGGTACCTGTCTGGGCACAGCCCAAAACGTCGTGGCCCTCAATGGCCCACTCAATGGTTCCTTCTTGTACTGGGGTGGGATTTTCATATCCCGCATCTTTCAATGCCTTTAGGATAGACGCATCTAGTCCTAGCTCTTCAAATGATTTCATAATAATTTTTTTTGCTGTCCGAGTTATAACAACTTCTTCCTGATTCTATCCGTATCATTTACTCGGAAAACAAAAAAAAGAAATCGTAGCCGTACAATTAATTCTTGGCAAAGATAGTGCTTATTAACACTTTATCCACAAAAAAATCGACCGAGGTCGATTTTAGTTATTTGAAGGTTGTCTTATTTAACAAAACTCTTCGTAAACCATTTTAAGATGTTCAGCGATCATGTCCGCCGTTCTTCCTTCAATGTGATGACGCTCTACCATGTGCATCAACTTGCCGTCTTTGAACAAGGCGATACTTGGCGATGATGGCGGGTATGGCAACATGTATTGTCTTGCTCTTACTACTGCGTCGCGGTCCACTCCCGCAAAGGAAGAAACCATTTTGCCTGGCTTCTTGGCTGCGCCTTCCAATGACTTTCTCACACCTGGACGCATGCTTCCTGCCGCACAACCACATACTGAATTCAACACCATCAATACCGTACCTGTTGTGTTCACCGCTTGGTCAACGGCTTCTACGGTCATGGTTTGCTCAAATCCCAATTGATCTAATTCCGCACGCATTGGTGCTACTAACTCTGGAGGATACATTTTACTTTTATTTTTTACAAATATGAAACACTTTCGATTAGACAACTGCAACCGTAGTCACTTTACTCACTTTGTCCAATTACTTTTGGTACTCTGAAATAATACATGTCCTTCTGCGGGGCATTCTTCAAAGCCTCTGCTTGGGTGATGGGGTGTTCAATCTTGTCCTCGCGCAAGACATTGTTGTTGCGCTCATTGACAAAGATGAGTGGCTCAATTCCTTCCACATCCAACGCATTGAGTTGATCGATAAAGGCCAACATATTGGTCAAATCCTTGACCATGGCCTCCTTGCTTGCATCATTGAACTCCAACTTGGCCAATTCCGCCAAACGGTCTACGGTTTCTTTATCAATCTTCATTTTTCAAACATGCTTGAATTTTTCCAAATACTTGGTCCCGCAAACTTACAACATCTGCCTCAGTCATTCCTATTGTTGAAATAGGGTCTAAAACGGTTACGTTCACCACGCGGGGCAGAGAGTAAGAAATCAATTTTGAAGGATCCAACATCACACGGTGATTGTTGTGCCAAACAATGGGAACAACAGGCACCTGCTGCGCGATGGCCAATTTGAAAGCGCCCGTCTTAAAGGGGCGCATCTCAGGGGCCTCATCTGGTATGGTTCCCTCGGGATAGATGGCAATGTTCTCGCCGCGCTCCAACGCCTCACCTGCCAACTTTAGGGACATGAAAGCCTCCCTGGGATTGCCTCTGTGGACTGGTATGTCTTGTTTTTTAAAGAACAATGAAAACAGAGGCCATTTGAGCAATTCTGCTTTTCCAATAAACAGAAAATAACGGTCCAACAAGGCATACATGAATACCGTATCCAGATAACTGATATGGTTGCTGGTGACAATAAATGGCTGATTTGGAAATTTCTCTTTGTTCTTTACAACAACAGGACAAAAAATCAAAGTTCTGATCAACCATGACCAAAATCGTTTGAGTTGGAATGCTTGGGGATAGGTTGTTTTATTGTACAACAATATCCAAAAAAAAGGAAACAATGCCAACAACGTGCTCCAAAACACTGCACCAATCCATAGTTTGTAAACAAAATAAACCGGTGACAGTAATTTATCCATTATGCCTTTACGTCAATGGACAACTCGTCCAATTGCTTTTGATCAATGACCGATGGCGCATCAATCATCACATCTCTTCCGCTGTTGTTTTTTGGGAAGGCGATGAAATCGCGGATGCTGTCTGAGCCACCGAACAAAGAACACAAGCGGTCAAAACCGAATGCAATTCCACCGTGTGGTGGCGCTCCGTATTCAAAGGCGTTCAATAAGAATCCAAATTGTGCTTGTGCCTCTTCAGGCGTGAAGCCCAATAGATCAAACATTCTGGCTTGCACATTTCTGTCGTGGATACGAATAGATCCTCCACCCACTTCAACACCGTTGATAACAAAGTCATAGGCGTTGGCGTTCACCGCGCCTGGATCGTTGTCCAATAGGTCAATATGCTCTGGCTTGGGTGAGGTGAATGGATGGTGCATGGCAAACCAACGTTGCGCTTCTTCATTCCATTCCACCAATGGGAAGTCCACTACCCATAGGGGTTTGAACACTTCAGGATTTCTCAATCCCAAAAGGTTACCCATGTGCAAGCGCAACTCGCCCAATTGTTTTCTTGTCGCGTTTAAATCACCTGAAAGAATCAAAATCAAATCGCCTTCTTCCGCGCCCATTTGCGCAGCGATCTCTTTCCATTGCTCTTGGTTGTAAAACTTATCTACTGAAGACTTGAAAGCTCCTTCGGGTTGGCAAAGACAATAGACCAAACCTTTGGCGCCAATTTGAGGACGCTTGACCCACTCGGTCAATTCATCCAATTGTTTTCTGGTGTAATTTCCTGCACCTTTGGCAACGATGCCCAATACGCATTGCGCAGCGTCAAAGACTTGGAAGCCTTTGTTCTGCATCAATGGAGAAAGGTCGTTGAACTTCATGTCAAAACGCACATCTGGTTTGTCTGAACCATAGTATTGCATGGCATCGGCGTAGGTCATGTGGGGAACATTCTCCAACTCTACTCCTTTCACATCGCGGAACAAGGTTTTGACCAAACCTTCGAACATGTTGAGGATGTCTTGTTGTTCAACAAAGGCCATCTCGCAGTCGATCTGTGTAAATTCCGGTTGACGGTCGGCGCGCAAATCTTCATCGCGGAAGCAACGAACGATTTGATAATATCGATCATAACCGCTCACCATCAACAGTTGCTTGAAGGTTTGAGGCGATTGCGGCAAAGCATAAAACTGACCGGGGTTCATTCTGCTGGGCACGACAAAGTCGCGTGCACCTTCCGGCGTTGATTTGATCAAGTACGGCGTTTCAATTTCCAAGAAACCTTGTTGGTCCAGGAAATTTCTGGCCACGATGCCCATGCGGTGGCGGAGCATCAGGTTGTTCTTGAGTGGATTTCTGCGCAAGTCGAGGAAGCGCCATTGCATGCGCAAGTCGTCGCCGCCGTCGCTCTCGTCTTCGATTGTGAAGGGAGGGGTTTTGGAGGCGTTGAGGAGTTCAAAAGCGGTGACTTGAATCTCGATATCGCCCGTTGGCATTTGGGCATTTTTGGAATGACGTTCGATGACGGTTCCGGTGGCTTTTATGACAAATTCGCGACCCCATTTTCTGGCTTCTAGGCAGAGGGCTTCATGGGTTTCCATGTTAAATGCGAGTTGGGTAATGCCGTATCTATCGCGAAGATCGACGAAAGTCATACCGCCTAAATCGCGGCTGCGTTGAACCCACCCGCTGAGGGTAACGGTTTGACCGATATGTTGTGCGCGGAGTTCACCGCAGGTATGAGAACGATGCATGGTAAAAATTTTGAGGAACAAAGATAGGGAAGATGAGGCAGGACAAAGCAAATGGGTTGAAGGGACGGTGTGAGAGCGAGAAAGAAGACAGGGCAAGAAGAGCGAGAAAGAGAACGAGAGCGAGAGCGAGAATTTCCCCACCAACTATTAAGATGCCGCTCCTACGGAGCTGGCGAAAATTCTTCGACTGAAAATGATAAATCTCTGTCTCTTCAATCCTTCATCACCGCATGCCATCATAATCAAACTAATCCCTTATGCAACGGACACTGAAACCAAGTCGTTTTGAATCAATATCACGTCTCACTACTGAGTTATTATACACAAATTCACGATTCCATGCATTTGAAATACTACCTTCAGTGCTAGTCCAACAATATCCATAGGTACCCAAGAGACCAAAAGTACCATCACTTCTGCGGTAACCTCCCGGAAGGGCACCGAACCCACTAATATTGGTTGCACCAGTATTTGGTGAGGCCCATTGGGATAAAGCCTTTAATTTTCCACCTTCATTGCTTCCCCTGATGGAACCCTGTATTTGTTGATCCGCAACAGATAATCCCAAACTACCCTCTAAATACATCCAATCACAGTCTGAAGGGACATGCCATCCGGTTGGGCAGAGACCACGAGTATCAGTAGCGGTGTAGCAATTGTACAACTTGCCATAGGTTACATCATTGGATGCGGTGTTGTTGTAAATGGCATAAGCTCCAGCTGTAGTGTTTTGCCAGGTGGTATTGTCCAAACCAGTTGGAATGGGGTCTCCATTGCGGTATTGGTCCGTGGCCAAATTATCCGTGAACCAGCATTGCCCGCCAATCTCAACCAAGTCATAGGTGCGGCCATCATAAGTCAATGACGTTTGTCCACCACAGCCTGTAACGCTGATGTTTTGGGTGGAGCAAGTTGCGTTGCCAGGCAACAATTGCGCTCCGGAACCGCTCCCACTTGCAGAGGTACCTGCACATTGGCAATTGGCATTGATCACATCATTGGTGGTGTTGACATTGCCATCGTTGCAAGAAGCGCCTTGAATCAAACATGTGCCATCATCTTCAGTGGCAGCTGCGTTGTAGTTGCATGATTGTGCATTGGTGCAGCCTAAAATGGCAGGAGGTAAATTGGCTGCGCTAATGCCGGGGACAATGATAAAAGCTCCATTGGCCATGTACAAGGTATCGCCTGTGGTGGACACATAGGAAAAGCCATTATCCGCGCTGGAACTGTGCAACGCATAAGGCACACTCAACATTTGCTGTGTTCCCAAATCCGTTGTTCCCATCATCACATGCAAAAACTTGGCGCCACTGCCCCAATTGATATTGGCAAAGTTGCCTTGTGAGACAACGCCATTTCCCACTACACAAGAAACCAATCCTTGGGCGTTGCTGGTTAAGGCATGGCTTTCTTGATAAACTACATTACCCGTTGCAGAACCATCATGAATCATGAAGGTCAAGCTCACCGCGCTACTCGCCATCACTGTGCCATCTGCGTTGCGCATCACTGCTTGGTATGGAATACCTAAAGGTGATTGGGAATGAAGAGATGAAGGGACGAGTATTAAAAAGGCTATAAGGAGTTGAAGGATTAGGGTTAAAAACGTTTTCATGTTTTCTAATTTTAGGCTAATATAAGAGAAGAGAGCGGGAAACGGAAACAGAGCGGGTAACAGAGCGGAAAAGAGAACGATAATGAAAATGAATTTTCACTTGTCTCTTCATCTCCTCATCCCTTCAATCCTTCATCTCCTCATCCCTTCATCACCCTAGACCAACATCCAACAACATCATCATTAAAAATCCCCCAATAAATCCGAGAGCTGCTGTATCCGTGTACTTGTCCTGTTGGGTTTCTGGGATGACTTCCTCAATAACGACATAGATCATCGCTCCAGCGGCAAAGGCCAACGCATAGGGCAAGATGGGCAACATTTGCATGACCGCCATGGCGCCCACCACTCCGGCCAGGGGTTCGACAACGGCCGAAAGTTGTCCGTAGAAAAAACTTTTTCTTCTCGATAGACCCAATCGGCGCAGGGGAAATGAAACGGCTATTCCTTCTGGAAAATTCTGCAATCCAATTCCCAAGGCCAAGGCCACAGCGCCTCCTATCGTGGCTTCTGGGACACCCGCGGCGGCACCGCCAAAAAGTACTCCCACCGCCAAACCTTCAGGAATGTTGTGCAAGGTGATGGCCAATACCAGCAATATGGTTCCTTGCAAGTTGGTCTTCACCCCCTCCTTCTTTTCTTCGGGAAAATTGATGTGCAAATGGGGCAAGCATTTGTCCAGGGCAAAAAGAAACATAGCGCCCATGGCAAATCCTACAGCCGCAGGCATGGCCTTTACAAAACCTTCCCCGGGGCTCATCTCAATGGCCGGACTCAAGAGCGACCAAAAACTAGCCGCAATCATGACGCCGCCGGTAAAGCCCAACATGCCATCGAGCCACTTGCGGTGCAATTGTTTGAACAAAAAAACCAAACCCGCTCCAGCTGCGGTGACCAACCATGTGAAGGTAGTGGCCAAGAAGGCGGCCCACACAGGATCGCACTCCGATAAATATTGTACCACATTTTCCATACAGCGAATGTACTATTTAATGGTAATTTTTGCTCAAACCTCGTAATTTCGTTTCAGTGAAAACACTTACCCTCGTTAGACATGCCCATGCTGAAGGTGGAATCAATGCCGCTGATCTGGACCGCGCGCTATCTGACCGCGGTCATGCTGAGGCGCGCAGTCAGTGTCATCTTTTTCATTTGCCTGATGATGCTCTTTTACTCATCAGTCCAGCGCGCAGAACCATGGAAACCGCAGAACATTGGCTTAAAAAACAACCGCATTTGAAATCAGAAACGGTGAAAAGTCTTTACAATGCGGATTGCGAAACCATTTTAGAAGTGATTCAAGACCATGGTGATTGCGAACATGTTGTTGTTTTTGCGCACAACCCAGGAATCAGCGAGGTGTATCATTACTTAACCAATGAATGGATGGCCTTTGAGCCTTGCACAGTGGCCATCATGGACATGAAAGGTTGCGAAAAAATGATGGAAAAAGGCAAAGCCATTACCTTGCGCCTTCAATTCCCCACAAACCGATGAACAAGGAAAAAAACTTTTGGCTTTGGATTATTTTGATTGCTGCCGCTTTGGGGCTGATTTATTTGTTCCGAAAAATTTTACTCTTTGTGGTATTGGCCGCTGTGGTGGGATTCATTGGAGATCCTATTGTGGATCAACTGGAGAAGTTGAAAATTGGGAAATTCAAACTGCCTCGATGGGTTGGTGCATTGATCACCTTAATCATGATGATTGCGGCACTAACAGGTATTGTTTTGTTGTTTATGCCGCTCATTCGTTCAGAAATTGAAATGATTGTTTCTTTGGATCCTGTTGCGATAGAGAACAACTTAAAGTTGCAATTCCCTGCTCAAATGGCCTGGTTGGAACAAATGGGTTACGGCCATGATGCCTTTGCAGAATTGCTCCGTGAGGTACAGGCCAAATTGAGTTTCAATTATTATGCGCAATATTTTGAAAACCTGCTGGGATGGCTTTTCAGCCTCATCGGGGGATTTATTTCCGTGGTGTTCATGTCCTTTTTCTTTCTGAAGGATGAAGATCTTTTCTACAAAATACTCCTATCCATCACGCCAGATGAACACGTGGATAAAATGAAAAATATTGTCATTCATACCAAAAAGACATTGTCGCGATATTTCGGCGGTTTAATCATTCAAATTCTCTTGATGATTGCGATGGTGGGCATTGGATTAAGCATCGCTGGGGTGACCAACGCTTGGCTGATTGCGTTATTCTCTGGGGTGTTGAACGTGATTCCTTATTTGGGTCCTTTGATTTCTTTTGGTTTTGCCATGGTGATTGGTTTGTCCTCTGGTCTGACCATCGGAGGGCATTTGACCGATTTGTTTTGGGGCATCATCATGGTGTATTCCATTGCGCAAGCGTTGGATGCCTTTTTGATTCAACCCCTCATCTTGGGTGGTAGTATTCGGGTTCACCCCTTGGAGCTGTTCATCGTGCTTATGGCCGCGGCAACCGTCGGTGGAATTCCAGCCATGGCGGTTGCTCTTCCTGTCTACACCATTCTGCGCATTGCGGCCCGAGAATGGCTGATTGAGTTCAAGTGGGTGAAGCACCTGACCAAGAACATGTAAAATTAAATTGAATCGCAGGGACAACCTGCCGTATCTTTGAATCCCGTAATCCTATTTTCTTTTACGGGCATGTCCAACAATACAAAATATATTTTCGTTACCGGTGGAGTTACCTCTTCACTGGGCAAAGGAATCATTTCCGCCTCATTGGCTAAGCTATTGCAAGCCAGAGGTTTCAAGGTGACCATTCAAAAATTGGATCCCTACATCAACATTGATCCAGGGACGTTGAATCCTTACGAGCATGGAGAATGTTTTGTGACCGATGATGGCGCGGAGACCGATTTGGACTTGGGTCACTACGAGCGTTTTCTTAATGTTCCTACTTCTCAGGCCAACAATATTACTACCGGAAGAATTTACCAGAGTGTCATCGAAAAAGAGCGCCGCGGAGAGTATTTGGGCAAGACGGTTCAGATTATCCCGCACATCACGGATGAGATTAAACGTTGTATTCAGATCTTGGGCAACAAAAAACAATTTGATTTTGTGATCACTGAGATTGGGGGTACCGTTGGAGACATTGAAAGTTTGCCCTATATCGAGACTGTAAGACAATTGATGTGGGAGAAGGAAGAAGATTGTATTGTCATTCATTTGACCTTGGTTCCCTACCTAGCAGCGGCCGGGGAATTGAAAACCAAGCCGACGCAACACAGCGTAAAGATGTTGTTGGAGAACGGGGTTCAGCCCGACATCTTGGTATGCCGCACAGAGCATCCCATTCATCCCTCTATTCGATCCAAGATTGCCAAGTTCTGCAATGTCACCACGGACGCGGTCATTGAAAGCATTGATGCACCTACTATCTATGATGTTCCCTTGTTGATGCAAAAGGAAAAATTGGATGAAGTGGTTTTGAAGAAACTAAAAGTCAAATCTACTGTCAAGCCCAATCTTGCACAGTGGAATAAATTCTTGAAGCGCTACAAAGAACCCAAACACGAGGTGAATATTGGTCTCATTGGAAAATATGTTGAATTGAAGGATGCTTACAAGTCAATAGCTGAAGCCTTCAACCACAGCGGGTCGGCCAACGAAACCAAGGTGAACCTTCATTGGATTCATTCAGAGAATTTGTATCCAAAAAATGTTGCTGCGACCATCAAAAATTTGGATGGTGTAATTGTAGCTCCAGGATTTGGATCCAGGGGAATTGACGGAAAAATTGAAGCCATCAAATTTGTCAGAGAAAACAACATTCCATTCTTTGGCATTTGCTTGGGAATGCAAATGGCAACGATTGAATTTGCCCGCAATGTATTGGGGTGGAAAGATGCGCACAGCACGGAAATGAAAGAGTACACCAAGTATCCGGTCATTGCATTGATGGATGAACAAAAGTCAGTGGTGAACAAAGGTGGGACCATGCGTTTGGGATCTTACACTTGTAAATTGGACAAAAGATCCAAAGCATACAAAGCGTATGGAACAGACGTGATTGAAGAGCGACACCGCCACCGCTATGAATTCAACAATGAGTACAAAGCTGACTTTGAAAAAGCAGGTTTGAGATGCACGGGTATGAATCCAGATACTGGATTGGTAGAAGTAATAGAAATTCCTTCACATCCTTATTTTGTTGCAGCACAATACCATCCTGAATACAAGAGTACTGTGATGAATCCGCATCCATTGTTTGTATCCTTTGTGAAAGCAGCATTGCAATACAAAAAGAGTAAAAAACAATAAATAGTCTTTTATGTCAACAGAAAAAATTGACGTCTATTTATCTGCATTGCCTGAAGACAGGAAAGGCGTAATGGAAAAACTGATTGCTGTAATGAAGAAAAATCTGCCCAAAGGTTTTTCTTTGGATTTTAGTTATGGCATGATTGGATTCTGTGTTCCGCACAGCATCTATCCCAAAGGATATCACTGCGATTCGAAAATTGCTTTGCCCTTTGTATCCATCGCTTCGCAAAAAAACTTCATTGCCTTGTACCACATGGGCATCTATGCAGAACCCACTCTATTGGATTGGTTTGTTGCTGAATATCCCAAGCATGTCAAAAGCAAATTGGACATGGGTAAAAGTTGTATTCGATTCAAGAAAATGGAAGAAATCCCTTTTGACTTAATTGGTGCATTGATGAAGAAGATGTCACCTCAGCAATGGATAGATCTTTACGAAAGTAAATTTGTCAAATAAATCAAAACGACAAGTTCTTCCAAATGAGTTTCAAGTCTTTGGTCCAATGGTAATCCTTGGCGTAAAGCATGTCTGCCTTATCTACATCTAGATTCAATGTTTCAGCACCCGATGGGTTGAAAAAACCTGCGGGTAACTTGGGCAAGGAGGCCACAGGCCTTGAGTAGCTCACCCAAGTTTTCTGCTTGAATAAAACTTGAAAGGACCAATTGAACAAACGAAATCTGTACTTGGAAAGCCATATCCAGAAAGTTGTCATCAAAATCAACGCAGTGGCAACGTCAAAAAGACGCTTTTTTCGCTGATTCTCTGCACTAGCGATGCTATTCAACTCCACAATGGGGGTGTGGTAAACACCATCAATGGTTTGACTACCCACCAAAAAGAAAGACTCGGGCGGAGCGATTTTCATTTCGATTTGTAGATGAGACAATTGACTCATGGCTGAGATGATGTCTTCACTGGATAAATCTTTGGCACAAAAAACAACGGTATGAAATCCTTCCACGCGCACTTTAGATGAAAGTGCTTGGCCATTTAACAGCTCCATGAAATGAGCCGATGATAGTGCCTGAACATCAGTTGAGTAATGTTTCAATAATACCTGAACCCTTGCCATCTCGGCATCATCAGCGATAATCAAAACCTTTTTCATTGCCACCAATCCACGGGATTGCCACTTTTGAATTAGCCAACGCAAGGACCAAAAAACCACCATGGCCAGCAAAGAACCAATGACAATCAAAAGGCGACTGAATCGCCACGTTTCTGGTAAAAGACTGTAGAGTACCAATAGAAAAAATCCAGCGCGTGCCAAAGCGCTTACTACACCTTGTGTTTTGATGGGCTGATCATACAGGCCTTGTACCCAACCTTGCACCAACCAAAATAATCCAGCCAATCCAAATGCGGGTATTGCAATGTTGTCCTGAATGACAATTCCAGTAATGTCAGAATACAATACTTTCAGCAACCACCAAATACTCAAAGTTAGACCAATGTCCATCACTGGCATCGCGGATTTTTGGACAATGCGCTTGGCAAAGCTGATTCCAGCTCGCAACCATATGGCCACTTTGATCATGCTATGGAACCACTTTGCATAAGACCCTCCAAAATGTTTGTTGGCAAAAATCTCCATGGCTTGATAAAAGACATAGACATAGTTTAAACTGCCTTTCTTGGTGCTCTCTCCTTTGTAATGAATGATTCTAGTGTCCGCTAAGTAATGGTTTTTGTACCCACCTTGAATAATTCGCCAACTCAGATCAATGTCCTCACCATACATGAAAAAAGCCTCATCCAACAATCCTACTTTATCCAGTGCTGTCTTTCGCATGAACATAAAAGCACCAGATAAAATTTCTATCTCATGATTCTCGTCCTTGGACAAATGACCCAAGTAATAATGATTGAAATAGGCGGAGCGAGGGAAAAGTTTGTAGAGGCCACTAATTTTAAAGAAAGAAGTGGAAGGGTAAGGAATGCCTCTCTTTGATTCAGCAAGAAATTGTCCTGTGCCATCTACCATTTTGACGCCCAATGCACCCGCATCTGGTCTCTCGTCCATGAATGCGACGCACTTTTTAAAAGTATCTTCTTCAACAAGCGTATCTGGATTCAACAACAAAACGTACTCGCCTTGGGCGATTCTGATGGCCTGATTGTTGGCCCGCGAAAATCCCACGTTCTCCTCATTGGCGATCAGCTTGACCCATGGAAACTTCTGTTTAACCATGGCCACGGAATCATCCTTGGACACATTGTCTACTACAAAAACTTCTGCATCAATATTCTTCACCGCCTGCTGCACACTGTACAAGCATTGCTCTAAAAAATATTGAACGTTGTAATTAACAACAATAACAGAAAGCTTCATGCTCAGCGTTTCAGGGTGTTCTCGTAGGGTGTTCGGTGCACTATGCTTCGCCCTAAAGTTACTTCATCCGTGTATTCCAGCTCACCACCCACAGCCACGCCGCGGGCGATATTGGAAATTTTAAGATCAACATGGGCCAATTTCTTATAGATGTAAAACGATGTTGTCTCTCCTTCCATTGTTGCATTCAAAGCCAAAATAACTTCCTGCACTCCTTGTGATTCTATTCTTGATAAAAGTGTTGCCATATTCAAGTCTGAAGGTGCTATTCCCTCCATTGGAGAAATGAGCCCTCCCAAAACGTGGTAGACGCCATTAAATTGTCCTGTAGACTCTATGGCCATGACATCTCTGATGTCTTGAACCACGCAAATGGTTTCCTTGCTGCGTGTAGGATTTTTGCAAATGTCACAGGTCTCATCGTCACACAATTGATGACAGGTTTGGCAAGACTTGATGTTTTGCTTGGCCGCTACAAGTGCTTGGGCAAAATGGTTTACTTCATCTTCAGATTTCCTCAAGAGATACAGCACCAAACGCATGGCCGTTTTTTTTCCAATTCCTGGAAGCGTGGCCATTTGTTCCGTTGCATCTTCAATCCACTTGGATACGGTTTGCATGTTTCAAAGATAAGGTTTCCGCTATCCGCACTCCATCAATCGCTGCAGAAATAATCCCGCCGGCATAACCTGCGCCTTCCGCGCATGGATATAGGTTGCTCATTTGGGGATGTGCCAGATTCTCCGGATCTCTTGGAATACGGACTGGAGAGGAGGTGCGTGATTCAGGCGCTACCAATATGGCATCTGGATGCAAATAGGTCTTCATTTTTTTTCCCACTTGTTCAAATCCCTTCTTTAAAGATTGCGCGATAAAAGGAGGTAAAATGTCATG
Source organism: Flavobacteriales bacterium (assembly GCA_947442505.1). Taxonomy (GTDB): domain Bacteria; phylum Bacteroidota; class Bacteroidia; order Flavobacteriales_D; family Sanyastnellaceae; genus CAMCTV01. The sequence continues at coordinate 5,343 of CANEVR010000039.1, read as the reverse complement.
CAAATTTTTGGATACAACACCCGGTAAATAAGAGCAAGTTGGAAGTTGCGCACTGGTTTTGTTTCTCAAAAAATCCAATAAACGCTGCGCTGGTGCTCGTTGTGTTTCTCCAGCAGCCTGCCAACAGGCTCTTTCAACACTTTGCTGAAAACGCAATCCTGCAAGAGGACCGTAGGAATGAAATTCAGGAATGTCTTCCCATTGCACAGGCACCACAATGCCAGAATTGGCCCAAGGATTGTTTCGCTTGCTGGGCGACCAGCCATTGGTTACCACCTCCTCTTTGTCTGTGGCACAGGGTGCAATGATTCCTCCAGGACACATGCAAAAAGAATACACACCTCTGCCATTGACTTGCTCAACCCATGAATAGGCCGCAGCAGGCAAAGCTTCGTGCCTAACCTCGCAATGGTATTGTTGTGCATCAATGACGGATTGGGGGTGTTCCACCCTTACACCCAATGCAAATGACTTGAATTGCACCTCCAAACCTTTGTTGTGCAATAGTTCAAAAATGTCTCGGGCACTGTGTCCCGTTGCCAAGACAATATCGTCAAAAGAAAAAGCATTTCCCTCTTCATCAAAAGCATCCAACTTTTTAGATTTATTGACTTTAAAGTCAACAAATTTCTTTGAGAAATGCACTTCACCACCTGAGGCAATGATTTGCTCTCTCATTTGTGTGATTACTTGTGGCAATTTATTGGTGCCGATGTGGGGATGACTTTCGATTAAAATATTTTGATCCGCGCCAAACTGAACCAAAGCCTGAAGAATGGACTTTACATCTCCTCTTTTGGTAGAACGCGTGTACAACTTTCCATCAGAGTAGGTTCCTGCACCACCCTCACCAAAACAATAATTGGATTCGGGGTTTACCTCTTGGTTTTTAGTAATGGCTGCAAGGTCTCTCCGGCGTTGGCGAACATCATGTCCCCTTTCCCAAATGATGGGCTTAATGCCCTGCTCTATCAATTTTAAAGCACAAAAAAGTCCGGCAGGACCGGAGCCCACAATCAAAACGTGGACTGCTGACTGACGCACATCGGGGTACAAAACAGGCAAAAGACTCAACGCGGTTTCATTGGCCTCATGAATAGCCACTTGAAGTCGAAAAACTGGACGTTTCCGGGCATCTATGCTTGATTTGACGATGGTACTTAAATACTGAGCTGGATTAACTCCTACTCTTTGGCAAGCCAACCGATGGATTTTTTGCAAATCCTCGCGCTCTTCTGGAGAGACTACTATTTCAACTGTTTCATTCATGTCAGTCTATTCAACCGAAAGGAACAAAGATAGGTCAAGCACCCGCTAAGATTTCCTATCTTCGTTGCCTGATTATGGATAAAGAAATTGCCATCCCTTTTGAGCAAGGAAACCTCCAAAAAGAGGAGTTGCTCAAGCTCTATGAAGCCATCTTGCTTCCACGCATGATAGAGGAAAAAATGTTGAGTCAATTGCGTTTGGGAAAAATTTCCAAGTGGTTCAGCTCCTTCGGTCAAGAGGCCATTTCCGTAGGTATTACGGAGGCCATGGAAGACGATGAGTTTATTTTGCCCATGCACCGCAACTTGGGTGTGTTCACTTCCCGGAAATTGGATTTGGTACAATTGTTTACACAGTTTCAAGGAAAAAAAACGGGATTCACCAAAGGTAGAGATCGCTCTTTTCACTTCGGGACCAAAGCACATCACTTGGTAGGGATGATCTCCCACTTGGGACCCCAATTGGGCATTGCAGATGGAATCGCTTTGGCGCAGAAGCTGGAAAAAAATCCCAAAGGAACAGTGGTTTTCTCCGGTGATGGCGGAGCCAGTGAAGGCGATTTTCATGAGGCATTGAATGTTGCAGCCGTTTGGCAACTACCAGTAATTTTTGCCATAGAAAACAACGCATGGGGATTGTCTACACCCAGCAATGAGCAATTCAGATGCAAGCAATTCATCGATAAAGCCATTGGATACGGAATTCCGGCAGAAGATGCCGTGCAGATTGATGGAAACAATATTTTGGAAGTCTATTCCACTGTAAAAAGATTATTGGAAAGCATCCGTGAAAATCCCAGGCCCATTCTTTTGGAATTGATGACTTTCCGAATCAGAGGTCATGAGGAAGCCAGTGGTACCAAGTACTACCCGCAAGGATTGATAGATGAGTGGACGAAAAAAGATCCCGTTGACAATTTCGAAAATTGGCTTATTCAACAAAATATTATTTCTGCTTCAGCAGCAGAAGCGCAGCGTGAAGAAATCAAACTAAAAATCAACAACGCGTTAAAGATTGTATACGCGCTGCCTGAAATTACACCTGATGAAGAAGAGGAACGTGCAGATGTATTTGCACCTTTCCATCAAGCAGCAACCAACCCCGTTGGCACAAAAGTCAACATGCGATTTATTGATGCCATCTCTGATGGATTGAAGGAGTCCATGAAAAAGCACAACAATCTGGTGTTAATGGGACAAGACATTGCCGACTATGGCGGTGTTTTCAAAGTAACCGAAGGATTTGTAGAAGCATTTGGAAAAGATCGTGTGCGCAACACACCCTTGTGCGAGTCGGCCATAGTTGGTGCAGGTTTGGGATTGAGCATGAAAGGTTGGAAAGCGATGGTGGAAATGCAATTCGCGGATTTTGTTACCTGTGGATTTAACCAGATCGTCAACAATTTGGCTAAGCTACATTACCGTTGGGAAGAGAATGCGGATTTGGTGGTACGCATGCCCTCGGGGGCAAGTGTTGCTGCTGGTCCATTTCACAGTCAAACCAATGAGGCTTGGTTCTTCCATGTTCCGGGATTAAAGATTGCCTATCCTGCATTTCCAGAAGATGCAAAAGGGTTGTTGTGTCGTGCGTTTGAAGATCCCAATCCGGTTTTGTTCATTGAGCACAAAGCGTTATACAGAAGCATTGAAGGAGAAGTGCCTGAAGGCTATTACTCTTTGGAGTTTGGTAAGGCCCGTATTATTCAATCCGGAAGCAAAGCCACTGTGATTACTTATGGTTTGGGCGTTCATTGGATGATGGATTATTTGAAACAACATCCTGCAGATATTGAATTGATTGATTTGCGCACGCTGTCTCCTTTGGATTATGATACCATTTTTGAAAGTGTCCAAAAAACGGGACGTGCGCTTATTGTACATGAAGACAACCAAACGGGTGGTGTTGGAGGAGAGATCTCTGCGCGCATAACAGAACAATGCTTCCAATATTTGGATGCACCAGTGATGCGATGTGCCAGTATGGACACCCCCATTCCATTTAGTGCAGTATTGGAAAATCAATACTTGGCCAATCGAAAATTGGCTGAAACCATGGAGAAGTTACTCAACTATTGAGTTGATTACAGATAACAAAAAATGGCGACCGATTGGTCGCCATTTTTATTTCAAATAGTCAATAATTATCTCAATCCAAAAATGCCACCCATGTTGTAACGAATGCCAATCTCATGAGCACCTTGAGAGAATGCTGTTAGGCCAGAAATGGTTCTATCGTATGCATAGGCAATTCTGAAATTCTCACTCACCAACCACTCTGCATTAAGAATCAATGCATCACCCACTCTGTATCCTGCACCTACACCAATCTTCTTCATCCAAAACGCCATGGTACCCAACTCCATCATGGGAGAGACGTTCTCAGTCCATTTTACCAAAACGTAGGGTTTTAAATCCATCATTGGATTAACGTTTACAATACCACCAGCAGTTAAGAAACTATGCACTGAAGCATAAGCAGCTTGAACATCTCCTGTTGTTGCTTTTCCCCAATCTGACTTCATCAAATGAGGCAAAGAGAAACCTGCCCAGAATTTTTGAGAATACAAATAGGCACCTGCTCCAAAATTCAAACTGGTCTTTTGCACATCAGAAGCAAAAGCATTGTCAACCTCACCTGAAATGGTGTGTTGAATTCCTGCCAAGCCGCCTGTAAATTGCTCCAAGCCTACGTTCAATGCCAATGACAAATTAAACTTGGTCATGGTAAGGTGATAGGCCTGTGATGCTTGAACGACGTTTCTTGACAGAGATCCGATGCGATCCCCGTAATAGCTCACACCGGTAGCCAACTTATCACCGAAATAACGCTTCTGGAAATTGGCACCAAAGGTTCTTGGACTTTTGTCCATACCCATCCATTGGTTGCGGTAGCTAACATTGGCCTCCATTCCACCTCTTGAACCCGTAAATGCAGGGTTAATCAAAAGTGTGTTGAATTGGTGCAAAGTATATTGAGGATCTTGCTGCGCCCAAAAAACTGCAGGAAGAGAAATAAATAAAACGATCAATAATTTTTTCATCTTTTCTTGTTTTAAATGAACTATCTCCAAATGGTTAATGGGTTGGTCTTTTCAAAGCCTATGTTGGCAATGCGTACAACGTAGAAGTAAACACCTGAAGGCAATGCTTCATCGTCATTGTTGACCCCAGTCCAGGTATTTCTGTAATCTGAAGTTTCATACACCAAAGCTCCCCATCTGTTGTAAACTTCCAATTCTACCACTGCACCATAAGGCAATTGTTGAATTTCAAAGACATCGTTTACACCATCATTGTTGGGGCTAAATCCTTCTGGGATAAACACAGGACATTGGTCGGCATCCAATGTGTTGGGAATACCATCATTGTCGCAGTCGTCACCTGTGATGCCGTCACCGTTAAAGTCGTCTTCAACTTCATCCAACAAACCATCATTGTCATCATCCGCATCCAATCCATTCTCCACGCCATCACCATCAGTGTCTATCATATCCTCGTCAATAACACCATCGCAGTTGTCATCAATACCATTGAACGCCTCAACGACACCTGGATTGATGTTGGCATCGGTATCATCACAATCTCCTGTTTCAGTGGCAAAACCGACTGAAGGAGCTTCACACAATGTATCAGAATCCGCTGTACCATAACCGTCAATGTCTTGGTCTACGTAATAAACTACAAAGACCAAGTTGTCATCGATCAAGTTGTTACAGTTGTCATCTATACCGTTACAAATTTCAACTTGGCCAGGATAGATGTTTGCGTTGTTATCGTCACAATCTTCTAAATTGGAATAACCATCACCATCCGCGTCAAAGGCACAATCTTCATTGATCAAGCCATTACAGTTCTCATCTACAGTATTCCCGCAAATCTCCACTGCACCAGGATTGATGGTATTGTCATTTTCATTGCAGTCGTCATTGGTCAACACACCACAAGCATCAAATCCCAAACCACCAAAACCATCGTTGTCATTGTCTTGATAAGTAATCAAGGCATCATCACAATCATCCGCGTTGGAAACATAACCAGCAATTGGACTGCAACCGAACTGAACGGATTGCGCATT